>DVNR01000037.1 GCA_018714205.1 Candidatus Aphodousia faecipullorum
ATATTTACCGATCACATCACCGACAACACGCGCAGACTTCTTTGTCGGACGGGAAAAAGTGTTCCCCATTTGATCCATCGCGTAGAGCACGCGACGATGCACAGGCTTAAGACCATCTCGTACATCGGGCAAAGCACGTCCCACGATCACGCTCATCGCGTAGTCCAAGTAGGCCCGTTTCATTTCACCTTCTAGCGAAACTGGCAAAAGCTCTTGAGCAATATCGACCATTGACCCAACGTCTTTCTGTTCTTCATCAACCTGCTCTTGAGGAGCGCCTTCACCATTAGGATTCTCTTTGATATCTTCGTTATCAGACATTGAAAACACATTCCGTAAATTTTTACCAATCTGTCGATTTTATCAGATTTCAACAATTTTTCCCATTGCAAAAACTTATTTTTATCCTTTATATTCAATGATTTATCTTTTGTTCTATTTGCAAAAATCTTTTTCTTTCTCCCGAAAATCTGCAAATTGGATTGACTGACAAAATGAAGCCTTCGCAACAACCGCTTTGCAGAATCCTTAATGACTTTTCCGTTGCGACAACCACCCAAGGCTCACTGATCAGTCAACAAGCAACAAACTGATGAGGGAATGGGACCGGCGCCGAGGTTTTAGAAGGCTACAGAGCTCCAGGCATATTGCGTGCGAGGTTTGACCATGGGGCGTCTCAGCACATTACGCCTCATTGTTTGGCTGCCATAAGCAGGTTCTGACGCTTAATAAGTGTTATCGGTTAGCATTCCGACGGCAAACTTTTCTTTATCGCGTGCGGTCGTTCATTAACTTCCTTACAATTCACGCTAAGAGCCCGTTGGGCAAAAGTCACTCGCACAACAAAGTGCAGCCGTTTTTTCGATTCAACCTCACTACTTGAGGATATTCCTACTATGCGTCCAATTAAAATCGCCGTTAGCGCTGGTTACGAACAAACGATTCGTTGCGATCGCGAAATTGTTCCTTTTGATCAAGCGGATTTAATGGAAGTCTCCGCGGTCGTGCTCTCTGGCAAAGATATCCAAGCAGGGAAGCTTGACCGTATACGCGATCTTCACCTCAATTTACCGGTTTTTGCTGTCAGCGAACCCGATGTCGCCTTGCCAACCGAAGCGCTTTACGGTGTTTTGGACACCAATCCGAGCAATCGTGATTTTTACGGACGTCAAGTCGATCAAGCAGCCAAAAAGTATGAAACTCAGATGCTCCCTCCTTTTTTTGGAAGCCTCGTCGACTATGTTCAAGCCGGCAATGTCCAGTTTGACTGTCCAGGCCACCAAGGCGGCGCTTTTTTCCGACGCCACCCCGCCGGTCGCGCTTTTTATGATTTTTTTGGTGAATCCATTTTCCGTTCGGACCTCTGTAACGCCGACGTCTCAATGGGGGATTTGTTAATACACGAGGGCGCCCCCTTCGCTGCGCAGCAAGCGGCTGCCAAAATTTATAACGCCGATAAAACCTACTTTGTCTTAAACGGAACCTCCGCTTCCAATAAAGTGGTTCTTAACGCCGTTCTCACGCCCGGCGACCTGGTTTTATTTGATCGAAACAATCACAAATCCAACCACCATGGCGCGCTTTTGCAAGCTGGCGCGACGCCTGTGTATCTGGAAACGGCTCGAAACCCCTATGGGTTTATCGGAGGCATTGACGCGCACTGCTTCAACGAAAACTATTTGCGTGACTTGGTCCGTGAAGTAGCTCCTGAAAAAGCGAATGCAAAGCGCCCCTTCCGCTTGGCGGTCATTCAGCTCGGCACTTACGATGGAACAATCTATAACGCCCGCCAGGTCGTTGATAGTATTGGTCACCTTTGTGATTACATCCTTTTTGATTCGGCTTGGGTCGGCTACGAGCAATTTATCCCCATGATGAAAGATTGCTCACCACTTTTATTGGAACTCGGCCCTGACGACCCCGGCATTTTTGTTACGCAGTCTGTTCACAAACAGCAAGCCGGTTTTTCTCAGACGTCACAAATTCATAAAAAAGACAGCCATATCAAAGGACAGGATCGGTATGTGCCACATAAACGCGTCAATAACGCCTTTATGATGCATGCATCAACAAGTCCTTTCTATCCACTTTTCGCCGCCCTGGACGTCAACGCAAAAATGCACGAGGGCGAGCTTGGCAAAGCTCTTTGGCTTGACTGCGTCAAAGTCGGCATAGAAGCTCGTAAATTGCTTCTGAAAAATTGCCGCTACATTCGCCCATTCATCCCCGATCAGGTCGATGGTCAACCTTGGGAAAGTTTTGACACTGAGGAGATGGCGCAGGACTTAAAGTTCTTTGACTTCAAACCCGGAGAAAAGTGGCACGCCTTCGAGGGCTACGGGGAAAAGCAGTATTTTGTGGATCCCTGCAAGTTCTTGCTGACAACCCCCGGCATCAACACAGAAACAGGAGAATACGAAGACTTTGGTGTTCCGGCAACGATTCTTGCAAACTATCTTCGCGAAAATAATATCGTGCCGGAAAAGTGCGATCTGAATTCCATTCTCTTTTTGATGACGCCTGCTGAAGACACGGCAAAAATGACGCATTTGGTGATGCAAATCAAGCGTTTTGAGCAACTTTTGGACGAGAACGCCCCCCTTGAGACCGTTTTACCAAGCATTTACCACGCTCACGAAGAGCGATATCGAGGCTACACCATCAGGCAACTTTGCCAAGAAATGCATGACTTCTATAAGAGTCGCAATGTCAAAGCGCTACAAAAGGCAATGTTTCGAAAAGATCATTTTCCCAAGATGGCCATGCTCCCTCAACAGGCGCACTTTGAGTTTATCCGAGGCCATGTTGAATTAATTCCCCTTGAAAAGGCTCAGGGTCGCATCGCCGCGGAAGGTGCTTTGCCCTATCCGCCTGGCGTACTTTGTTGTGTTCCCGGGGAAGTGTGGGGCGGCGCCGTCCTGGAATATTTCCTCGCGCTTGAAGAAGGCATTAACCGAATGCCGGGCTTTGCCCCTGAATTGCAAGGCGTTTATATTCAAACGGATTCCGATGGCCGCAAGCGCGCCTACGGCTACGTATTGCGTTAAATCATTTATCTTGGAGCCGTTAACCTTGTGTCGTTAACGACTCCGATCTTTGAAAGAGTGAAAAACATGCACGTTTCCACACTAATTCACGCCGGTGCCGTCATGCCGATGGCTCCGGTGAATTCCGTTTTTACTCATCATAGTGTTTTGTTTGACAACGGAAAGGTCGTCGCGGTATTGCCCACGCAGGATTGCTCGACAATCACGGCCGATGAGGTTTACGAGCTACCCAACCATATTGTTTTACCCGGATTCGTGAACGCGCACACACACGCGCCGATGAACCTCTTGCGCGGCATGGGGGCAGATCTTTCCTTGATGGATTGGCTGCAAACGAAAATATGGCCGGCAGAAGGTAAGCTGATGAGTCCCGAATTTTGCTATGAAGGGTCGCTTTTGGCTGCCGAAGAAATGATTCGCAGCGGCATCACGTGCGCAAGTGATCACTACTTCTTCTCTGAAGACATAGCCCGCGCATTCACCGATGCTGGTATGAAATGTTCAGTCTCCGGCATTGTGATCGGCTTCCCGTCTGCGATGGCAAAAAACGACGATGACTATCTCCATTGCGCTGAAGCGCTGTTTGAGCGTTTTCATCAAAGCCGAACCGTTCGCGTCACGGTTGGTCCACACGCGCCGTACACCGTATGCGACGAAACACTTGTCAAAGTCCGTGATTTAGCCATTCGGCACAATGCGAAAATCCATATGCACGTGGATGAAACTCAGACAGAAATTGAGGAGTCGCTGCAGAAATACGGTGTTCGGCCGATCGAACGCTTAAGTCGCTTGAGGCTCATCAATGAAAATTTCATCGCCGTGCATTGCGTTCACCCAAACGACAATGAACAAGCTATTCTTGCCAAGGCCAAAGCAAGCGTTGTGCATTGTCCATGCTCAAATTTGAAGTTGGCAAGTGGATTCGCCCCTATTGCCCATATGATGCAACAGGGGATCAACATCGCAATCGGCACAGACGGCGTAGCCAGCAATGACAAGCTGGACCTCCTGGGCGAGACGCGCCTGGCGGCCATGCTCGGGAAAGCCATCGCCGGCGACACGACAAGCATGAAGGTCGCTGACTTGCTCTACAGCGCAACCCTGGGCGGTGCCAAGGCCCTTGGCTGGGACGATAGGATCGGCTCACTGGAAAAAGGCAAAGACGCCGATATGATTGCGGTTGACTTGGGAGGCTTTGACACTCAGCCGGTTTATGACCCCGCCAGCCAGCTCCTTTATAGCGCTGGGCGCGAAGATATTTCCCACGTCTGGATTGATGGGCGTCTTGTTGTGAGAAAACAACAAACCGTCATGCATCGCAGCCTAGACGAAAAAAAGTTACAGAAAATGGCACAAACGTGGCAGAATAGAATTTAGTATCGGTTGGTTTCCCCAAAGGGCCACTCGCGAGGGCGGTGGGAGACCAGCTTGTATGGCGCTTGCGGTCGCCACAGGTTGTATTACCGCATGAATCCAATTGGAGAAAATTATTATGAAAAAAAGTATTGTTTTGAGCGCCGCTATGCTCGCCCTTCTCGCTACGAGCGGTATGGCTAGCGCCGCTGACGCCTTCCCGTATGTTAAGGCTGCTAACGGCTCTATCGTTCACTCCGGTTACGGTCTTTGCGTTCGCACCGGCTACTGGACCCCGGCTTTGGCCGAAGGCACGGGCTGCGACGGTGACGTGGCTAACACCGGCAAGATCGTTTTGGCTGCTGACACGCTCTTTGACGTGAACTCTGCCAAGCTGAAACCCGAAGGTCTCAACATGTTGCAAGAATTGGTTGCCCGCATGTCCGGTTTGAATGTTGAAGTCGTGATGGCAACCGGTTACACCGACCGCACGGGTCCTGATGCTTACAACCAAGCTTTGAGCGAACGTCGTGCTCAATCCGTGAAGGACTTCATGGTTGCTCAAGGCGTTCCGGCCGACAAGATCCAAACCGAAGGCAAGGGTCCTGCTGACCCGGTCGTTACCTGCTCTGACGAAGGTCCGCGCGCTGACGTGATCGCCTGCTTGGCCCCGAACCGCCGCGCCGTCGTTGAAGTGGTTGGCACCCGCGCTCAATAATTAGTGGATCCACTGTCCATTAGTTAATCGGAAGGCGCTCTAATCCATAGAGCGCCTTTTTTCTTGCCTTTATCGAATCATCCGTTTATGCCGACACCCTTTGTTCTTTTTGATTTAGACGGAACACTCATTGACAGTGCACCGGATCTCGTCGCCAGTTTAAATCGTCTGCGAACCCACGCCGGATTAGAGGAGTTGCCTTTTAGCAAATTGCGACAACATGCAGGCCGAGGAGCTCGCGGGTTATTAGAAGTCGGACTTTCTGTGACTCCCGACGATGTTCTTTATGAGCAACTGAAAACTGAATTTTTAGACGACTACGCCAAACATTGCTGTGAACATGTCATTGCCTTCGACGGTATTGGCCTTTTGCTCAACAGCATTGAAAAACAAGGTTGGGACTGGGGCATCGTAACCAACAAAAATAGCGTATTCACCAATCCCATTGTTGAGCATCTTCAATGGACCCAACGGGCAAAAATCATCATCAGTGGCGATGCAACAGGCAAACTCAAACCACAACCGGACAATATCCTTTTCGCTCTGGAAAAAAGTGGCCATGAGGCCGCCGAAACAGTCTATATTGGCGATGACTTGAGAGACTGCCTGGCCGCCCATGCCGCCAAAATCCCATTTATCGCCGCCTCGTGGGGGTATTTAGGCAAAAACCGAGATATTGCCCAATGGCAGGCGGACTTCATCGCACAAAACACCGATGAGTTATTAATCTGGTTAAAAGCCTATTTCAATAGTCCGCTTTAAGATTGAAGCAATGTTGGCAGATTAAAATGGCTAACATACCCAGAAAGATTAAGGGTTAACACCTAAAAAACTAGGGTAAACGATAGATTTTTAGGTCATCACTATTGTTTCCCGGTGTTATAGGCTTAATTGTTTTTATTGATCCTGTTTGAAACGTTTATCAGACGTTTTCAGGCAGATGAGGAGAATAAGAAATGAAATCTGTGCTCGTGGTCTATTTCAGCCGCGGTGGACATACGGCTCGCGTTGCTCGCCGTATTTGGGAAACGGTGATCGCCGAAGGCAACCAAGCCGATATGATGAGCATGACAGAAGCTGACCGTGAGGGAGTGCAATGGGACAAATACGATCTAGTCATCGTCGGCGCTCCGGTTCTTTACGGGACATATACCAAAACGGTCATGCATTTCGTCACGAAATACAAAGACCAGCTCAACGCCAAACCGCACAGTTTCTTCAATGTCTCCGTTGTAGCCCGCACGCCGTATAAAGCGACCCCCGAAGGCAATCGCTACATGCAAAAGTTCTTGAAGATGTCGCCTTGGACGCCGCGAGATGTCAAATGCATCGCCGGGAAGGTAGACTACCCGAATTGGGGCTGGCTTGATACCAAGATGATCCAACTGATCATGAAAATGACCAAAGGTCCGACCGATCCGACCGCTGTCATTGATTACACGGACTGGGAAGATGTCAAGACCTACGCTCGTCATTGCTTGACGCTAGCCTAATTGTTGCTATCAAAAAACCTCGAAGAATTGCTTGCATGCTTTCTTCGAGGTTTGTATATTTCGAACCGAATTATTTTTTCCAACTAAATCCTTATGATGACCGAATTTCCTTGGATTGCCAAGTACCCTCACGGGGTGCCTGCCGAAATTAATCCTGACGTTTATCCACATATCCCGGCAATACTCGATAAGATTGCCGACGAGCGCCCTTCGTGCCCCTGCTTCACCAATATGGGGACTACGCTCACCGCTCAACAAACCAAATCACTTGCGGAGGATTTGGCCGGTTACCTCCAATCGTTGCCCGGTATGCAAAAAGGCGATCGTGTCGCGATCATGATGCCAAATCTTTTGCAATACACGGTGGCGCTTTTTGCTGTATTAAAGGCTGGCTTTATTGTTGTTAATGTCAATCCCCTTTACACGGCGCGAGAGCTGGAACACCAGCTTAAAGACGCAGATGTCAAAGCGATCATCATTATTGAAAACTTTGCGAAAACATTGGAACGAGTGATTGATCGCACGCCTGTTGAACATGTCATCACCACTGCCGTAGGCGACCTTTTCCCATCGTTCAAACGTCTTTTGATTAATTCGGTGATCAAATACGTGAAGAAGATGGTACCGGAATGGCACTTGCCTCATGCGGTCAGCTTCCGCGATGCCCTAGCCAAGGGGCATGCGCATGGCTTCAAACCAGTGGAATTAAAAAACACCGACGTCGCCCTTTTGCAATACACGGGAGGAACGACTGGCGTTGCCAAGGGCGCGATGCTCACACACCGCAATGTCTTAGCCAACGTGGAACAAACCGGTCATTGGATCAGTAGCACGTTTAAAAAGTATGAAGAAGTGGCCATGTGCGCGCTACCCTTGTACCACATTTTCTCCTTTACGGCGACGCTTTGCTTCTTAAACTGGGGGGCTCGAAGTGTTCTGATCACAAACCCACGTGATATTAAGGGATTGGTTAAGGAGTGCCAAAAGTGGCGCTTTAGCATCTATACTGGCGTTAATACGCTATATAACGCTCTTTTAAACGTCCCCGAATTTAAAAACGTGGACTTTTCCCATCTGAAGATGGCTGTTGCCGGTGGCACGCAAATTCAAAAGATTGTTGCTGAAAAATGGAAATCCACCACTGGCGGCGGCATCTTGGAAGCATATGGCTTAACCGAAACAAGCCCCGGCGTCTGCGGCAATTTGCCCGACGCTCCCTGGGACGGTTCAGTCGGCTATCCTTTGCCTTCGACTGATGTGACGATTCGGGGCGAAGGCTTTAAGGACCTCGGTCGTTGCGATGATCTTTCAAAAGTCGCCGATTACACCGGTGAAATTTGTGTCAAGGGTCCTCAAGTCATGGCCGGCTACTGGAACCGCCCGGATGAAACAGCCGGCGTTTTCCGCGATGGATGGCTTCGCACCGGTGATGTGGGTTTTATGGACGCTGATGGCAAAATCACCATCACGGACCGAAAAAAAGACATGATTTTAGTCTCAGGCTTTAATGTCTACCCGAATGAAGTCGAAGGGGTCATTGCCTCAATGCCAGGTGTTTTGGAATGCGGTGTCGTCGGAGTCCCTCATGAACGTTCCGGCGAAACAGTAAAGGCTGTTATCGTCCGCAAGGATCCGTCAATCACCAAGGAAGACGTCGTGAAATACTGTCGTACACAGTTGACCGGCTACAAGATTCCGAAACAAATCGTCTTTGTCGACGCCCTTCCAAAGACGGCAGTCGGCAAGATTTTGCGCCGGGAGCTTAAAGACATTCAATAATGACAAGCTGAATACACAAGCTCTTGAACAGCCCGAGCCTTTTCTCCATGAAAGGTTCGGGTTGTTTTTTGGGGATGCCCTGACACTAATTCCAATTTCTCCCCGTCAATCAAGAGCACTCTGCACCTATAAAGAACCTTTTGACCCCTAAGTCCCTCCGACATATCGTTCAGATTTAAACTTAGTCGATTGATTGAGGCGATGGTCTCCCTTCACTTCCTAAACCCTAAATAGAAAAAGCGCCGAACCAACACAACGACTTCGGTTGATTCGACGCCTTGGCAGACTTTAAGACACAAACTTTACTTGGTAGCGGCCTGTTTACGTCGCTTCATGATGAGTTGGGCAATGGCAACGACCAATATCGCCCCCACTACGCAGCTTGAGTAATGTAACGTCGAGCTTTGCGGCAAGTGCTCCACAAAGAATACGTCGCTCGTGACCAAGCCACCGCCAATCCACCCCAACAAAGCTCCACCAAAAGTCACAATAATCGGGAAGCGGTCAAACAGACGCAAAATAATCTGACTACCAAACACAATGAAGGGCACGCTCACCACCAAGCCGAAGATAATCAAAAGCGTTTGGTGATGTTCATGAGCCGCTTGGGCTGCGCCCGCAATGCCAATCACGTTATCGATACTCATCACCAGATCCGCCACAATGATGGTTTTAATGGCTGACAAGACCTTTGTGCTCGCCTCAATGTGCTTATCCTCCTCTTCATGAGGGATTAACAACTTCACCCCGATATAGATTAGCAGTAACCCGGCAACGGTTTTCAATAGCGGCAGTTGCAGTAAGAAAACAGCGCAGGTAATGAGCACAACGCGCAATGCGATTGCGCCGAAAACGCCCCAGAAAATGCCCTGACGGCGTTGTTTCGGCGGTAAATTACGACAGGCCAATGCAATAACCACCGCATTATCGCCGCCTAATAAAATGTCGATCATGATGATTTGAGCAACGGCACCCCAGTGCATCGTTGTAATCAGCTCGGTCAACCATTCCATGGTGTTTCAATTTCCTTTTAAGAACAAAAAACCTGTTCGCAAGTGTACCCCAAAAAGAATTAGCCAAACCTTAAAAGGTACAAAGTCTTCACAATTTCGGACAGAAAAATTTAAAAATTCAATGATTCCTGAAAATATTTTTTAGAACAGTAGATCGGCGCATAAGGCGCCGCCTGTGTAATCGTAATCAGCCCCTCTCGGGATAGTTCCAAAATCGCCAAGAAACTCACAACTCGCTCCTGCATCGAGCGCTGCCCTTGTACCAACTCATCAAAACTCACAAAACGAGCATTTTCCACCCGACGAACAATCTCGGACATAAACGCATGAATGGACAGTTCCTGACGTTGCACCGTATGATTCATCTTAAGATCGGCATGTTTCATAACCGATAACCAAACTCGCGCCAATTCCTGAGGAAGCACATCCGGCAACGGAGCATCTTCGGCTTCAAGCGCAACATGGCCTCGCCAGAATCCGTCTCCAACCGTTGGCAAAGCATTTAAAAGCTGAGCGGCGACTTGGATTTTTTCGTACTCGGCAACCTCTCGAAGGATGCGAGCGGTAGGGTCCTCTTCCTCTTCCCCCTCTTCTGTGACAGGCGCCGGCAAAAGCAATCGACTTTTGATCACCATGAGATCAGCGGCCATTACCAAATAATCAGACGCCAATTCCATATTCTGTGAACGGATTTCTTCCACATACTGCATATACTGATCCGTAACCGCCGCGACAGAAATCTCATTTAAGTCCAGACGCTGCTTTCGGATGAGATAAAGCAATAGGTCAAACGGCCCCTCAAAGGACTCCAAAAAAAGTCTTAAGGCGTCCGGAGGAATGTATAAATCCTCCGGCAGCTGCAAAAGCGGCTCGCCTTTGAGCTTAGCTACCGCGACCACATCCTCGACTGATGGCGTCATGTCGGGAATGATCGATTCATCCACATCAATTAAAGGATTTTTTTTCACGAATATAGAACGATCGGATATGAAAAAAGGCAGAACCTTCGAGAAAATCTCGAAAAAGACTCTGCCTTCATTTCCAGATTAGTAGTGGGGCATATACATGCTATCTTTGATCACTTTGGCTAAATCGGCAGGCTTTTCGCCTTGAGCCAGCTTGTGATCATAAGCGTATTGAGCGACCGCCACTGCCACCTTTTCCGAGATATTGCGAATGTCGCTCAGAGCCGGATAAAGACTGCCATGAGCCAAGTCGTCTTCACTGACCAAGCAGGCCAATTCTCGAGAAGCGGCGAGGAACATACCAGAGGGCATGGTCTTTGCCTTCACCGTCGTCGCGGCGCGACCTAAGGCGGGGAAGACATAAGAGTTATTTCCCTGACGAGGAATAAAGACCTTGCCGTCGACCGTGACCGGATCAAACGGAGAACCAGAAGCAAAGAGGGCTCGCCCTTCGGAGAACTTGTACGCCATCTCCGCCGTGCACTCGGCCTTGGAAGTCGGATTAGACAACGCGAAGATAATCGGTCGCTCATTAATGGCGCTCATTTCGCCGATGATCATGGAATCAAAAGCGTTGCGTTGCGCGGCCACACCAACAATTGCCGTCGGACGAAGCTGTTGGATCGCCTGCAAGAAACTTGTGGCTGGCTCAGCTTCATGGGCAAACTCACGCTTATGGGCACTCAAGTCCGTCCGAGCAGCGATTACCAGTCCCTTTGAGTCAAAGAGGTAGCAACGCTTGCGGCCTTCTTCGATCGTACAACCGGTTTCTTCTGCAATGGCTTCAGCCAAGAGATTGGCGATACCGGTCGCCGCCTCGCCTGCGCCCAAAAACAGAACACGTTGGTCCGCTAAGCGAGCGCCCGTCACACGCATTGCCGAATAGAAACCTGTCACCGCCACACAAGCCGTGCCTTGAATATCATCGTTGAAACAGAGCGTCTTGTCTTTCCAGCGATTCAAAAGGCGGAATGCGTTGGCATTGCCAAAGTCTTCAAATTGAATCAACGCGTTAGGCCAACGCTTTCTAACAGCCACCATGAATTCGTCAATGAGTTCATCGTAACAAGGTCCACTCACTCGTTCTTGACGCAACCCAAGATAAAGGGGATCGAGCAAGTATTCCGGATTGTTTGTACCCACATCAATGGTCACTGGCAATGTTTTTTCGGGGGCAACGCCAGCGCAAGCCGTGTAAAGGGCGAGCTTTCCGATTGGAATGCCCATCCCGTTGACGCCTTGGTCACCCAAACCCAAAATCCGCTGACCGTCCGTGACCACGATGACCTCCACGTCATCTTGATCAAGATCATTCAAAATGCTTTGGATATTGCCCTTATCTTTAATGCTCAGGAAAAGCCCCCGAGATTGCATGAAAATATGGCTAAAGTGTTGGCAAGCCTCACCCACTGTCGGGGTATAAATGATTGGCATCAACTCTTCAATGTGATCCATAACCACTTTGAAGAACAGGGTTTCGTTCGTGTTATGCAAAGAGTCTAAAAACACATAGCGCTGAAGCGGCAAAGGAAAAGAGCTCAAGAGCTTATAGGCGCGATCGGCCTGTTCCTGAAGCGTTTCAACCCGCGCAGGCAACAGCCCACGCAACTTACTAGCCCGACGTTCCTCTTCGGTAAAGGCCGTTCCCCGATTGGTTAACGGATCGCGCAACATTTTGTGACCATAGCACGAACAAGTCATTTATTTTCTCTTAAAAAAAGTAAGCAGCAGGCCAACCCCGCCGCGTCATTCATAATTGTAGCCTGAAACCCAACCAATTAACCGAGCTTATTTATCTGAGCTAAACGGTCCTTGGCAGTTTTTGCTTCATCGGATTTCGGGTAACGTTTTAAAAGTTGATTCAGACTGTTTTTGGCAGCCTGAACATCGCCGTTACTTAACTCCGACGAAGATTTCATCAATAACGCTTCCGGCGCTTTATCCGATTTCGGATAGGTCCGGTACAGATTATTGGTGATCTGAATCACAGATTTGTAATCCTCAAGCGCGTAGTAAGAACTGGCTCGCCAATAGTCCGCATCGGCCGTGTATGCCGACTTGGGCCAATTTTTCTTAAATGTGTTTAACGCTTGAATACAGCCACGGAAATCCCGATTGCGAAACAGTCCCACGGCCTTGTCAAATTCGCGCCGCTCGGCGGGCTTTACGGTAATCAACCGTCCATTAAGCTCCACCTGAGCCGGTTCTATTTCGACCAATCGTTTATCAAGCGTTTGCACTTGGCGAGTCAACTCTTCCATCTCGCCGTTTAAACGCCTATTTTCCGCACGCAGGCTTTCCACTTGCCCCATCAGGTCGACCTGGGCACGCTGCGAGGCTTTAAGCTGCTCACGCAACTCCAAAATAGCGGTTCTGGCTTCATCGTCGGCGAAAGCCCAAGCCGAACCGGCCTGCAGTCCGACTACCGCTAAAGCCAACGCTAAAATCGTCTGTCGCATACTAAATCCCTTAAGAAAAAGCGTTTTGGAGCTTATCAATAACCTAACCAAAACGCTTTATGCGATCACTTCGTACGATATTGAATATCGACACGGCGATTTTGCTGGTAAGAAGCTTCATCGTCGCCTAAAGCGCGAGGACGCTCTTTACCAAAACTCACACTCTCCATTCGCTCTTCAGGCACTCCTAAAAGCTGCAAACGGTTCTTGACGCTATCGCTGCGCTTTTGGCCTAAAGCCAAGTTGTACTCACGGCCACCGCGCGCGTCCGTGTTACCTTCTAAAACAACCGTGGCTGTCGGATGCGTTGCCAAGTACTGCGCATGCGCCTCAATCATCGCCTGAGATTCGGCAGGCACGCTATAGCTGTCAAACGCAAAATAGATGCTCTGTTGACTCAAGGGGGAGGCTGGGTTTGTGAACGGGTCGGCTCCAGCGGTAGCGTCCGGTCCGTTCGGATTAAGGTCCACAGAGGAGCAACCGGCAAGCAAACTTGCCGTCACAGCCAATCCGGCCCAAAAAACTTTATGCTTCAATTGCATGATAAATACTCCCTGAAGTTGGATTCGGGCTTTTTGTTAATTATTTTAATAACGGTCCCCAGGTGGGCTCCCGAATATCGCCGTTTTGACCAGAAAGCCGTGTTCTGACCAACCCGTCCAAACTGACGGTTGCCAAAACACCGCGCCCGCCCAACTCGGTCGCATACACAAGAACCTGGCCGTTTGGCGCGAAAGTCGGCGATTCATCGCGCGTTGTGTCGGTCAAAATCAATTGGGACCCCGTCGTCAGATCCATCATGGTGACACGGAATGCCCCTTGAAGACGCGAAATAAACGCGAGTTTATCCCCCTTGGGGCTAATTGCCGGACTGATGGCATATTCGTTCGAATAGGTGACGCGCTCGGCCGCTCCACCGGCCACCGGTTGACGGTAAATTTGAGGTGTGCCACCCCGGTCCGATGTGAAATAGACATAGCGGCCATCGGGGCTAAAAACCGGCTCCGTATCAATCCCCTGACTATTGGTGAACCGTCGCAAATTGGTTCCATTCAAATTCATCAGGTAAATATGCGTGCCGCCTCCCATCGAGAGAGCCACTGCCATGGTTTGGCCGTCCGGGCTAAAGCTCGGAGCCGAGTTGTTGCCTTTGAAATTAGCGACTGCGCGACGTTCACCCGTGCGCACATCGTGCATATATACCACAGGCTTATTCGCTTCAAACGAGACATACGTCAATAACAGACCGTTAGGCGACCACATCGGTGAAATAATCGATTCCTTGCTTTTTAAAGCGGGTTGAGGATTTTCCCCATCGCTATCGGCAACCACCAACTCATAGTCGTGCGGACCACGTTGCAAAACATAGGCCAATCGGGAAGCGAAAATACCACCTTCACCGGTTAATTTTTCATAAATCGCATCCGCAATTTGATGAGCGGTCAATCGTAAATCGGTCGGCGTCGCAACATAGCGCTTTTGATCAATGACCGTGTTTTTTACAGTGTCAACCAGACGGTACTCAATTTCCAGGCGAGTCTCGGAGACACGAATGATTTGCCCAACCACAAGGGCTGATGCTCCCATTTTTTGCCAGAAAGCGCCACGTGGAGCACTCACATCCTCCGCGGGCACCTCGCCCATGACCCGTATGGCCCGGAAAGCTCCGCTTCGTTCAAGGTCCGCGGTGATAACCTGCGCGAGATCCACCGGTGCGTCACGGGTTCCTTGAAATTGGGGGATGGCAATCGGCAATTGATTGGCACCCACCCCCGTGATTTCTATGCGAAGTTGCGCCATCGCGGGTAAAGCGGCAAGCCCGCTTGCGGCCGCCCCGACAGCTAAAAACGTTCGACGATTAACAGACATAAGAAAACCTTTGATTTTCCCAAAAGCATTAGCCTGATTCTACGGCAAAAAAGGACACCACCCGTTCTTTGCGGCACCGGATTTTGCGATTCGTTACAGTTGCGCACCGAGTTAAAACCCGGTGCGTTCAACCGATTAGTGACGGAAGTGACGTTCGCCCGTAAAGACCATCGTCACGCCGCGCTCGTTTGCCGCGTCAATCACCTCTTGGTCACGGATGGATCCACCCGGCTGAATGATGCAAGTGGCGCCAGCATCCACAATCACATCCAACCCATCGCGGAACGGGAAGAAAGCGTCGCTCGCCGCAGCCGTGCCTTTTAAGCTCAAACCGGCTTCCTCTGCCTTGAAGGAAGCAATGCGGGCAGAGTCCACTCGGCTCATTTGACCGGCACCCACACCCATCGTCATACCGTCCTTGGCAAACACAATGGTGTTGGACTTCACAAACTTCGCCACACGCCATGCAAAGAGCATGTCTTTAAGTTCTTGAGCCGTCGGTTGTTTTTCGGTCACCACACGAAGCGCATCAGCGCTGACAACTTGCAAATCGGGCGTTTGAACCAATAAGCCACCCCCGACGCGTTTGAAATCAAAGTCATTCGTGGCCGAACCCATTTCAATCGTCAAGAGGCGCAAATTGGGCTTTTTCGTCAAAATGGCAAGTGCCTCATCGGTAAAGGACGGCGCCATGATCACTTCAGCGAACTGTTTAGCGATCATTTCAGCGCATGCGCCAGTCACCGGCGTATTGAAAGCCAAAATTCCCCCAAACGCGCTCTTGGAATCGGTTTTAAAAGCCTTTGCGTAAGCTTCAGCGCTGTCAGCGCCAACCGCCACACCGCAGGGATTTGCGTGCTTGATGATCACGCAGGCCGGCTCTTCAAACTGACGCACCGCTTCCCAAGCGGCGTCGCTATCGGCGATATTGTTGTAACTTAAGGCCTTTCCGTGCAACTGATGGTAGCTTGCCAACTGGCCTTGCCCCACATGAACTTCTCGATAGAACGCGGCTTTTTGATGCGGATTTTCGCCATAGCGCATATCTTGAACTTTTACCCATTGACGTGTGAATGTTTCCGGGAAATCCTTCTTCGTCTTGTCATCATTTAACGAAGTCAGATAGTTCGAAATCATCGCATCGTAACGAGCTGTGTGGCAGAACACTTTCTTGGCTAACGCCAAACGAGTTTGAGCCGTCACTTCACCGTGGCTCTTTAATTCGTCAATAATCTTTGAGTAATCAGCAGGATCCACCACGACGGCAACGCTTTCGTGATTTTTCGCCGCAGCGCGGATCATCGTCGGGCCACCGATATCGATATTTTCAATAGCCTCTTCAAACGTGCAGTCAGGTTTGGCGATCGTCGCTTCAAACGGATAAAGATTCACCACAATGATGTCAATCGGGTCAATGTTGTGTTCTTCCAACGCCTTCATGTGCTCAGCAACAGGGCGACGAGCCAAGATGCCGGCATGAATCTTCGGGTTCAACGTCTTCACGCGACCGTCAAGCATTTCCGGAAAGCCCGTGTAATCGGCCACTTCCTGCACTTCAATGCCGGCTTGGGCGATCAGCTTCGCCGTGCCACCTGTCGAGAGCAAGTGATAGCCCAAAGCGGCCAACTCGCGAGCGAAATCGACGACACCGGTCTTGTCGGAAACACTCAGTAGAGCTTGTTTACGCATGATTTTGATTCCTTAAAAAAGTTAAAAACAAAAACAAAAAACAATCTTTTTCAGTCAAGGTTGTACATCCGAAGCTTTTTGTGGAGCGTGTTGCGATTGATTCCTAAAAGCTGGGCAGCCGCACATTTATTGTGGCGCGTACGTTGCATCGCAAATTCCAACAAAGCTTTTTCCATCGCGCTTAACACCATAGGGTAAAGCGCATGGGGCTGAGCGCCTTGCAAATTATCAAAATAAAGCTCCAGATTGCGGCGAACCGCCGCTTCTATCGTCATCGGCGCGGGTTCAGCGGTTTGCTCGTCCTTTGCAAAAACCGCTCCCAACGCGCCAGCATTTTTCGCAATCGATTCCATTCGAAAACCTCTTGCACTCACAAACAACCGTCAGACTTCAAACACCACCCGCGCGAATGAAAGTACTTGACTAACAACGCATACTGCTCCTGAGCGGTCTGAGCCTGACAAAGCGAACTTCGCACTAGTGCGAAGTCCGGAAAATCTTCCAAATACCACAACAAGTGCTTGCGAAACGTTCTCGCGGCCATCGTCTGCGGATAATACGCATAGTGAGCTCGAGCATGCGTCAAAACAGCATCGGCCTTTTGAGACCAATTTAAACAAAAAACCTGCCCTGCCAACGCCGCTTTCATTTCTGCAAACACCCAAGGCCGCCCCAACGCGCCACGACCGATCATCACGGCGGCAGCTTTTGTGTAATTCAGCACCGCGCGTGCCCGATTGGCATCAGTTATATCACCGTTGGCTACAACGGGAATTTTCACGGCGTCAACCACTTGAGCAATGGTTTCGTACTCGGCTTGCCCCGAATAAGCCTCCGCTCGCGTTCGACCATGAACCGTCACCATCGAAAAACCGGCCTCTTCCGCCATTTTGGCGATGGTTACCGCATTTTTGTGTGAGCCGTCCCAACCGGTTCGACACTTAAGCGTCACGGGAAGGGCACACTCGACGGACGCCTGCCCTAACGCTCGAATAATCTTGTGAGCCAGCGCCTCGTTACGCATTAAAGCCGATCCACAGGCAACGTTACAAACCTTTTTAGCCGGGCACCCCATATTGAAGTCAACGATATCGGCTCCGGCCTGTTTAGCCCGATGAAATGCCTCTTTTAAAGCCTGAGGGTCAGCGCCCAAAAGCTGCACGACTCTAGGATGAGGCTCATAGTCAAGTGCAAGCCGCAAACGGCTTTTTTCACTTTGCCACAACTGCGGCTGGGAAGAAACCATCTCACCCACCGCGTAGTCTGCGCCAAAATGACGGCACTGCGCTCTAAAAGGGAAATCTGCGACACCAGCCATTGGCGCAAGAAACAGACTCCCCTCGATCCGATACGGTCCGATTGTGATACTCATCAATGGGGAAAAAGTGACGTTGTCGATTTAACGCTTGTAAGCATAGCTTATTCTAATCAATTTGCCGAAAAAATAGGCAGATTTTTCATTCTCTAAAAGCCACTTTATTGAATCTTCGCCAAGCAACCCGTCGCTTTAGCTCCGGACCGACAATCAGAAGAAGAATTGACAAGAACAACAAAACAATGCCTGCCAGGGATTCTGCTGTATACGGTTCTTCAAGGACAAAAACACCGATCAATGCCGCTCCCAAAGGCTCACCTAATGTGAGCGTGGACGCAATCAGAGTGGGCGTGTTTTTAAAGCCGACCAATTCAAGAGTAAAACCCAATGCGGCATTCACAACACCCAACATCCCGACGCACAGCGCCCCACGAGGCGTGAAAATCCACTCGGTCGGAAAAATAAAGAAAAAGGGCAACATCAAGCAAGCCGCAATCAACATGGCAATGGTCATCCCCTCTTCGGCAGAATGAGGCTGTGCCACTCTTGGCGCGACAATCACGCTAACCGCTAGAGTCAAACCGGCTAAAAGCGGCAGTATGACGGCATACCAAGCAAAATCCACGCCCTCTACCATGTTCACGAGAATTAATCCGCCAATCGCCAGCACGGTGGCTATGTACCAAAGAAAATCAGGTTTGTCCTTATAGAGAAACGCCTGAATCAAGCCGGTGAAAATGGGGGTCGATCCCACTGCGATCACCGTGCCTATCGCCACGCCGATCAGATGAACACCTTGGAAAAAGAAAATTTGATAGAGCCATAGCGCCACGGCGTAAATCCCTATCGCCATCCAATCCCAACCGTGTAAACGAATTTTCCCGTATCGAATCAAACACCAAAATGAAAGCGTCATCCCGCCAATGACCAAACGGGATGCTCCAATGACATAAGGCGTATTTCCTTCAGGAGCTATCGCCTGCCAAAAACCATTTGTCGAAAAAATCAGGACGCCAGCCAATAAAGTCAATGGTCCAAAAAGCGTATTTTTTATCATTTTCAAGCCTACTTTCCAAACAACAAAGCACATCGGTGCACAGTGACAACCCATCGTGTCGAGCACCAGGACGAATTAACAAAATGAGTGATTAGACTCAATCACCGATAACAATCTCTGAATGATTGCAGTTCAATGGCGGTCGGTCTGTAAGAACCGTTGAAGAAAGGTGACCCAAAAAAGAAAAAAAGAAATTGTTTTGCATCGGAACAAACTTTCTGCAAAAACAAAAAAGACCCATTGCAGGCTCTTTAGACAACCTCAACGGGTAGCTCCTTTGCGGGATGCGGGTGCTCGGATTGCTCCCATCTCATCCACGAGCGGCGATTTTAACAAACATTGAATCGACAGCGCCTTTTGCTTCTCAAAAAGTCAAACGGGTCTGCCAAAATGGGCAGGATCTTTTGCCAAGTCCTCAAGCGCCTGGGGAGTGCCGACATTATTCCAATAACCGAAATAAATTTCGCCACTCACGCGGCCTGAATCAATAAATTGGTACAACCAAGGAAAAAGCTTTTCAAATCGCACTGCCTCTTCGCGAAAAATTCTCGGTGAATAAATGCCGATACTCGAAAAGGTATGCGTCCTGACCTTTCGTGTAACCTTGCCTTTTTCCAACCCCATGTCTCCTTCAAGGTGAAAGTCAGGATTGGGAACCAAGACTAAATGCGCATCAATTTGCCCCTGCAACAAACGTTCGCGTTGCGCAACAAGACGAGAAAAATCAAAATCCGTCGCAATGTCGCCCGCCACCACAATAAAGGGCTCATCAGTGTCTCCGGAGAGCAACGGAAGCGCTTTCACAATGCCGCCCAATGTTTCGAGCGATTCCCCATAGGTGGCCCCTTCACGCGAGTAAATGATACGAACACCACGATAGGATTCTCCCAAAATCGGATAAAACGTATCAGCCAAATGGGCGATATTGACAACAACTTCGTCAATCCCCGCACCACGAAGACTATCAATGGACCAATCAATAAGACGCCTGTCGCCAGCCTTTAAAAGAGGCTTAGGCAACTGGTCCGTGAGGGGCTGCATGCGCTTGCCACGGCCGGCCGCCAAAATCATCGCTCTCATCGCTTAGAAGGTATAACCGTATTGAGGTACCGTGCTTTCAATCTGATCCATCAAATAAAGCAACGGGTGCAGCTCATCATAGCGATGAGCGGTTTGGCGAACGTAGTTCACAAAACGGGGCGTGTCGGCCAAATATTTGTCTTTTCCGTCTCGGTAATGCGTTCTGGCGAAAATGCCCAAGACTTTCAGATGGCGTTGAATCCCCATCCATTCAACGTCTTTCCAAAACAGACCGAAGTCGGCCGGAACCGGCAAGCCGGCTTTTCGAGCGGCTTCCCAATAGCGAACGGTCATATCAATCACGAAACTTTCGTTCCAACTGATGAACGCATCCCGCATGAGGCTTGCGATATCGTAGGAAATCGGACCATAGACCGCGTCCTGATAATCCAATATCCCGGGGTTATGCGGATCGGTCGCCATCAGATTTCGAGGCATGTAGTCACGATGGACAAAGACCTTGTTCTCTGCCAAATTATTTTGAAGAATGCGTTCAAAGCAAACTTTCAAAAGCGCCTGCTGACGATCATTCAAAGTGACTTGGCGATGCTTGGCGACGTACCATTCAGGAAAAAGATGAATTTCTCGAGACAAAAGCGCATGATCGTAGTCAGGCAAAACGCCCTTTTCGGTACTTAATTGCCATTTGATTAACGAGTCAACAGCTCCCAGCATCCACTCGCGGGCATTGTCTTCATTGAGGATGTCGAGATATGTCTGGCGCCCCAAATCACTCAAAAGCAAAAAACCGTTTTTGACATCAGCCTCATAAATTGTCGGGACGTTAAGCGACGCCCTCTGAAAAAGGGCTGTCACGCGAATGAAAGGGTCAACAGACTCCAATGCGGGAGGCGCATCCATCACAATAAATGTTGTTCCCTGGTTGTCTTCAACGCGCCAGTAGCTTCTGAAGCTCGCGTCAGTGCTCGCCGGCACCTCGCTTTCAGGGCGAATCTTGTATTTGTGAGATAACGTTGATAACCACTGCTGACGTTGCGCTTGACGATCCGACATCGTCTTTCTCCTTCAATTCGGGGATAGCCCGATATTCATTGAAAAATGAAAATTCTACGTGAAAATGCTCTTGAAAACCGTCTGAAAGCTTGATTGCGCACTTAGAAAACACGCAATCGTCAATTTGGGTGAATCCCTTCGGCTATAATGAGGCATCATTTGATATTGTCACTTATTTTTTTAGCTTTTCAATGTCCGAGATGCCTTCCGAATATCACCGAGCCAGTCCAGCTCTTAAAGGAATTGTTGTTGCGTGCGCGTTGGCCTGCTCGGCCATGGCACAGGCATCAGATGCCACCCGCTTAAGAAGCGCCTCATCTTTGGATGATTCCCCCGATTTAATCAATGAGAATACGGCGAGTTTTGTCACTGCCGATCGGATGGAAACGACCGATGACAACATCTACCTTACCGGCAACGCTGAAGTGCGTCGTGCGGGCACTGTCATTCGCGGCGATAAGATCACATACACCCAATCCACTGACACGGTCAATGTCAAAGGCAATGCCGTTGTCATCCGAGAGGGCGCCCGATTCACTGGTCCGGAGTTGTCATATCAAATTGAAACCCAATCGGGTGAAATGCAGGATGTCTCCTATGAGTACGCAGCCAAGGGTGTCCGGGGACAGACCCAATATGCTCAATTTACGAGCGGTGTCAACACTCAATTTCGCAACGCCACGCTGACCACGTGCAAGCCCGGCAGCAAAGCCTGGTGGGTAGAAGCAGACACCCTCACCATTGATGAAGACACACAAATGGCGTACGCCGAGGATGTCAGCTTTCATTTAGCGGGTATCCCCGTCATGGCAACTCCCTGGGCGATGTTCCCGACGGGCACGCAGCGCCAAAGTGGCCTCCTAACACCCACCATGGGGATGAGCTCCACTCGAGGCTTGGACTTTTCCATTCCAATTTATTGGAACATCGCGCCCAACTACGACTATACGTTCACGCCACGCGTCATGACCAAGCGAGGCGTGATCCTCGGCAATGAATTTCGGTTTTTGACCCCATACATGGGCGGCGAAATCACCTACGACTATTTGCCAGACGATAAAGAGGACGGCGGTTCGCGATACGGCGCTCAAGTGCTCGCCTGGGCCCAATGGAATGGGCTGCGCTTTAATATGGACTACAACAAGGTTAGCGACGGTCGCTATATAGCGGACTTTTCCAACAATATCTACGACACGTCCGAGTCCGTGCTTGCCCAAGATTTCCGTTTAAGCTACGGTCAAGGTTTCTGGAACACGTCCCTTTCGGTTGAAAAGAACCAGCCGCTTGCCCGTGACGACGGCTCAACCTATTCCAAACCTTACGAAAAAGTGCCCCAATGGCAATGGCGGGGCTACCTGGCTGACTTAAACGGCTTTGAAGTAAAAAGCCTTTTTGAGGCCACACGCTTTTCCCATCCGGACAAAGACCGCCGAGTGCAGGGCGACCGCTTCTACATGAATCATTCCGTCGCCTACCCAATGCGAGGCCCCGCTTGGTTTGTCACGCCTAAAGCCATGGTGACAGGCATTGGCTACAACCTCGATGAGATGAACAAACTCTCGGATTCTGTCCGGAACACTTATGACAAAAATTCAAGCATCTTCGCTCCGAGTTTTAGTCTCGACACAGGCTTGATTTTTGAACGTGACACCTCTTGGTTTGGAAAGTCGGCGATGCAAACATTGGAGCCCCGACTTTTTTATACCTACACCCCCTACCGCGATCAAAGCCGCATGCCGACTTTTGACAGCTCATACGCCGATTTGAGTTTCTCGAGCTTTTTCTCTGAGAACCTTTTCACCGGTCATGATCGCTTGTCTGAGGCCAATCACCTGTCTCTGGTGTTGACCTCACGCTATTTGGACCGCAAGTCCGGCAACGAGTTTTTGCGCGCATCCATCGGGCAACGCTACTACTTTAAAGATCAACGCGTGCCGCTATATCGAGGAGGCACCATCGGTGTCACCGATGAAGTAAAAAGCGATTTTTTGGCAAGCTTCAGCGCCCGGGTGACAAAAGATATTTCTACAACGGCAACGGCGCAATACTCCACTTCGGAAAGCCGCTTTTCACGAGTTAACGCCGGAATTCGTTGGCATCCGAAACCCTCCGCTGTCATGGGGCTTTATTATCGCTACAATTACGTGCCAGATTTGCCACAGTATCGCGATGACCGTATCAAACAGGTTGACTTCGCTGTGCAGTGGCCGTTGACGAATTCGCTCTACGGACTTGCCCGCTACAATTACTCGCTCTATGACAAAGAGCCGGTGGAAATGCTAGCCGGTATTGAGTATGTGGCCGATTGTTGGGCTTTGCGTTTAGTCGCGCAACGCTACCTCACCGACCAAGATAAGTACGATACGAGCTTTTATGTGCAATTGGAGCTGACAGGGCTAGGCTCTGTGGGATCCAATCCGCTTGAAGAGTTGCGTCGCAACATTCCGGGCTATCAATCGCCCACCGCATCGCCGGGACTGACCGGCTTATACGACTATTATGAATAAACTGAAAGTGATGGCGTTGCTTGCCGCCTTTTTCTCAGCAAGTCTCAGTTACGCTCAAACAGCTGCAAAGGCTCCGACCGCAGCTGAACCTGCGACGCTAAACGCCGTGGTCGCCGTCGTCAATAACGATGTCATCACCACCAATGAGCTCACCGAGCGTGTGCACTCTGTGGCGCTTAACTTACGTCGGCAAAACATTCAGTTGCCACCCATGCCGCAACTGCGAGCACAGGTATTGGAGCAGCTGATTCTGGAACGAGCGGTTGCCCAACGCGCACACGAAACCGGCATTCGAGTTGATGACAATTTAGTCAATGTCACCATCGAGCAAATCGCCGCTCAAAACAAGATCTCCGTGACGGAATTACGCCGTCGCTTATCTTTGGATGGCGTTCCCTTTAACCAGTTCCGAGAAGAAATTCGCAGTCAAATCATGACGCAACGCCTCCGCGAGCGCGAGGTGGATGCGCAGATCAATATTCCGGAAAGTGAAATCGACGCCTTCCTCGCCGATCAAGCTGGCTTTAACGTCAATGACACGGTCGAATACAACGTCTCTCAAATTCTCATCCCGACAACGGAAAGCATGAGCACAGGAGAAGTCAACCAGGCCCGTGAATTAGCTGAGGACATTTTGTCCCGAGCTGAAAAAGGGGAAGACTTCGGTCAGTTGGCGGCAAGCTACTCTCGTATGAGCAACGCGCTTGAAGGCGGCGCAATCGGTTGGCGCACACTCTCACAGTTGCCTAGCACGTTAGCTAGCGCGGTGTTGGATGCTCAGCGTGCGGAAAGTCATGTTGCCATGAGTGTGAGCTCCGACGGTTTCTCTATCGTCAAGGTCAACGGTACGCGCGACGGGGTTCAAACCAAGCTCGCGGGCGGTCCGGTGACCCAAACGCATGCTCGCCATATCTTGATGGCTGTCACACCTGTAACCGATGAAGCGACGGTTTTATCCCGCATGAATGACATCTATAACCGACTTGTGAACAATCACGAAGATTTCGCCACGCTCGCACGTTTGCACTCCGTTGACGGCTCGGCAACTCGCGGCGGCGATCTCGGTTGGTTGCAACCGGGTGACACGGTCCCCGCTTTTGAAGATGCCATGAACAAACTTCAACCGGGCGAGATCAGCAAGCCGGTGAAATCCGAGTACGGTTATCACATCATTCAAGTGCTTGACCGCCGTCAGGAATCGGCAAACGCAGAGCGCATGCGTCACATTGCTCGCCAAACGCTCCGTCAACGCAAGTTAGCCGAAGCGGTGGCAACATGGCAACGCGAACTGCGTGACAAAGCCTATGTAGAAATTCGTCGAGATGAACTGTACTAATTCTGACTGATTGTGGCCGATGGCTCTTGTCACCGGCCATTTTTCTTTACCCTCTCAGTTAGTGATTGATAATTATGCAAAATGGATTAGAAGGTCATAAAGCACGCAAGCGCTTCGGACAGAATTTTCTGCATGACGAACACTGGATCGGTCGCATTATTGCTGCTATCAACCCTCAAATGGGCGACACCATTGTGGAAATTGGTCCTGGGCAGGCCGCTCTGACCCGACACATCATTGAGGCTATTGGACACGAAACCGCTGTAGAAATCGACCGTGACTTGGCAGCATGGCTACATGAAACCTTTGCCGATCGTCTCACGCTCATTGAAGCGGACGCATTGAAGCTGAACTGGCAAGATGTGCATCCTGAAAAACGCCTGCGTATCATCGGCAACCTGCCCTATAACATTTCCAGTCCCTTGCTTTTTCATCTAATGAATGTTGCGGACCGAGTGATTGATCAACACTTCATGCTCCAAAAAGAAGTGGTGGACCGGATGGTGGCCCAGCCGGGCAGCAAGGTCTACGGGCGACTCTCGGTGATGTTACAGTACCGCTATCGAATGCAGAAAATGTTTGATGTGCCCCCCGGCGCCTTCACTCCCGCCCCCAAAGTCACCAGTTCCATTGTGCGAATGACACCTCTGCCCAAAGAGGCACTTTTGGAAGTGGATACCGAGCGATTTTCAGTTATTGTGGCGGCCGCTTTCAATCAACGTCGCAAAACGCTTCGTAACGCCCTTTCCAAGCTTCTCAGCCAGGAAGCAATTGAATCCGTCGGCATTGATCCGAGTGCACGCGCGGAAAGCTTGCCCGTTGAAGCGTTTGTCAGACTCGCCAACATTAAGGTGACAACACCCAGCTAACCCTAAATTCAAATATCTGATAATTTTTCCACAAGCGCCTGATTTTTAGGCGCTTTTTTATCATTCTGTCCTAAAACCGCTTCACCTTAACAAAGGTTTTGCCGATAAGCACTTAAAGATTGAAGAGGGTATTGCTTACTTGCCGCTTTATGAGACGAGTTTGCTTTGGTGGTGCATATTCCCATTGATTTTCGTCATTCATTGACATGAACTAACGGCACAAAGCGACATTAACAAAGTGTTCAATGGCTAATTAGATATACTTAAAGCTCGTTTTAACGCATCTTTCAGAAAGGATACAACAATGCGCAAAACACTCGTTGCACTCTCTCTTGGACTTGCTCTTAGCGGCACGGCTTTGGCTGCCGATGATTTCCGCTTAGTCATTCACGGCGGCGCCGGCAATATCGTCGAAGGCCGTTTTTCGCCTGAAGAAGAAAAGGCCTATCACGAAGGTCTGCAGGCGGCTTTGAAAGCAGGCTATGAAGTGCTCAATCGCGGTGGCACTTCCATCGAAGCGGTAAAGGCTGCTATCAACCAAATGGAACTCAATCCCATTTTCAACGCCGGTCGCGGTGCCGTTTTCACCAATGAAGGAAAAAACGAGTTGGATGCCTCTATCATGGACGGCAAGACGTTGACAGCAGGCGCTGTTGCCGGCGTGACCAACGTCAAGCACCCGGTGAATTGCGCTGACTTGGTTCGCACCAAATCGCCCCATGTCATGATGGCTTCAAAAGGCGCAGAAAAATTCTGTGCGGCCAATGGTGCCGAAATCGTCGATCCCAAGTGGTTCTTCACCCAACATCGCTATGATCAGTTGAAAAAAGCTCAAGAAAAAGAACAAATCCTGTTGGATCACGACGGCGCCAAGAAAACTTCCAATGCTGAGCTCTACATCGATCCTTTGATGTACGACTACAAATTCGGAACGGTCGGCGCAGTTGCGCTGGATAAACACGGCAACCTCGCCGCAGCCACCTCCACAGGCGGCATGACCAACAAGCGTTTCGGTCGTATCGGCGATAGCCCCATCATCGGTGCCGGCACCTATGCCAACAACGACACGGTGGCTGTTTCCGCAACCGGTTCCGGTGAAATGTTTATCCGTACTTCTGCCGCTTACAACGTTTCCGTACACTACAAGTATGATGGTCCTGACGTGCAAAAAGCCGGCGAAGCGGCCATTAAGGATGTCGGCGCCATCGGCGGCACCGGTGGCTTGATTATCTTGGATCGCAAGGGTCACTACGCCTTCCCGATGAATTCCGCCGGTATGCACCGCGGCACCATCGGTCCGGACGGAAAGCCCATGACCGCGATGTACGGCACGGAAAAATTGCGTGAGTACAAAGCAAAATAAGGCGCTCTAGACTCCTTTGAACCGCTCGAAACCCGAGCGGTTTTTTCTTGATGTTAAAAAGGCAACGTGGGAATGTAAATGCCCTTGAGCTTTTGTCTGGCTTCGGAGTAGTTCGGATCAATTTCTGCGACTCGTTTCCAAAAACGAGCGCTGTGATTCATCTCGTCAAGGTGCGCTAATTCATGTGAAATGACGTAATCAATGATTGATGGATCCAAGTGAATTAATCGCCAATTCAATCGAATCTTGCGATCGGCGCTGCACGATCCCCAACGCCCTTTAGCGCTGGATAGGCCCCAGCCTGAATAAGACACCAAGGCTTTAGCCGCGATCGCTTTCAACCGTTCGCCAATGTAGCGCTCCGCTTCCTTGCGAAACCACACTTGAACCAAATCCCGAATCCTTTCAGGCGAGGCGTTTTTGCTTAAATTGACAATCAGTCGTGGTTCGTGCTCGCTCTCATTTTTATAAACCGTGGGCGCCTTGGGATCCAAAACCATCGTCAGCGGCTTGCCCAAGTAGGGAATTGACTGCCCATCCTCAAAGCGAACCGACTGCGTGCCCACTTCCTTTTGCCAATTGGCAAATTGCACTAACTTTTTCTGAATCCAATCCTCTCGCTTTTGAATCATCTTTTCGATGTCCGCAACCGACACCCAACGAGGCGCTCGAATCGTCAATCCTCGTTCATCAATGACAAAGCCCACCGTTTTTCGCTTGACACGCTCAAGTCGATAAGAAAAGGCGGGGGTTAATGTAAAAGACTCACGTTTTTCAAAGTCAGGAGGCGCCTTCGGCAAGCGGGGTTGCCGACGAAGAGGTCCCTCCCCAGTTTGCTTGTCCGTAATGGGCTCAGCATTGAAAAAATCAAACGCGAGTTGCTTCACGAGCGTATGCCTCCGGAGAAATGCGTCGCATTTCTGTTTCAATCCAATCAACCAACTCGGTCTGTACCTCATCAAAGTCTTTTCCTGTGCTTTCAATCATCGGACCAACGGAAACGGTGATCATACCGGGCTTTTTCGCGATGCTGTTGCGAGGCCACAACTGACCGGAATTGAGCGCAATAGGCACAATGGGAAGACCCGTTGCGACAGCCAAACGAGCACCGCCACTTTTGTAGTGGGGATTTTCTTCACCTGGCGCTGTTCGCGTGCCTTCTGGAAACATCACAATGGACCACCCCTGCGCAATTTTTTCACGACTTTGTTTTAAAACCTGTTCGTAGGCTCGCCCATGGGCCTTTCGATCAATGGCGATCATTTTCAATGTCGCGATGGCCTGACCGAAAACCGGCACATAGTGCAATTCACGCTTATAGACGAAAGTGGCATGATTAGGCACATGGCTAATCATCCAGAACACTTCCCAAGCTGACTGATGTTTACTCAAGACCAACACCGGACGGTTATCTTTAGGGAAATTTTCCATGCCTTTCACTTCATAGCGCACACCGCAAAGCGCGTCGGCACACCACAAAATAAAGCGAGCCCAGCTTGCCCCGACTCGGTAGCGCCAGGCAAGCGGCAAGGGATACATCAAAATGACGACAATCGCCACCGGAATCAAAGTGATCGCCAACACGATATAAAAGAGCCAACCGCGAAGCGTTGACATAGTTTCTTCCCCTTCAGATGATAAAAGGCCCCAAGCGGAGCCTTTTACCCAAACATGTAACGAATCGAAAGCTTATTTCGCCAAACGAGAAAGCTCTGCCACTTGATTCATTGTACGATGTAAACGAGCCAAGAGGGCTAAACGATTTGCACGCAAGGCTTCATCATCCACATTGACCATCACATCCTCAAAGAACTGATCGACAGGTTCTCGAAGCGTGGCCAATTGCGTCAACACGTCCGTATAGGCGCCTTTCCCGTACGAAGCATCCACCTTCGGCTCAATTTCGCACAACGCGTCATACAAGGCTTTCTCAGCGTCCAATTGCAACAAATCGCCCTTGACCTCATTAACTGTTGCAGGGCTCTTTTTAAGGATGTTGCCGATCCGTTTGTTGGCGGCAGCCAAGCTTTCGGCTTGCGGCATCGCTGAGAAGGTGCGCACCGCCTCAAGGCGAGCCGGGATCTCGAGAGCCCGAGCCGGATGCAAAGCCAAAACAGCATCAATTTCCTGAGCACTGTAGCCCTTTTCCTTGAAGATCACACGCAGACGATCTTCAAAGAAAGCGAGAAGCTCAGTGCGAGCATCGGTAATCCCCGATACCGCCTTCAATGCTTCGTAGCCAATCGTCACCAAATCGGTCAACGAGACAGTCAATCCCTTCTCTAGAATCATGCGCAACACACCCAATGCGTGACGACGCAAGGCAAACGGATCTTTGTCACCTGTCGGCATTTGACCAATGCCAAAAAGACCGGATAGGGTCTCAAGCTTATCGGCTAGCGCCACCGCGATACTCACAGGGGTTGACGGCAAGTTGTCGCCCGCATAGCGTGGTTGATAGTGCTCACGAATGGCTTGCGCAACAATCGGATCCTCTCCGTCGTGCAAAGCGTAGTATTCACCCATGATGCCCTGCAATTCAGGGAACTCGCCCACCATCTGAGTTAAAAGATCAACCTTGGCCAATTGGGCCGCACGTACCGCTTGCTCACGGTTGGCGCCAATCAAATCAGCCACGCGAGCGGCAATCGCCTTCACGCGCTCCACGCGCTCGGCTTGCGTACCTAATTTATTGTGATAGACCACATGAGCCAAGCCCGGCACACGACTTTCCAACGTCACGAGACGATCTTGGTCGTAGAAGAACTTCGCGTCAGCCAAACGGGCCCGAACCACACGGGCGTTGCCCGAGCGGATTGCCTCGCCCCCGTCCTTGGCTTCCAACTGAGAAACCAAGAAGAAGCGATTCATCAGGTGACCTTCGGCGTCCTGCACAGCAAAATACTTTTGATTTTGCTGCATTGTCAAAATCAAGCACTCTTGCGGAACACTCAAAAATTCTTCATCAAAAGAGGACTCGTAAATGACAGGCCATTCGGTCAATGCCGTCACTTCGTCGATTAAATCCTCGGGCATAATGGCCACACCGCCAATAGCTTGAGCCATGGTCTTGACATCATGCACGATTTTCTCACGGCGCTTGGCAAAAGAGGCCATCACTTTGCCTTCGCTTTGCATCTGCGCTTCGTAACCATCAGCATTCTTGATCGAAAGCAATTCACGCGTGTGGAAACGATGACCACTTGTTAAACGATCAGCGGTCAAACCAAGGACAGAAACAGGCACCACATCAGCGCCAAAAAGCGCCACCAAATGTTTGGCAGGACGAACGAAAGAAACGGTCGTTTCGCCGTCAGCCAATTGGTAGTGCATGACTTTAGGAATCGGAAGAGAACTGACAGCCTGCTCAAGCGCGGTTTGCAAACCATGAGCCAAGACCACGCCGGAACGAATTCCCTCGTAGACCAATTGCTCATTTTTACCGTCGTTCACACGCTTTAAATCATTCACATCGGCTTCAATTCCGAGCGCTTTCATTTTTTTGATCAGCGCCGGCGTCGCATGCCCCTCAGCATCCAAACCGACACGCACCGGAACCAATTTCTGTTTAAACGCTTCATCGGGCGACTTTTCCAACACAGCCGTGATCAACACCGCCAAACGGCGAGGCGCCCCGAAAGTCGTCACTTTGGAGGTTTCCGTTAAAAAGTGTTGAGTCGTCAGACTCTTTGCAATCGTATTGGCAAAAGCCTCAGAGAGTTTTCCAAGCGCCTTCGGCGGCAACTCTTCGGTCTGCAATTCCACTAACAAACTATTCATTTCAAAAACCCTCTTTACTTATTCTTTTTCAACATCGGGAAGCCGAGCCGCTCACGCGAGTCGTAATAGCTTTGAGCCACAGCGCGGCTGATGGTGCGGATGCGGGCGATATAAGCGGCGCGCTCGGTGACGCTGATCGCACCGCGAGCATCCAAGAGGTTAAAGGTATGGCCGGCCTTGAGTACCATTTCGTAGGCGGGCAACGCAAGATTTAGATCCATCATGCGTTTGGCTTCACTTTCAAAATAGTCAAACTGACCTAAAAGCTTCTCTGGGTCGCTCGCCTCAAAGTTATAGTGACTTTGTTCCACTTCGTTTTGGTGGAAAACGTCACCGTAGGTGAGCACGCGTTCTTCACCATTGGGTTCTTTCCACGTGGTGTATTGAAGGTCAAAGACGTTATCGCAATTTTGCAAATACATCGTCAGGCGTTCCAACCCGTAGGTGATTTCACCAGTGATGGGTTTGCATTCCAGCCCACCCACTTGTTGGAAATAGGTGAACTGCGTCACTTCCATACCGTTCATCCACACTTCCCAACCGAGGCCCCAGGCGCCCAATGTCGGGTTTTCCCAGTTGTCTTCCACGAACCGGATGTCATTGACTTCGGTATCAATGCCCAATGCGCGAAGACTGCCCAAATACAAATCCACAATGTTGACGGGTGCGGGCTTCAAAACAACCTGGAACTGATGATGCTGATGTAACCGATTGGGATTTTCACCATAGCGAGCGTCTTTCGGACGACGAGAAGGCTGTACATAGGCGGCACGCCATGGCTCCGGTCCCAACGAGCGCAAGAAAGTCGCGGTATGCGACGTTCCCGCCCCCACTTCCATGTCAATCGGTTGCATCAAAGCGCACCCTTGCTGGCTCCAATACTGCTGCAAGCGCAAAATGACATCCTGAAAAGAAATCATAGATAACCTCGGCGATCAATGCGCTGCACCTGGCAACGCCCCAACGCCTTCTCCTTCGTTAAATCAAACACTAATTGGGATTCGCAATCCCGAAAAACCAAGAAAACCACAATCCTGCACCTTGCTAGGTGCAAAAGGTTTATTTTAAACGTTTTGGCGACGCTTTAGAAAAACCGAAAGCGCGGCCCCTACGACAAACATCGCAAAAGCCCACAAAAGAGCGGGCCAATCTCCCAAGCGAACATAAGGAGTCCGGTCACCCTTTTCGGTCACTACCACAACATCGCGCAACGCGCTTTCATCGGAGGGCAAAGCTTCCAGCACTTGTCCTCGAGCATCGACCGAAGCGGTCAACCCGCTATTGGTAACGTTTAACAAGGGCCTTGCCACTTCTTTCGCTCTCATACGGGAAATCTGTAGATGTTGAGAAGCAGCTTTATTGGGACCGAACCACTTTAGGTTGGAAAGGTTCACCAAAAGCTCAGGCGAGCCTTCGCGCCATGCGTCACGCCACTCATCGCCAAAAAGATTTTCATAACAAAGATTGACGCTAGTTGAGTGACCCGCCAATTTCAAAAGAGGCTGCGTGTCCGCGCCAGGCGTTAAATCACTCATCGGAATGCGCATTGACTCCACAAACCAGTGAAAGCCCCAAGGAACAAACTCACCAAAAGGCACTAAATGGCGTTTTTCATAAACGGAAAGCTCGCCGCTCGGAGACAAATAAATCGCTGCATTGCGAAAGTCACCCGCTTCAGGTTCCCAAAAAGCGTTAAAAAGCAGCCCCTTTTTCTCTTTTTTCACCCAATCTGACAGCCGCCGCATTTCTTCGGGCATGCGCTGAACCGATATTGGATAAACCGATTCGGGCAGAATCACCAGATCAACATCGGGTTTTTCAACCGAAATGTTATCCAAATAAAAGTACACCTCATCGAAACGCTCGCTCATTGATTGCTGCAAAAGTCGAGGCTCCAAATTAGGTTGGATGAGGCGAACTTTGAGCGTGCCGGCAGGTTCACTCCAAGGCACACGCTCGCCAACCATGCCTAGAAAGAGAAGCGAAAACGCCATGATGGCGCACGCTCCCATATAAATCCACTGACCACGAAGCGCCCAAAACGCCGCCAAAAGCCCCACAATCCAAGAGAAAGCCAATAAAACGCCAAAAGAGCCGAGAATCGGGGCGATGCCCGCGATCGGCCAATCAATCACTGCGTAGGCTGGATTTAACCACGGGAATCCGGTCAAAAACCAAGATCGAACCCATTCAGAGAGCGTGAACGCCCCCGGAATGGTAAATGCCATGCGCAGCGCTGTGTTTTCCGTGAGACGAGTCGCTATCGCAAAAGCCGCCGCCGGGAATAACCCCAAGCCCAAAGCAAACACACAGGTGGTGACATAAGTCCATTCCAAAGGCATGTAGCCATAATGGTACATGCTGAAATACACCCAATTCACACCAACTACAAACCAACCGAAGCCAAAAGCGAGTCCCCATAAAAAGGCGTCTTTGACTTTTTGCGTGATGCCGACAAGGTAAAAAATAATAAGCAGGCCCGCCAAGGCATAGATCGGCTCGTTAGCGGGCGCAAAAGCGCTTGCCAGCGAAACTCCCGAGGCAAAACTCAACATCAAGCGGTAAAGGTAATACCGCTTTGGCATATCAACACCCTTCACTTTGCATTCTCTTTCTCATCGACCGGGCTGGCCTCGGCGACACGCTCCACCTTCAATAGTCGAACCTGACGCTCATCGGCACGAAGCACTGTGAAACGGAATTTTTCAATGATCACCGTTTCGCCGGTCTTTGGCATGTGCTCAAGTCTGTCGGCGATTAACCCGCCGATCGTCTCACAATGACAGTCCTCATCGGTATTGATTTGCGTATCAAAATATTGGTTGAACTGATCAATCTCGGTGAGCGCCTTCACCCGCCAACAGGCATGCTTGGGATCTTCCAAAATGTTGTCGGCGTCTTCATCAATTTCATCGAATTCGTCATCGATCTCGCCCACAATCTGTTCAAGCACGTCCTCGATCGTAATCAAACCTGAAACCGATCCGAACTCGTCAATGACTATCGCCATATGGTTGCGCTCAAGTTTAAAGTCGCGCAATAGCTCATTGAGCGGCATGCTCTCGGTGATGAATTTCACAGGACGAAGGTGCTCTCGAACATTGAACTGAGGATCAATGAGCACATGCAAAACGGTCTTTGCATGCAAAATGCCGATCACGTTATCCCGGTCACCATCTAAAATCGCGGGGAAACGCGAGTGCTCGGTTTCAATCATGTGAGAAAGCCACTGTTCGCGTGGTTCACTCAGATCGACCACCTGCATTTGAAGGCGAGGCACCATCAAGTCGCAAGCTCTGAGATTGGAGAACTTCATGACGCCTTCCATCATCTGCAAGGCGGAGTCGTCAATTAACTTCTGCTCATTGGCCTCATGAAGCGTGTCAATGAAATCTTCACGAGTGGGCGCATGAAACATGCCCGATAAACGCTCGAAAAAAGAACGATGTTTTATATTTCCCGGTTGTGGGGAAGGATCAGTACTCATTCGTCAAATCACTAATCAAACTGAGATTTTTAATCATATCAAGGATTGTTTCGGATTGCATTTAAGACGGTTTAGTAAGGCGTATCTTTGGGGATCATCCTCGAAATTTCGTCTCGAATACCGCAACTTTTTTCATTTGACCCGTCTCGATAGTCAAATAGTTTGGCAAAAGGAAGGTATTTCTTTTTTGATGTAAGTTGTTGAATACTACCATGGTGTGCACCAGCGTCGTTTACCCATAGCGTCAAGCTGGTGCTGAAGTGTTTGGATTTTTTCTTACCCACAAAGTCAGACAAATTGGCAATGAAGGTTTTGACCTCGGTTGAAAACACGAGGTCAAAAAGAAATTTAAGCCTTCAAAAGAACCCGATCCTCGTAGGGATTCGCAAATCCCAATCGCACCAAGGCAGCGATTTCTTTATCTTCCATCACATCGGCTTCCTCATCGTTCATATGGTCATAACCATGGGCATGGAGAGCGCCGTGAATCAATAAGTGCGCCAAATGTTCTTCAAAGGACTTATTTTGCTCACCGGCTTCACGAATTAACACCGGCACACAAACCACCAAATCCGCAATGGCCACCGGTTCATGTTGGTAGTCAAAGGTGAGCACATTGGTGGCGTAGTGCTTATGCCGATACTGGCTATTCATCGCCTCGCCCTCTTCAGCGTCGACAAACACGATGTTGAGCTCAGTATCACGCTCAATCGCCGCTTTTATCCATTTTTTCATGGTCTTTTTGCGCGGCAATTCAAACTTTCCGTGCTTAACGAAATGGGCTTTTAATTTGGGCATGACTAATTCCTCTCCGTTTGACGGATCTTTTGTTCCTGATGGCGTTTCTCATCGGCCTTCGCATAAGCCTCAACGATGCGGGCGACAAGCGGGTGACGCACGACATCGGCCGCAGTGAAATAAGTCATCGCGATACCACGCACACCAGCGAGCACATTTTGCGCTTCCACTAACCCCGAACGAGTCCCACGCGGCAAGTCAATTTGCGTCACATCGCCCGTGATCACCGCTTTAGAACCGAACCCGATGCGAGTTAAAAACATCTTCATTTGCTCCGGCGTCGTATTTTGGGCTTCATCCAAAATAACGAACGCGTTATTCAGCGTCCGACCGCGCATGTAGGCCAACGGCGCAATTTCAATCGTCTGACGTTCAAGCAAGCGCTGAGTCTTGTCAAACCCCAAAAGATCAAAAAGCGCATCATAAAGCGGTCTTAAGTAAGGATCGACTTTCTGTGACAAATCACCCGGTAAAAAACCCAAGCGCTCACCGGCTTCCACGGCCGGACGCGTTAGGATGATTCGCTCAACGCGATCGCGCTCGTAAGCGTCAACGGCCGCGGCGACCGCCAAGTACGTCTTGCCGGTACCGGCCGGACCGATCCCAAAGGCGATATCGTTATCTAAAATCGCCTGAATATAGTCGTTTTGCCTTGGGGTTCGTCCTTGAAGTTCACGACGCTTAGTATGAAGCACAGGGGTGGCCACGGATTCCCCGTCTTGCTTTTTCGCCGCTTCGCCCACAAAAAAGAGCTGAACATCATCAGTCGTTAGTTCCTTGCCGCTTTGCGTGACAGAGACCGCTAACGTTTGAAGCGCGTTTAACGCCTCTCGCGCTTCGTTGACCGGACCTGCGATCCGAAATTGGGTGCCACGTCGTGAAATTGAAACATCCAGAATGGTTTCAATCTGCCGAAGATTGGCATCCATCGGACCAACAAGCGAGGCGAGCGCGCCATTATCCAAATCCAAGTTAAGCGCTAAATTTTTTTCTTCATTAGCCATGAGCATTTAGTCCGCGATAAGTTCCCCGCCTAATGTGTGAGGGAATACCTCTGTGATCTTAACGGTCACCATCTGATCAATCAAGCGCTCGTCGCCGGGAAAGTTCACAATACGATTATTGTCGGTACGAGCTGATAGTAACCCTTCGCCACGGCGTGCGCGACCAATCACGAGCACGCGTTGCTCGGTGCCTAACATCGCTCGGGAAATTTCCGTGGCCTTCGCTTCATTTTTTGCCTGCAATAATTGCAGACGTTTTAATTTCACGTCTTGAGGCGTATCGTCCGGTAAATAAGCCGCGGGCGTTCCCGGACGGCGGCTATAAACAAAAGAGAAACTCGCATCAAAGCCCACATCGTCCATGAGTTTCAACGTGGCTTGGAAATCGTCTTCTGTTTCACCGGGGAAACCCACAATGATGTCAGTCGCAATTGAGATGTCCGGTCGAATCGCCCTAAGGCGACGGATGATGGACTTGTATTCCAAAGCGGTGTAGCCACGCTTCATGGCCGCCAGAATGCGGTCAGAACCCGACTGGACCGGCAAATGCACATGATTGACCAGTTTGTCGATCTTGCCATACGCATCAATGAGACGTTGTGTGAATTCTTTAGGATGCGAAGTCGTGTAACGAATGCGCTCGATACCGTCAATCTCCGCCACATATTCCAAAAGCGTCGCGAAGTCCGCGATTTCACCATCGGGCGTTTCACCCCGATAAGCGTTCACGTTTTGTCCCAAAAGCGTGACTTCTTTAACTCCTTGGGCGGCAAGCTTGGCGACTTCCAATAAGACGTCAGCCAAGGGGCGGGAAATTTCCTCGCCTCGCGTATAAGGCACCACGCAGTAGGAGCAGTATTTGCTGCAACCTTCCATGATGGAGACAAAGGCGCAAGCCCCCCGAGCATGAGGTTCGGCTAAATGGTCAAACTTTTCTATTTCCGGGAAAGTGATATCGACTTGCGGCTTATGCGTTTGTTCATGCTTGGCGATCATCTGAGGCAAGCGATGAAGTGTTTGCGGACCAAAAACAATATTGACGTAAGGTGCGCGGGCAAGGATCTTTTTGCCCTCTTGGCTCGCCACACAGCCCCCCACCGCAATCACCATGTCGTCTTTGCCGGCTTCTTTTTTAGCTTCTCTCACACGCCCCAGGTCAGAAAAAACTTTTTCCTGAGCCTTTTCTCGAATGGAGCATGTATTAAACACCACGAGATCTGCTTCGTGCACATCCTCGGTCCGCTCATAACCTTTTTCAGTCAAAAGGTCGGCGATCTTTTCCGAGTCATAGTCATTCATTTGGCAGCCGAAGCTGCGAAGGTATAGTTTTTTCGCGGTCACGGTTTATATCCGATGCACAAAATTGCTTTTGTTATTGAGAAATCAAAAGCTTGTTGAAGAAAATCGTAAAGTTTGACAGTATACAGAGGTTTTCCCGCTCAAGCAGAAAAAGGACATAAAAAAGCTTCGCATGAACCGATTCGCGTTAACATAGATGAATAAATGGAGAATGGCATGGTGAAGTCGTTACTAGGTTTGATTGGAGGCGTTGCCCTTCTTTTTTGGGGTGTTTACATGGTCAAAACCGGTATGCTTCGCACATTTGGCGTTGCGCTCCAAAAAGGTCTCTCTCGTGCACTTCATAATCGAGTAAATGGCTTTGCGGCAGGTTTCGGGCTGTCGACATTGCTTCAAAGTTCAACGGCCGCGGGGCTGCTTGTCGCCTGTCTTCAAGCGGAAAATGTGGTCACCACCGCCATTGCCATCAGCACCATCTTAGGCGCGGAATTGGGAAGCGCCTTCGTCGCCTGCGTCTTAAGTTTTAATTTTGAAGCCTTCGCGCCTTTATTTATCGCCGCGGGCGTCATCATCTTTTTTGCCAAAAAACCGCAAACCCGACAAGGTCAATTCGGCCGGATTCTTTTAGGGATTGGCTTCATTATGGTCGCCATCGGCCAGATTGTGGCGGCAACTGGCCCTCTGAGAACCGCCCAGGACGTTTTACCCTATTTTGAAGCGCTAGCGCTATGCCCCTTTTTGTGTTTTGTGGCAGGCGCGCTTTTAGCGCTCGCTAGCCTCTCGAGCCTTGCGGCAGTGATTGTTTGCGCCAGCCTTGTCGCCGCTCAAGTGCTTTCATTGACGAGCGGTTTCTGGATCGTATTGGGCGCCAATGCTGGCAGTACCCTTCTATCTATTCTCACCACCTTGCCATCAAGCCGAACGGGACGCAGAGGCCCGACGGGTTGCGCGCTTTATCGATTGTTCTCGATCTCCGTGATGGCTCTGGCATTAATGGTAGAACCTATTCGATCCTGTTTTATCAACGTCAATAGCGTTGTGGTTTTCCACCTCGTCTTCAATGCCTTAAGCGGTGTCGTCGGGCTGGGATTCATTTCCATTTTTGCCCGTTGGGCAGAAAAGCTTTTACCATCAAACCAAGATGCTTCGACTCCATTGAGTCACCAAGCACTGTTTGCTCAAGAGAACTTTGTTTCGCCTGGAGTCTCTTTTCGGGTTGCGCGAAAAGAAATGGTGAAAAATCTTGAGAACCTTCGAAGTTATTGGCAAACGCTTCCCTGGCTATTGGAAGCCAATCCGAATCCCGGTGACATTATGATCCTGCGAGACCGCAGAGAAAGTATTGGCGCTGTCTGTTTTGAACTTACCCAATTTTTGGAGCGAGTCGCGCGAGAGCCTTTAACAGAGGAAGACGCGCTTTTGTGGCAAAACGAAAAGACCATCAATGCGGCCACTCGAGACGGCGCGTTATTTATTGAACACATTATCGAAGTCATTGATCGGGAAAAATGCTCCAAAAATCGTGAATTTTCTCCCCAAGGATTAGAAGAACTCCTTCACTATCATCGTCGAATTGATGAAAGTCTTGAAAACATTCGGACGGTTTTAGCCACCGAGAGCGAAGCAAAACGCCTCAAAACGCATGAGGCACTCATCATCGAACGGAAATTAATGATGAACGAAGGATTTGAACTCACCCGCTTGCATATGGAACGAGTGGCTAAAGGGTTGCCGAGCGCTATTGAAACCAGTGCCCTTCATTTGGAATTGCAAACGCTTTTCAATCGTTTCGGTTCAATGATGATTGCCGCTGTCACATCGGAACAAGTGGCGGTGCAATTAGAAAAGATTTAAACAAACATGAGAAAACCCCGACAATCCTAAGATCATCGGGGTTTCCCGGTAGTCAATCAGACTAAATCATAAAGCGGTTAGGCTTCAGATTAGAAGTACTTCAACAGACCGATAACGGCGTTGTAGTTTTCGTATTCAGCCGTGTGATTGAAGCCTGCAACGTCAGCTTCAGTCTTCATGTAACCAACACCGGCCTTGATGACGGTTTGCTTGCTGAGCGGGTAAGAGTACATAACACCAGCTGCATAGCCCTTGAGGTCAACCTTTGCGAGGTCAGCGT
>DVNR01000005.1 GCA_018714205.1 Candidatus Aphodousia faecipullorum
GCAAATTGCGAACGACACGTAATGTATGTTGGTCAACCGTGTAAGCGTGAAAGAGGTCATGTTGCATTTGACCGACAATGCGCTGAAATTCCGGTAAAAATTGACCAAGAATGCCCCAGCGGTTCAAGTCAATCAAGGCGTGGCTGACTCCGTGAGGCATTTTCATGATTTGCATGAACATGCGTTTATTTTCCGGCGCGTCGCGATAGTGATCGTCGATAAGATCTTTTGCTTGCATGAGGGCTCGTTGAAGGGGAACACTCAAGCGTTTTAAAGGTTCTGATCCTTCGAGGATATAAAACGCTCTAAGTAACGCGTTAGGATCTTCTGAGATGGCGTCGTCTCGAATGATATCGAGGGTGTAGCCCCGAGAAATGAATGTTCGATCAATGAGCATTTCCCTGACTCGGCCTTCATCGAAAAGTCGCGCATCGAGCATTTGCATGAAAATGCTCGATAATTGATAAACCGTTTTTGCCGTCAGGTAGTAATGCTTCATTAGCGCTTCGCCGGCGAGCTGGGTCGCGGAGTCTTTATAGCCGGCAGCTATAGCAAGTGGCGTTTGAATATCGAAAATCAGGCGGTCTTGGTGCCGCTTGGCAATCAGATGCAAATAAATTCGAATGTACTTTAAGGCGTGATAAACCTCTTTGAGCTGATACGCCTCTTGCTCGTGTAACGTTCCTGAGGCGAGCATCTCGTCCGGTGTGGCGCCTAATCCGGCGGCATGAGAGCACCAAAACACGAATTGAAGGTCGCGCAATCCTCCCGGACTCTCTTTGATATTGGGCTCCAATTCATAGGGAGTGTCTTCGTGTTTTAAGTGGCGTTGTGTTCGCTCCAATTCTTTGGCTCGAAAAAAAGCCGCTGGGTCAAGCGTTTTAGAAAAATCTTTTTGCAGTTGATCAAAAAGCGAGGCATTGCCCCAAAAACATCGGGCTTCAAGCAAAGCCGTTTGCACGGTGATATCTTTCGCGGATTCTTGCAATGCCCGTTCCACAGTGCGCACGCAATGCCCAACATTAAGCCCGATATCCCAGAGCATGGCGATGAAACGTTCAATGTGCTCTTGCATTGATTTTTCGTAATCATCGTCGGGCACCAGGATCATGACATCGAGATCGGAATAGGGAAAGAGCTCTTTGCGACCGTACCCGCCAAGCGCTAAAAGCGCGATTTGGGGCGTCAGGCCAACAGCTTTGGCCATTTCGATAATCGCTTGATCGGCAGCGGCCGAGTGCCCTGATAAATAAGCTGTGACTCGGCCGTCTTTGAAAAAAGCGTCAGCAAGCGCTTGCCGATGTTGCTGAAAACGGGTGGCGGCATCGCTCATGACGCGGCTCCTTTTTAACAGTGGATGTAATCGGGGATAGGAGGATAGCCGTCACTGATCGTGAGGACTTCGTAACCGGTCTCTGTGACTAAAACAGTGTGTTCCCATTGGGCAGACAAACTGCGGTCACGGGTGATGACAGTCCAGCCGTCATTGAGACCTGAAATGTGTCGGCTACCGGCGTTTAGCATGGGTTCGACCGTGAAAATCATGCCCGGTTTGAGGATGATGTTGTTGTCAGGCGTGTTGTAATGGCTGACAAACGGATCCTCGTGGAAATGGCGTCCAACGCCGTGCCCACCGTATTCGTGAACAACCGAGAGACCTTCTGCTCGGGCGACTCGTTCGCAGGCGATGCCCACTTCGTTTAGCGATTTTCCTGGAGCGATGGCGGCGATGCCGCGCCACATGCATTCGTAAGTCGCGTCAACTAAGTGTTTTGCCGACACGGAGACTTTATCGCCCACAATGAACATGCGACTTGTGTCCCCATAGAAGCCATCCAAAATAACCGTGACGTCTATGTTCACGATATCGCCTTTTTTGAGCGCTTTCTCCGACGGAATGCCGTGGCAAACCACGTGATTGATTGATATGCAGGTTGCAGCCGGGTATGGCTTATAGCCAGCCGGAGCGTAGCCCAAGCAAGCAGAAACGGCACCGTGCGCTTTCATGAAGTCGTTCATCATTCGATCCAGCTCAATGGTGGCGACACCCACCTTGACATATGGCGTGATATAGTCAAGCACCTCGCTGGCTAAGCGGCAGGCCTTTCGCATTCCCGCAATTTCTTCACTCGTTTTAATAACAATAGCCATTTGATGATAATTTTTTGAAAAAACAGAAAAAAGGTTTGGGTTTAAAAACGATTTTGCATATAATAGCGAGCTGAATGAAAAAAGGCACATTTTCCGTGCTTTTTTAGCCTGAGCACAAAGTCTTGTTTCTCCGTTGTCGCTCGGGTTTTCTTTTTAAGAGAAACGAATCGCGCAGCGTGTCTTCTAACGGTTGTTTCGCTAATGCGACGTAATTGCTTCGGTTCACCGGATGCGATCGGCCTAGTGAAATAGCGGCGCGCTGTCAGTTTTAAACCTTAGAATAGGAATACAAATACCATGGTTAGCATGCGCGAAATGCTCGAAGCCGGTTGCCACTTCGGTCACCAAACCCGCTTCTGGAACCCGAAAATGGGTCAATACATTTTCGGTGCCCGCAATAAGATTCATATCATCAACCTCGAAAAGACGGTTGTGAAGTTTGAAGAAGCTCTCAAGTTTGCTCGCGAACTTTCTGCCAAGGGCGGCAAGATCCTCTTCGTGGACACCAAGCGTGGTGGCCGCGACACGATCGTTCAAGAAGCTCAACGTGCTGGCTGCTGCTATGTTGATCAACGCTGGTTGGGCGGCACGCTCACCAACTTCAAGACCGTCAAGTTGACGATCAAGCGTTTGAAGGACATGGAAGAAACCATCGCCAATGGCGGTTTGGACAAAATGACCAAGAAGGAAGCGCTCGACTTCACGCGCGAAGTTGAAAAGCTTAACCGCTCCATCGGTGGTATCAAGGAAATGACGAGCCTGCCCGATGCCTTGTTTGTGATCGATGTGGGTTACCACAAGATCGCCATCAAGGAAGCCAACAAGCTTGGCATTCCGGTGATCGGCGTTGTCGATACCAACCACAGCCCGCTCGGCGTTGACTATGTCATCCCGGGTAACGATGACTCTGCCAAGGCCGTGGCTATCTACGCCTCTGGCATGGCTGACGCCATCCTCGCCGGTCGTGAACAAAACGAAGAAAGCTTGAAAGAAGCTGCCGGTGAAGAAGAATTCGTTGAAGTTGCCGAACAAGCCTAATTGATCGGAATTTAAAACGCATTCGGGGGCGCGCTTTGAACTCTCAGGTGTCGCCCCTTTTTTGAAAACTCTTTTGGAGATATTCATGGCCGTTATTACTGCCGCTATGGTTAAAGAATTGCGCGTCAAGACCGACGCCCCGATGATGGAATGCAAAAAGGCCCTTACTGAGGCTGATGGCGACATGGCTCGCGCCGAAGAAATTCTTCGTGTCAAGCTCGGTAACAAGGCTACCAAGGCTGCTGCCCGTATCGCCGCTGAAGGTGTTGTGAGTGTTTACATTGCCGAAGACGGCAAGACCGGCGCCATCTTCGAAGTCAACTCTGAAACCGACTTTGTGGCTAAGAACCCTGAATTCCAACAAATGGCTGCTAACGCCGCCCGTTTGGTTGCTGAAAAGAACCCGGCTGACCTCGCTGCTTTGGGCGCTCTCGAAGTGGATGGTCAAAGCCTCGAAGCCATTCGCACGGCTTTGGTCGGCAAGATTGGTGAAAACATGACCTTCCGTCGTTTCCGCCGTATTGAAGCTCAGGGCAAGTTGCACCAATATGTGCACGGTGGTTCCAAGATCGGTGTGTTGCTCGATATGGTCGGTGGTACCGATGAAGTTGGTCACGACATCGCCATGCACATCGCCGCGTTAAAGCCGAAGGCTCTCGACGCAGCTGGCGTTGATCCCGCCTTGTTGGAAACCGAACGTCGTGTTGCCATTGAAAAGGCTCGCGAAGCTGGCAAGCCCGAAGCCATGCTCGAACGCATCGCCGAAGGTACCGTGAACAAGTACTTGAAGGAAGTCACGCTCTTGTCCCAACCGTTTGTGAAGGATGACAAGATGACGGTTGGCGAACTCTTGAAGAAGAACGGCGCTACCATTGCAACGTTTGCTCTTTACGTTGTCGGCGAAGGCATTGAAAAGAAGCAAAGCGACTTTGCCGCTGAAGTGGCCGAACAAATGGCTGCTGCTCAGAAGGCTTAATCTGAATTAAGTTGTCGCGAAAGCTCCCTGCGAGAGCGTTTTCTTTAAAAGACGCCCGCAGGGATTTTTTTGTGTTAGCAAACCCTAAAATTTGTGCCGAGCAAGACCCAATCGGCTACAATGAGGCAGGTGTGTACGCAGAGCATGTCCAAAAGCTTTCTCGTGTGTTCTGCGTTTGCGTCAGCGTTTTAAAAATCTTTAAGGAGTCTTTTAAATGACTGAACAAGCTCCGGCTCAAACCCCGGTGAAATACAAACGAGTTCTTTTGAAATTGTCCGGTGAATCGTTGATGGGGCCCGACGCATTCGGGATTAACCGTGAAACCATTCAATCAACGGTTGAGGACATCAAAGAAGCTTATGACATGGGGGTACAGATCGGTATCGTCGTGGGTGGTGGCAATATTTTCCGCGGGGTGGCTTTGGGGTCTACCGGTATGGAACGCACGCAAGGCGACCACATGGGGATGCTCGCAACGCTGATGAACGCCTTGGCTCTTCAGGACGCCTTGCGTAAAAACGGAGTGGAGGCTCGTGTGCAAAGCGCTTTGAGCATTGAGCGAATCGCCGAAACCTACATTCGTGGAAAGGCATTGCGTCATTTGGAAAAGGGGCGCATTGTGATTTTTGCTGCCGGCACAGGGAATCCTTATTTCACAACGGATACCACAGCCGCTTTGCGTGGCGCGGAAATCGGTGCGGAAGTTGTGTTGAAAGCAACGAAAGTTGACGGAATTTATTCTGCTGATCCGATGAAAGATCCTAATGCGACATTCTTTAAGAGCATTACGTTTGATGAAGCCATGAAGCGGGATCTTAAGGTTATGGATGCAACGGCTTTCGCATTGTGTCGTGAGCAAAACTTGCCGATCAAGGTTTTCAATATTCGTAAGAAGGGTTCCATTGCGCGTGTTTGCCGTGGTGAAGACGAAGGTACCTTAGTTTACAATCCCTAGAAGATTAGTTATTCGACAACTGGAGTTTTTATGTCGATCAGTGAAATTCAACAACAAACTGAATACAAAATGAAGCGCACGGTGGAAACGCTTCGTGAGGATTTCATTAAAATCCGCACAGGTCGTGCCTCCACGGGCTTACTTGAGCATATCATGGTTGAATATTATGGAACGCCTACGCCGATTAACCAGGTTGCGCAAATTGGTGTGGCCGATGCCCGTACGCTCACGGTACAGCCTTGGGAAAAAAGCATGGTGGCCCCTGTTGAAAAGGCCATTCGTTCTTCTGACTTGGGTTTGAATCCCGCGACGTCCGGTATGCTGATTCGTGTGCCTTTGCCTCCTCTTACTGAAGAGCGCCGTCGTGAACTCACCAAGTTCGTTCGCCATTTGGGTGAAGAGGCTAAGGTGGCTATCCGCAATTTGCGTCGTGACGCCAATGAACAAGTGAAAAAGCTCACCAAAGCTAAAGAAATTTCTGAAGATGATGAATCTCGGGCTGAAAAAGATATCCAAAAGCTCACGGATAACTTTGTCTCGAGCATTGATCAGTGTGTCGCTGAAAAAGAAAAAGAAGTCATGACGGTATAGTCGGCATGGGTTCCTCTGATACAGCTAGCAACGTGGCGGTTCCCCGTCACGTTGCCATTATCATGGATGGAAACGGACGTTGGGCGCAGCGCCGTTTCATGCCTCGCGTCGAGGGTCACCGGCGGGGGGCGCAGACTGTGCGCCGCATTACAGAAGCCGCCGCCCGAAGTGGCGTTGGTTACCTTACGCTTTTTGCTTTCAGCAGTGAGAATTGGCGCCGACCAGCCGACGAAGTTGGAGCGCTGATGTCCCTTTTTGCCGTTGCTCTTAAAAGAGAGGCTCTTAACCTGAGAGATAATGGAATTCAGTTGCGGGTTGCTGGGGAACTTTCTCGTTTTTCTCCGGAAATTCAAGATGGTATCCGAGAGTGTGAGCAAATGACGGCAAACGGCCGCAATATGGTTCTCACCGTTTGCGCAAATTACGGTGGTCGCTGGGATATATTGAGTGCCATGCGTTCCATATTGAGCGAAAGGCCTGACATCGCAAAAAATCCCGAGTGCATTACCGAGTCAATGATTTCCGAGCACTTGGCTTTCAATTGGGCTCCGGAAGTGGATTTGATGATTCGCACCGGCGGCGAGCAGCGCATCAGCAATTTCATTTTGTGGCAAGCGGCTTACGCCGAACTCTATACCTCTAGCGTGCTTTGGCCGGATTTTGGGCCGGAAGAGTTGCAAAAGGCGCTTAATTGGTACGCAGGGCGGGAACGTCGCTTCGGTATGACGGGTGAACAGATTCAAGCGCAAAAGCTTGGGAGCAAGTAAATTATGTTGAAAGAACGAGTCATCACGGCGATCGTTTTATTGTTGATTTTGTTAGGTGCGTATTGGGCCGGACCGGTTTGGTTTTCGGCGGTGATGGCAGTTGGCTTTTTCCTTGCTCAGTGGGAATGGTTCAAGCTTGCGCGTGTTCCTTCATGGATAGCCGGCATTGTCGCGGCGATTATCGGATTAACGACTTGCGCGACGGTTTACACCATTTTTGCAGAGATGGTGACCGGTCAAATTGACAAAGCTTTTTACAACCAAGTCTCCGGTTTGTTTATTCTGTATATCGCAATTGTGACCTTGCTTTGGTTAGGCATTGCAATTGGCATCTATTTTTCTCGAAACAAAGGGATGAAGGTAGCAACAGTTTTTGTGTCGCTAACTGCCGTCTTTTTTGCTCCTGCCGCTTGGCTTTGTTTCGTTAGTATGTACGCCTCTTTCGGCATCTCGATGATTTTGTCTTTGTTGATGATCGTGTGGATTGCCGACATTATGGCGTACTTCACGGGACGGGCTTTCGGTAAACACCGACTCGCCCCGGCTATCAGTCCTAAAAAAAGTTGGGAGGGGGTTGCCGGTGGCATGCTCAGTGTTTTTGTTTTGGGTCTTATCGCTGCCTGGTGCGTTCCTGAGCAGTATCACACGTTGCCTGGCTTGCTTGTTTCCAAGCATGGCTTGTTCGGATGGGCAATCGGGTGTTGGTTCCTTGTGACGCTGTCGATAGCCGGTGATTTGTTTGAAAGTGCTTTAAAGCGCCAGGTTGGTGTCAAAGATTCCAGCAATCTTTTGCCAGGTCATGGTGGTTTTTATGATCGCATGGATGCGATGATGCCGACGCTGCCCGCCGGTTTAATGGTCACTGTTTTAGTTGCTTCCGGTATGTTATGAAAAGCATTGCCTTATTTGGAGCGACCGGATCAATCGGAAGCTCAACTTTAGACGTCATTTCGCACTACCCTGAGCGTTACGAGGTTTTCGCTCTGACGGCAAATAGCCGTATCGATGAGCTTGTTCAGTTGTGCAAGCGCTTTAAACCGAAAATTGCTCTCGTCGCGGATTCAAGTCGTCAACAAGAGCTCAGAGCTAGCCTCACAGAGCAAGGACTCAGTGGCATAGAAGTGTGGGCTGGGCAACGGGCGATGGCTGAACTAGCGCAATTGCCCGAAGTGGATATCGATGTTTTGGCAATTGTGGGAGCCGCCGGTTTGGTGCCAACCTTCGCGGCGGCTCAAGCCGGCAAACGCTTGCTTCTTGCAAATAAGGAAAGCATCGTTTGCGGTGGTTCGTTGTTGATGAAAACAATCAAGGAGACAGGGGCGGAGCTCTTGCCAGTTGACAGTGAGCACAATGCGATCTTTCAATGTCTGGCGGGAGCTGACGAAAAGGCTCGAGCGGACGCACGATTGATTCTAACAGCCTCCGGCGGTCCTTTCCGACTTCGCAAGGATTTAAGCGCAGTGACACCTGAAGAGGCTTGCGCGCATCCAACGTGGCATATGGGACAAAAAATCAGCGTCGATAGCGCTACCTTGATGAACAAAGGCTTGGAGGTTATCGAAGCGTCATGGTTATTTGGCTTTGACCCAGACAGAATAGATGTTGTTGTGCATCCGCAAAGTCTGATCCATTCAATGGTGCAATATGCTGATGGGTGCATATTGGCTCAAATGGGAGCCCCAGACATGCGCACTCCCATTGCTTACTCGTTGGCTTGGCCTGATCGTTTGGATGGGCATGCTCAACGCGTGGATTTTAGCCAAGTGGGCAGTGTCACATTTGAAGCTCCGGACTTGGATCGCTTTCCTCAGCTCGCCTACGCCTATGAGGCGTTAAAGCGCGGAGGAGCCACCAGCATTGTTTTAAACGCCGCCAATGAGATAGGTGTTCAAGCTTTTTTGACTAGGCAAATCGGCTTTACCGACATTGCTCGATTATGTCGTCGCTTGATGGATACTTTCATCCCAGAAGCTCCTGCAACACTTGAGGATATTTTTGCCATTGACGCAATGGCTCGGGTCAAGGCTCAAGAGGAAATTGCTCAATGGTTACGCTAATTGCGTTTGTTGTCGCTTTAGGGGTCCTGATCACAATTCATGAGCTTGGGCACTATGGTGTGGCCCGAGCTTGTGGAGTCAAAATTTTAAAATTCAGTTTTGGTTTTGGTCCGGTACTTTGGTCTAAAAAATTTGGAAAAGATCAAACGGAGTGGATGATTTCGGCTCTCCCGCTCGGTGGCTATGTTTCCATGCTCGATGAGCGGGACGAGAAAGTTAAAGTATTACCTGAAGAAGCACACCGGGCCTTTGATCGCCAATCCGTATTTAAGCGCTTTGCCATTGTGGCTGCCGGCCCTGCGGCGAATTTGATTTTAGCTGTTTTAATTTACGCGGCCATGGCTATGGCCGGTCAACCCGAGATTCGTCCTGTCATGGCAGAGCCGGTTACGCATAGCCAGGCGGCTCAATTGGGTGTAAAGCCGCTTGATCGTGTTTTATCACTCAATGGCAAGACCGTTGAGGGGCTAGAAGATCTGAATTGGCTGATTTTGGAAAACGCCGGTGTTCGTGATGTGCCGATGCAACTGCTGAGAGGTGGGGATAGGGCCACCATTTATTGGGACCTGAGCGAATTGCAACTTGATAATGAGAAAGTTTCGCCATTCGAGCAGTTAGGCATTCGTTTACATCTGGGCAGTCCCATGTTTTTTAATATCCAATCCGGAAGTGCAGCTGAGGCGGCGGGTATTCAAGAGGGAGATGCGGTGATCGCTGTTAACGGACGCTACGGAGCTTCTCCTCAAGAATTGCTTGAAATCATACGACGCAATGGGAGCAACGCATTGCAATTGGTCTTAGAGGATAAAGAGGGAAATATTCGTACAGTCTCAGTCACGCCTCGATTAGGAGAAGCAAAAGCTTCAGATGGTTCGATTGAACGTCGGCCGTTGCTCGGTGTTTATGTGGGGATCAAGCCGGATATTGTATGGATTAAAAAAGGACCGATTGAGGCTTTAGGGGTCGGTATTTCCCGAATTGGTTCCATTACTAAAACGACTTACAATGCAGTCCGTGACATGGTGATCGGCAAAGCCAGCACTCAGAGTCTTTCAGGGCCGGTGACTATCGCTGATTGGGCAGGGAAAAGCGCTCAGTTGGGGTGGCGGACGTATCTATCATTTCTCGCAATGATTTCCGTGAGTTTGGGATTGTTGAATTTATTGCCGATTCCGTTGTTAGACGGCGGACACCTGTTGTATTATTCGCTAGAAATACTGAGGGGTCGGCCTTTACCTGAGTCGGTCATGCTGGCCGGGCAGAAAATCGGTCTGTTTATTGTATTGCTTTTGGGGGCGCTTGCGCTTTCCAATGATTTCTTGCGGCTGTTAGAATAAGCCATCCGACAAAACCGAAAGATGAGTATGAGTTTAAAAGTATCTGTACTGCGGGCTTCCGTCGCTGCGGCGATGCTCGCGATGGCAACCGGAGCCTTGGCTCAAACGTTTACCATCAAAGACATCCGTATCGAAGGCATTGCCCGTACCGAGCCGGGAACGGTGCTCTCGCATTTGCCTTTCCAAGTGGGCGATGAGTTCACACTGGAAAAGGGTGACACAGCGATTCACTCGCTTTACGGATCGGGACTATTCCGCGACGTTCGCTTGGAGCAGGATGGCGATGTCCTTGTCGTGATGTTGCAGGAACGTCCGGCAGTCGCTTCAATCAGTACTCAAGGTATTCGTGCGTTTGACGAAAGCGCTATTGAGCAAAGCCTGCGAGATGTCGGCATGGCTGAAGGTCGCATTTTTGACCATGCGACCTTGGATCGCGCAGACCAAGAGTTGCGTCGCCAATATTTGGCTCGTGGTTACTACGGTGTCGAGGTCAAGACAACCGTGACACCGGTTGACCGTAATCGTGTGCGCCTGTCAATTATTGTTGATGAAGGGGAAGCTGCCTCGATTGAATCCATCCGTTTTGTCGGCAATCATGTGATGGATGACGATGACTTGCGTGAACAAATGCAGTTATCCACCACTGGTTGGATGAGTTGGTATTCGAAAAATAATCTTTATTCCCGTGAAAAACTCGCCGCAGATATTGAATCCATTCGCTCTTACTATTTGAACAACGGTTACTTGGATTTCAAAGTCGACAGCGTTCAGGTATCAATCGCTCCTAATAAGAAAGATATCTTTATTTCCATCAACCTGACTGAAGGCGAGCAGTATCGAATCAGCGGTGTTGAATTGACAGGCGATATGCTTGGCCTCGAAGATGAGTTGCGTCCTCTAATCGAGATCGAAGACAATTCGATTTATAACGCTGAAGTGATTAATCGAGCTTCAACGACCATTGTGGACAAGCTCTCTAGCTTAGGCTATGCCTTTGCGACGGCAACGCCCAATCCGGTCGTGACTGGCACGAATGAGGCCAAGATCGTTTATACGATTGACCCAGGTCGTCGCGCTTACGTAAGGCACGTGAACATTACTGGCAATACAAAGACCCGCGATGAAGTGATTCGTCGCGAAGTCCGACAATATGAAGCGGCTTGGTTTGACAGTGATGCCGTTAAACTTTCTCGTGACCGTATTGACCGTCTGGGCTATTTTGAGTCCGTGACCGTTGAACCGAAACAGGTTCCAGGTACGCGCGATCAAGTTGATCTGGAAGTGGCTGTTGTTGAACGTCCAACCGGTAGCATCAGTTTGGGCGCCGGTTATTCAACCAGTGACGGTGTGATTTTATCCGCTGGTTTCGCTCAAAATAACATTTTCGGTAGTGGCAAAGCGATGAGCGTGGAAGTTAACACCTCGGATAGCACGCGCACGTATGCCATGTCTTTGACAGAGCCGTACATTACGCCAGAAGGGATATCCCGTTCGATCAGCATTTATGATCGCCGAGTGGATATGGATGAGCTCGATTTGGCCAATGTCGAATACGAAACGAAGGGGGCCGCTGTCAGTTGGGGAATCCCGTTTACCGAACTGGATCGCGTGTTCCTCGGTGTTAAATGGGAAAATACCGCGGTTGATTTGCAGGCCGATTCTCCGATGCGTTACGTGAACTACGTTAACCAATTCGGTGATTCGCCTCATGCGGTCGCAGCAACCATCGGTTGGTCGCGCGATAGCCGAGACAATGCTCTGGCGCCTACTCGAGGCACATACCAGCGCTTGTCAGGCGAAGTCACTATGCCGGTGCTTGACTTGCGTTACTATCGCTTGAACTATCAACTGCAACATTATCAACCGATCACTCGGGATTTAACCCTCTCATTTAACACAGAATTGGGTTATGGTGATAGCTTCGGTGGCAAAGCCTATCCGTTCTTTAAAAACTTCTACGCCGGTGGTATCGGTAGTGTTCGCGGCTATGAGAACTCCAGCTTGGGTCCACGTGATTTGACCGATGACGAGGCTACGGGCGGTAATATTGCATTTAACTTCTCGGCGGAATTGTTAATGCCTTTGCCTGGCGCTGACAGAACACTGCGTTGGTTCGCATTCTTTGATGGCGGTTGGGTTTGGGGTGACACCTATGATGCTCGAGGCATGCTTGTGGATAAAGCGAGTGTTGACTTCTCCGAATTGCGTTATTCCGCAGGCTTAGGTGTGGCCTGGATTTCACCGTTGGGTCCGTTGAAGTTTAGTATTGCGACACCGATTGGCGATAAGGAAGGCGACAAGACGGAACGCTTCCAATTCCAAATCGGTACCGGTTTCTAAGCGAAAGCTTGCCGGAAATTTTTGTCAGGGAAAGGCGCCATTGGTGTCCTTTCCCTTTGGTGCAAAAAAGGAGTTGATGATCGTGAATAAAAAACTCTTGGCTGCTGGCGTGTTGGCGCTCACTTTAGCTGCTCAATCCGCCTGGGCCGACACCAAAATCGGAGTGGTCAATCCCGAAAGGATTTTGCGTGAGAGCCAGGCCGCTCTTGAGGCTCAGCAAAAGTTAGAAAAAGAGTTCGCCAGCAGGGAAAAATCACTTTCCATCTCTGCGAAAGCCCTGAAGGCAGATGTTGAAAAGTATCAAAAGTCCGCTCAGAAAATGTCAAAAACTGAGCGTATTGCAACCGAGCGAAAGCTTGCAGACCAAGAGCGGCAACTTCAGCGTCGTGAGCGTGAGTTGCGTGAGGATCTTAATCGTCGGCGCAACGAAGAGTTGCAAACGATTTTAATGCTTAGCAATGACATTATTCGTGACATTGCACGTAAGCAAAAGTATGACCTGATTGTTCAGGAAGCTGTTTATGTAGGTCCTAATGTGGATATTACCGATGAGGTCATTAAAGCATTGGGCTCCGGGAAGAAGTAATTATGGACACGCAACGTTCTTTTCCGATTGAAATGCTTGTTGAAGCCGTCAAGGCGCAAAGTGCCGGACGGCTGCCTGTTGAGTTGATCGGTCCCTATCAAGGGGTCCAGGTAAACAACATCGGGACTTTGTCACACGCCAAGCCCAATGAAGTGGCTTTTTTGGCAAATCCGAAATTCATCAACGAGGTTAAAGATTGCCAGGCCGGTGTTATTGTCCTTCGTCAGGAACACAAAGAGGCGATTTATGGAGACGCCGCACCGCGAGCCATGGTGATAACGCCGGATCCGTACGCATGGTTTGCTTTTGCCTTGCAGGTAGTTGTCGCCCAACAGCAAGAGTTCGCAAGCGGCATTAATCCTCGGGCGAGCGTGGCTGTGACAGCCCATGTGGATCCGACGGCTCGTGTTGATGCCGGCGCCGTGATTGAAGACCATGCGGTTGTCGGCCGCCACGCTTGGATCGGTGCAAATGCGGTTGTCGGTGTAGGAGCTCAAGTCGGTGATGGGACTCGGCTGTATCCGAATGTGACGGTTAATCACGATTGTAAAATCGGAGCCCGTTGCATTTTGCATTCCGGCTGCGTGATCGGAGCTGACGGATTTGGTTTTGCTCCTTTTGATGGCCGTTGGGTGAAGATCCCTCAAATCGGAGCGGTCAGGATCGGCGATGATTGTGAAATCGGTGCCAATACCTGTGTTGACCGTGGAGCGCTTGAAGACACGGTGATCGGCAACGGTACCAAACTCGATAACTTGATTCAAATTGGCCATAACACTCAAGTGGGTGAAAACTGTGTTATGGCTGGTAGCGTCACCGTAGCTGGCTCGGTGAAGATGGGCGATCACATTGTGGTTGGCGGCTCATCGAATATCAACGGCCACATTTCTATTCCATCGGATGTGACTGTTGGTCCGGCTACTCAGTTGATGTCCTGGCCAAAAGGTCAGAAGTTAATGATGGGCTTTTTCCCTGCGATGCCCAACAGGGATTTTGAGCGTTCAGCAGTTTTAATAATGCACTTACCGGAAATGCGTAAGCGCATAAAGGCGCTTGAAAGCGCAATTTCTCAATTACAAGAAAAAACAAAGGAATAATCATCGTGAAATACGACATTAACGACATTATGAAGGTGTTGCCTCATCGCTATCCCTTTCTCTTGATCGACCGAGTTGAAAGTATCAATGAGGATAAAACTGAAGCTGTGGTGATTAAAAACATTACGGCCAACGAACCGCAGTTCACCGGACACTTTCCTGGTTATCCGGTGATGCCGGGTGTATTGATCATCGAATCAATGGCTCAGGCCTGCGCAATGCTTGCTCTTGAGCGTTTAAGCGAAGAAGAACGCCATGACGGCTCCCTCTTTTTCTTTGCAGGCATTGATAATGCACGTTTTAAGAAAGTGGTTCGTCCTGGCGATCAATTGCGCATTCACTGTCATTATTTGCGTGATCGTGCCGGTGTGGCCAAAATGGAGGCTGAGGCGACGGTTGACGGACAGTTGGCTTGTTCGGCAACTTTGATGTGCGCTCGTCGTAAAGCCGAGTAGTGAAGGATCCATTCATTGTTTTATTGCGGTGAAGAGGGTTAGCTTGCGTCTCAAACCTTTGTAGGCAAAAAATATGGCAAAAATTCATCATTTTTCTTTAGTGGATCCGTCTGCCGAGTTGGCTGACGACGTGGTAGTGGGTCCGTTTTGCGTAATTGGCCCCAAGGTCAAGATTGGCGCGGGTACAGAGCTGATTTCACATGTCAGTATTTACGGCAATACGGAAATCGGCGAAAGAAACCGCATTTTCCCCAACGCAAGCGTGGGTTGCGAACCTCAGGATAAAAAGTATCAAGGCGAAGACACGCGCCTGGTGATCGGTGACGACAATGTCATTCGGGAACACGTCACCATTGCAACGGGTACTGTGCAGGATCACGGCATCACTGTTGTGGGTAGCCGCAATTTGTTTATGGCCAATGTCCACATCGCGCATGACTGTATTATCGGCGATGACACGATCATGGCCAATAATGTCGGCTTAGCTGGGCATACGACAGTGGCCAATCGCGCGATAATTGGTGGCCAGGCCGGTGTTCATCAATTTTGTCGAATTGGTGAGGGAGCAATGGTCGGCGGAGGTAGCATTTTGGTCATGGATGTCCCGCCGTTTGTCATTTGCAACGGTAATCCATGTGAGCCGCATGGCTTGAATATTATTGGGTTGCGTCGTGCGGGTTATGACTTGAAGGCGCTGAACGCTTTTAAAGCTGCCTACAAGATGATTTACCGCGACGGGCTCACTATTGCTGAAGCCGTCAAAGCGTTGGATATTTTGATTGCCAATAATGAACGGGTGGCTCGAGAACTTAAGCTCATGCGAGATTTTATTGAGTCGAGTCAACGCGGCATTATCCGTCCGAAGAGTTAACAATGGCAAAAGGATTGGCTTGGCTTGCCGGTGAAACGTCCGGAGATTTCATCGCCTCATTAGTTTTACCTCAGGTGAAGGCCCAGTATCCGGATGAGTCAATGTTCGGGATTGGCGGTGATCGGATGATTGCCGCCGGACTTGAGCCTTGGCATCATAGCCGTGTTCTGTCCGTTCGTGGCTACGTGGAAGTTTTAAAAAAGCTTCCATCCTTGTTGCGGCTTCGATCCGAGATGAAACAGCGCGTGTTGAAGGCGGCGCCGCGTGCATTTATCGGAGTTGATGCTCCGGATTTTAATTTGGCGATTGAAGAATATCTTCATGAACGCGGAGTCAAGACAATTCATTTTGTTTGTCCATCGATTTGGGCTTGGCGTCCCGAGCGCATTCATACGATAAAGCGGGCGGTTGACCATATGTTGCTCATTTTTCCGTTTGAGAAGAAACTCATGGATGATGCGCACATCGAATCAACCTATATCGGTCACCCGTTGGCGGCGGAAATTCCTATTAATCCAGACAAAGCTCAGGCTCGGGAAGCTTTGGAAATTGATTCAATGGGGCCAATCTTTGCTGTGATGCCAGGCTCGCGTCAGGCTGAAGTGGCTTGGTGCGGGCCTCGCTTTCTTGAAGCATGCGAGCGTGTTTTGGATTTTGACCGTCGGGCGATTTTTTTAATTCCGGCCGCTGATGAAGCGCGCCGCGCTCAAATTAATGCGTTATTGACCAGATACCCCCGTGCGCAAAAGGCAACCCGTTTAATAGAAGGCAACAGTCATGCTGTAATGCAGGCCTCGGACGCTGTTTTAGTAGCTTCCGGTACCGCGACCTTGGAGGCGGCGCTTTTCAAGCGTCCGATGGTTGTCGGTTATGCAATGCCGGGACTTACCGGTCTATTGATGCTGAAAAAAGGCATTACGCCCTGGGTCAGTTTGCCGAACATCCTGGCCGGGGAAACTTTGGTGCCCGAGCTTTTGCAGTATTACTGCAAGCCAGAGCCTCTAGCTTTTGCCCTATGGGAAGCTTATCAAAAGAGAAACGATTCAAAGTTAATGGACCGCTTCTACGCTATTCATGAATCGCTTTTACGTGATACCGCTTCACTAGCTGCTCGGGCAATCCGCGGCGTTTGTGGTTAAATGCATGTTTGAGCAAAACTTTGAACTTTTCCAAGCTTCTCAGTGTCGTTTTGTAGCTGGAGTGGACGAAGTCGGTCGTGGGTGCTTGGCTGGTCCCGTTTTTGCCGCTGCTGTGATATTGGATCCATCCTGTCCGATCGCAGGGTTGCGCGATAGCAAAAAATTATCAGCTCCACAACGCCGGCGGCTGGCTGCCTGTATCAAAGAACACGCTTTATGTTGGGCTATTGGTTCAGCCGATAATGGGGAAATTGATCAGTTCAATATTTTGCAAGCGACATTTTTAGCGATGCGTCGAGCGATCGAAGGGCTCAAAATTGAGCCTGACTTCATTCAGGTGGATGGCAACAGGTTGCCAAAATGGCCCTGGATGAGTGAAGCTGTTGTTAAAGGCGATGACAAGATAGCCGCTATTTCTGCGGCGTCTATTCTTGCTAAAACAGCCCGTGATGAATTGATGCACGGTTATGCGAGTTTGTACCCGGGATATGATTTCGAACACAATGTGGGTTATGGCACGCCAAGGCATCTTCAAGGACTGAAAACATTGGGTCCCACGCCGATTCACAGGATGACTTTTGAACCCCTAAAATCGCTTTTTGCGACCAACTTGTAAAGTTTAGAAAAAATGCCCTATCAAACCATTCAAAGCGAGTCCAATCCAAAATTTAAGCGTTGGAAAAAGATGGCGCAGTCCGCCCGTGCCATCCGCGCCGAGCGGGCAACTTTAGCTGAGGGTGCTCATTTGGCGCAAACCGCGCTGGAGCGTGACATCAAAGTTCAGGCTGTTTTATTGCGTGCCAAAGGACTAAATAATGAAGCAGCTGCACTGCTAGAAAAATTCCTGCAAAAAGGAGTGCAAGCATTTGTGCTTGATAGCTTGCTCTTTGATGCCATCAGTCCGGTTGAGCACGGAGCCGGTCTCATGATCGAGATCTCATTGCCGACCGTTCAGAGGCCTCGCGCGATGCCAACCGACGTTCTGTACTTGGATGGCATCCAAGATCCGGGAAATATTGGCACGTTGATTCGTACGGCAGTGGCTAGCGGTGTACATTCAATCGCATCCAGCCCGGAGTGCGCGCATTTTTGGTCGCCCAAGGCGCTACGGGCCGGTATGGGGGCGCACTTTGCAGCGGCTCTATATGAGAATGTGAAGCCTCAAGAGCTCAGAGAACTTTTTGATGCAAGAATTTTGGCAGCTGATGCTCGAGGTGGCAGCGACTTGTACTTAAGTGAGGGTTGGGAGGCTGGTCATACGGTTTGGATGATGGGCAGCGAGGGACAAGGATTGAGTCAGGCGGCTTTGGCGGTGACCGATGAGCGGCTGTACATCCCGATTGATCACGACTGTGAATCACTCAATGTGTCCGCTGCCGCGGCGGTTTGCCTATTTGAACAACGACGACGCCGTTTAACTCAAAAGCGTTGAGTTTAAAGATTTCCATCTTTGACGACAACGTCATGCATTAATGGCTTGTGAATTCACTGTATCTGTTTGAGATTCGGCTAAAATAGCGAGCAGATACAATTTCTTTGGTCATGTCGACGTGAAAGTTTTTAATTGCGTTTGTGAGTTTGGTCACGAATTTGAGGGTTGGTTTGATTCGTCCGAGAGTTTGGACGAGCAAATTAAACAGCATTTGGTTGTCTGCCCTCGTTGCAACTCGACAGAAATAAGACGGTTGCCGACAGCGTCTTACATTATGGCCTCTCGCGACAAATCCAAGGCTGAATACACTGTTAGGCAGATACAGGCCGAGCTGAGGGAAAAAGCGCTCAGCGCGGCTCGCGCTTTGGTTAAAAACAGCGAGTATGTCGGGGATCGCTTTGCTTCGGAAGCTCGAGCTGTTCACTATGGCTCTGCACCTCAAAGAACTATCCACGGGCGTTGCACACCCGAACAAGCTGAAGAACTTATTGAAGAGGGAATTGGTGTTTTGCCTTTGCCCGATGGTGTAGTGCACGAGACCAACTGAAAGGAACATTTAAATCATGGCTTTATTCGGTCAGCTATCTAAACCCAGTAAAGAACTACCCCTTATTGATGTTTCCAATCCGGACATCATGATGGAGCTTCTTGAGGAATTAGCAATCACTGCTTCCACTAGTGACTGGATCAATTTACATGAACCGCATCATGCCGAAGCCGAAGACATACACGCCCAAGCTCGCGAGGTTTATGAAGATTTCCTCGGTATTTTACAAGGCAAAATTAAGGATAAACGCATTAATCGCCATGTCACGTGGGCAGGAGATGAGTTGCGGGAGCATCTCTTGCGGCATGAAGGTGAAGGCGAAGGCGATGTGATTGAGCGCGCGATCAAACGCTTTCTGGAAGCTTTCTTGCATTTAGCTCGCGCCTCTCACGAGGGACAAGCGCCGATTTCTCGGCTGCAATACTATGCGTTCATGAGCGGTTGGGCACACTATTTTGCAGGTTTGGCGCCGGATGAAACCCCACCCTCTCATACAGAGTCTGTCTCTGCAAAAGAGGAGGCTGAGAATGGACAATCTTAAGAAATGGATTCGACGAATTCTAAATATTCTGTTTGTTGTGATCGTTGCCGCTGCAATTTATGTCGGTTGGGGTAAACAGGTTGATAACCCGGACTCGTGGTTTCCGGAGTGGGTTGAAGAGCAACCGTCCACTCAAACGACGCAGTCAGGTCAGAAATAGTTGAAAACGCTTGCAAAATGCAAGCGTTTTCCGTCAGAGAGGATCATGCCATGAGAAAAGTTCTTATCGCCAATCAGTTCGCTCCGGTTTTAGGTTTGGGAACCTGGCAATTAGGACGTTGTGCGGATCAACGTAATCAGGAAATCGAGGCAATCAGAGCCGGGATTGAGTTAGGAATGGGGACGTTGGATACCGCAGAAATGTATGGAAATGAAGATTTAGTCGGCGAGGCAATTGCTGACTGCAGAAAAGCGGTCTACCTGATTTCAAAAGTTTTACCTTCCAATGCGAGTTATCGTGGCACGCTTCAAGCTTGTGAGAGAAGCCTAAATCGCCTGGGTGTGGAAACAATTGATTTATACCTTCTTCATTGGGCCGGCTCTTATCCCATAGAAGAAACGATTGAAGCCTTCGAAGAGCTTAAGGCAAGGGGGCGAATAAAGGCTTGGGGGGTTAGCAACTTTGATTTGTCGGCTATGCAAGAACTCTGTTCAAAACCTAAAGGCCAACATTGCGCCGCCAATGAATTGCACTATAACTTGGGATTTCGAGCGATTGATTTTCAACTTAAATCTTGGTGTCAAAATCAGCAAATGCCGGTCATTGCGTATTCCCCATTAGGAGAGGGGGCGTTAGTTCAGCATCCGTTATTGGTGGAAATAGGGCGCCAGCATCATGTTTCCGCTGCTCAAATCGCCCTGTCCTGGGTGCTCTCGCAGCCGGGTTTACTTGCGATTCCCAAGGCGGGTAGTCTCAAACATATTCGGGAAAATGCAATGGCTGAGCAGATTAAGCTTACCAAAGATGACCTGAAACGATTGGAGAAAGCGTTCCCTGCGCCAACGTATCACCAAAAAATCACGACCTGGTGAATAAAGATCGTCAATCTGAAGCAGCACCTCATTGTTGAGAACGAAAGCCCCTTTGATATTCGATTATTTTTTGTTTAAGTTGTGATGCCGTTCAACGAACGGCATTCACGTCTTAAGAATATTCAAGGGCTAATTTATGCAGAAGGTGAGGTGTCGTAGCCATGTTTCAACAAAGACCTAACCGCTCGTCTCCCTTTACTGTCGTAGTCCGCAAGCACGTTCATTGATTTGCCATAAATCCAATTTTGGATAAGCACGAAGACGTGTCTTCATTGTTTCGGAGACCTCTTGAGGGGCGTTATAACGAGAGAGCCAATCCGAGCCGTCAGAGCTCCAAGGATAAAAACGCATATGTTCCCCAAAGGTATAAACGCCGTGCTGGTCAATCCAAGCGGAAATGTTGTAACCGAAGGCTCGTCTGGGATCATCATGCATCGCAAGCATGTTGCGACCGCCAACCGTTCGGTATTGAGCATTCGATAGACTCAAAGCGTAAAGCGTGGGGAATACGTCTTTATGGGAACCAACCCGCAAGGGATCGTAATGGATGGAAACCGCATTTTTTACGGCGTCGCTTGCCCAGACATAAAACGGCACCGCGATGTCCTTAAACGGTCCTTCAGAGACAATCGGCTTCATCCCGAGCATGCGGTGATCCGCCGTCGCGCCGATGACCGTGTTATGTTTTTTGTCACTTTTAATCTGCGAAATGGCCCGCCCCAGTGCATCGGCACTGTATTGATAGGTTTTCATGATCGTATCAATACTCTGTTCAACATAATGGTGATCGTAGTTCGCATTGATTGCCTCCGGCACGCGCAAAGGATAGGGCTTATAACCCTCCGGCACGTGGTAGGGCGGGTGATTAGTCGTCGATAAGACGACGACAAAAAGCGGCTCTTGAGTTTCCCGTAAAAGTTTTGCGGCAAAATCAAAAGCATAGTGATCAGGAACCCCCCATTCAGTGGTTTCGGTTAATCCGTATGCATCCATCAGATTGGTTTGATCATAGATATCGTCCACAAATTGAATGGGAAGATAATCCGACATATTTTCCCAAACAGTTGTTCCCGATGTTACAAACGCCGTTCGGTACCCGGCTTTTTTATAGACTTCAAACGGTGTGCCCGGCAATGGGGTCGTACGAATTGAAGAGCTGCTGATTTGAGATACCGGACTTAAAAAAAGCAGTTGCGCGACCGATTGAATGGTATGAAGATCTGCCGATGTAAATCGACGAAAAACGAAATCCGATTCAAAATGCGGCCTTAAAGCGCCCAGAAGGTCGACTTCTCCTTCCTTGTCGTAACTCATCATGTTAAAGCCCATGCTTTCCATGATAAAGAGCGCAACATTGGGTTTTATTTGAGACAATGCTGTGTTAGCGGGCGTGGTTTGGGTAAGTTCCCCAATGTCGGCCGCTTTCATCAACTCAAGTCCTTCTTGTTGGGAGACAGGAGCAAATGTCATTGAGTGTTTTCGATCCTGGATTGCGTAATACAGGCACATCGGCGCATTCAGCACCAGAGTGTTGATTTGCGGCACAACCGATACTTGAGCATTGTTTCTGCGCAAAGGATACCGGGATGTAAGTGAGCCGCGAGCCAGTAGAACAAAAAGCACAGCGCCGATGACGAGCCATATTGTCACGCCGATCCAACCGATACGATTCCAAATGCTTAAGCGGCTTAAAAGTGAGAATACTTTAGCCGAAATCCACCACAATAACGCTGTCAGTGCCAAACTTAAGCAAACGGCCCGGATAAGAGGATAGTCTTGCCATACAGTCGTCATTACCGCAGAGGGTTCTTCATGCAGAAAATTCAAAACGAAGATATCAATTTCGTTGTGGAAAGTCAGAATATAAAAGTAATTGACAAACCCCAAAACAATCACAACAAAGAAAGCCAAACCGCTCAAGAGGTGAAAAAGTTTAACGCAGGTTGTCCAAAATGCCTTAATTGCGAACAGGGCAAGGGCGACCACTACGAGTGGAATCGCCAAAATGGCTCCGCTTCGGGCATCAAATCTTAGCCCTAGCTCTCTCATTCGCCATACGTCGTCAGGTTGAATCAATTCTGCCGGAACATGGCCTGGAATCAAAAGCCAATACATCGTCTCCCGCATAACGGTCATCGAAATTACTGCGATCAATAAGACAACGAAACATTGCGAGAAAAGCAACAGAAACCGACCAAAGGCTTTTTCGGGCATTACAACGTGGGAGAAAAACGGCATGATTGATTAATCAAAAGGTTTCAACGGCAGTCATTTTATCAGCGATCTACCGCACTTTGGTTGGCTAGGGTGGGTTGATCAAATTGGATTGAAAAATAAAAAAGTTGCCCGAAATCGGGCAACTTAGGGATTAAAAAATAGACAATATGATTTATCGGATTGCCTCAATAGCTTCCGACAATTCCAACCATCGGCTTTCAAGTTCTTCAACCACTGCGGCAAGTTCTCCTCGGCGCTTCAGGGTCGTCGCGACTTCGTCGGGATTGCCGTTGTTATAAAACTCGGAGTCAGCCAATTGGGCATCCAACGCTTTAAGTTCGTCAGAAGCGGGGGTTAATTTTTTTTCGATGCTGGCTAATTCCTTTTGCAACGGTTTTTTGAGATTGGCGATACGCTGACGTTCTTGCGCGGCTAACTGCCGAGCTTCTTTCTTATTGACACTGTTTTCAGAAGTCGTCTCGCTTTTTGCCTTTTCAGCCGTTAAGCTTGCTTTTCGGTTCTCCAACACCAACTTGGCATAATCATCCAAGTCTCCGTCAAATTCATTGACCTTGCCGTCATGAACCAATAAAAGGCGGTCAGTGGTTGCCTGCAACAAGTGCCGGTCGTGCGAAACAAGTAAAACCGAGCCCTCAAAGGAAGATAGCGCCATGGTGAGCGCCTCGCGAGTCTGCATATCCAAGTGATTGGTCGGCTCGTCAAGAACCAATAAATTGGGTTTGTCCCAGGCGAGCAGGGCGAGCGCTAAGCGGGCTTTTTCTCCCCCGGAGAAAGGTTTGACAGGCGCGTTGACCATATCTCCGCTAAATTTGAATCGCCCCAACCAATCCCTAAGCACTTGTTCACGTTCATCTGGCGCTTGACGACGAAGATGTTGTAAAGGAGTTTCATCTTCTCGCAATTGTTCCAGTTGGTGTTGAGCGAAGTAACCAATCGCCAGACCTTGACCAAAACGAAATTCACCGTTTGTCGGTTGTAACTCCTTGCAAATTCCTTTAATGAGAGTGGATTTGCCGGCGCCGTTTACCCCCAAAACACCGATGCGCTCTCCAGATCGAATCGAGAAGGAAACGTCAGAGAGAACTCGTTTTTCGCCATAACCCAAGCTGACAGACTCCGCATCGACCAAGTGTTCGGGCAATCGTTCAGGTTTTAGGAATTCAAAGCGCCATTCTCGAGCCGCACGAACCGGTTCCACGGCTTGCAGTTTTTCCAACATTTTGATTCGAGATTGAGCTTGGCGTGCTTTTGTCGCTTTGTAGCGAAAACGGTCAATAAAGCTTTGTAAGTGAGCGCTTTGCCGTTCATAAGCTTTGGCAGCGCTTTCAATCTGGCGCAACCGCTCAATTCGCAACAACTCAAACGAGCTGTAGTTGCCGCTATAGCGACGAATTGTGCCGTCCTCAATTGACCAAATGGTAGAGACAGTGCGGTCTAAGAAAGCTCGGTCATGGCTGATAATGATCGTTGTCGCTTGTTGCCTTTTAAGCCAGGCTTCTAGCCAAATGACACTATCTAAGTCAAGGTGGTTTGTCGGTTCGTCAAGTAGCAGCAGTTCAGCCGGACACATAAGCGCCCGAGCCAATGCCAAACGGTTTCGCCAACCGCCGGAAAAGTCTTTGACTCGGTGAGCAGTGGCTTCTTCTGTGAATCCAAGACCGTGAAGAATGATTTTGGCTTGCGCTTCAATGGCACCTTCATTGAGTTCGGCCAATTGAGCATGAGCGGTAGCAATCTCCATGTCGGTCTGAGCATTTTTCAAAGCCCGTCGCGCAGCCATCAACGGTGCGTGACCAGACAATACCCAGTCAATGGCCACTTCATCGACCGCGTCGATATCTTGAGCGACATAGCCGATATTTTCCATGGCGGGGGCTTGAATGTCACCGGCTTCAATCGGCACTTCACCTAAAATGGCGCCGATCAAACTGGACTTTCCACAACCGTTTTCACCGACTAATCCGATTCGTTCGCCGGGATTGGCCAAAAGTGTGGCGTGCGAATAAAGGGTTCGCACGCCGCGCATTAAACTGACATCTAGAAGTCGTAACATTAGGGCAATTCGTCTTTCGTTAACAAAAAGACCATCGAGTCTTCTTCTTCGGTGGCAAGCCAAGTAAAAGGCATCTTTGGATAAGCTGTTTCGCAAGCTTCACGTCCGTCGCCGACTTCAACGACCAAAAGGCCTTTATTGTGCAGGTGATCTTTTGATTCGCTGATAATGCGACGCACGATATCCAGACCGTCATCGCCGGCGCCTAACGCAAGACTCGGTTCGTGACGATATTCGCCCGGCAAGTTATTCATCGCTTCTGTTGTGACATACGGCGGATTGCTGATGATCAAATCGTATTTTTTGCCTTCCAGAGCATTAAATAGATCGCTTTGAATGAGGTTGATACGGTCCTGCATTTCATAGCGATCGACGTTGATTCTGGCGACATCAAGGGCATCCTTGGAGATATCGACGCAATCAACTTCTGCATTCGGAAAAGTTTCGGCCGCCAAAATGCCGAGACAGCCCGAGCCCGTGCATAAGTCAAGCACGGAGCGGACGTTTTCGATGTCCTTAATCCAAGGGGCTAATTCATCTCGCAGCAGCTCCGCGATGAAAGAACGGGGAATGATGACCCGTTCATCGCAATAAAAACTGTGGTCTGTCAACCAGGCTTCATTTAAAAGATAAGGAGTTGGGACTTTATCAACAGCGCGGCGTTCGATTCGCTCTAACAAAGTCTTGAGTTCATCGTTGGATAATCGGGCGTCCCAGAAGCGATCTAAATCTTCAAACTCTAGCTTTAAGGAACGTAAAACCAGAAAATAAGCCTCTTCATAAGGAGTGCTGCACCCATGGCCGCAGAAGATATTGTGTGTTTTGAATTTTGTCATCGCATAACGAATGACATCACGGATGGTTTGAAGACGGCATTGATGAACGATTTGATCTGTAATCATAGAATGAACCCCAATTTAACAACCTAAAAAAGGGTATGAACAATCCCACGCCCTTTTTGTCGACATCGCTCGATTGTAGCAAAGATGAGGGAAAATCCGAATTCAAGTTCACTTAAAAATTGGTTCTTTAACGTAGAACGTCTCTTTTTTGTTCAAAAAAGCAAAAGCCTCCGCGACGGGAGGCTCTTGATTGGTGAGTCTAAAAAGAGGATTATTTCTTCTTAGCGGCGTCTAAAGCCTTCTTCACGCTATCTTGGCTCGGACGGAAAGCGGTCAAACGCTGTTGGATGATGGCGGGGGCTTGAGCAATCATGGTGTTGTAGCGATAACCACCCTTGACCAATGTCTTCAATACGCTGGCGAAGTTAAAGAAGCAATCTTCGCGATTGACTTTCGCCGTGTGTTGCAATCCCATGAAGTCCGTCCAGGCGACCGTGTAAATGACGCCCTTGTCGCTCACATCGCAGTGGGCGACTCCGACAGGGTCACAGACCCAAACATTGGGTTGTTGAGCTTGTTGAGCCGGTTGTTCTGCCGTCTGTTCGGCCGGCTTTTGATTTTCTTGATCAGCCATGATTCGTCTTCCTTAATAAATTAAATGGTTGTTTTTAGGCGCGTTGTTCTTTTGCCCTGTTCTGAGCCTCTGTACGTTTTGTATAGATGGTGGCAAAGATCCCCGCGACAATGATCATCATCATACCTAAAAGTCCGAGCGGTGGCACATTTTCACCGAAAAGAATGAAGCTGACGAGCGCAGAAAAAGGAATGGCGGAAAAGCCAAGGCACGAACTCAGAAGCATGTTGCCGTAGGCGTACGACCGAGTGGTGCAGATTTGTCCGAGTGTCGCGCAAATGCCCATGCCGATCAAATATGCGCCGGACTCCATTGTCGGCATATGCATCCCGTCTTCCAGGATGTAGCTGCCTAAAACCCCGAAAACAGCACCAAACATGGAAAAATAAAACACAATACGCCAAGAAGGTTCCTTGAGACTGCCAAGTTGCTTGATTTGCCAGTAAACGATGAGATCAATGAATGCGACAAAAAGACAGGTTAACGCCGGCCACATGTAGCCAGCCTCAAAGGATGGTTGCAAAACGGTTGTTACGCCGGTGAATCCAAACAAAATGGCCAATACGACACCCCAAGGAGCCGCTTCTTTACGCATGAAGGCCAGGATGATGAAATTGGCAGCCATAAAAAGCGGTGTCGTATAGATGAGTGTCATATTGGTTCCGAGCGGCATTTGCCCGATGGTGAAGAACCATAATCCAACAGAGGCGGTGCCAAGAACGGCTCGCTTGATGTGGCCGCCAAGATAGGGCGTGCGAAGACTCAAGCCTTGAGAGCGGACAAACAGTCCGATCGTAACAATGCCAATTAGGGAGCGATAAAAGACAAGCTCTAGCGAACCGAAGTGCCCGCTGCAAAGCTTGACAAAAACTGCCATAAATGAAAATAGGGCAGCGGCAGCCAATGCCCAAAGCGATTGCTTCATCATCTTTAAAAGCTCTCTGAAAATAAAATTAAGCCATTGTAATCGTTTCCTTTCCGTAGAGAAAGTCAAGAGTTACCAGCATAAGTCAAAGTCATTTAAAACTCATAGTGGTTTGTCAAAAGTGCGCCAAGACAAAGCGAATTCTTTTTTCCCTCCATTGGTGGAGGTCGTTTTAAGTAACTCATAACATGAATGACTATGACAAATTCCCTGCGCTTTTGTTCAAATGTTGGTAATATGGGGGAAGTCTGAAATGTACATTTGCTTATTTCATTGGATGTTTATTGGTGCAAGAGCCGACATCAAAAGGAAACGTAAGCTTTGTTCGATAACAACAGCCTTTTTAAATTAATAAAAGAAGGAGGAGGCGCTTTAGGCCTTGACTAAAGACAAAGGTTTCGCGCCAATGTTTTATGAAAGTGATCAGTGTGCTCAATCAAAAAGGTGGCGTTGGAAAGACGACTATTTCGGTCAACCTCTCAGCGGCCTTGCATGAGAAGGGTTATTCCGTTTTATTGGTCGATGCCGATCCCCAAGGGTCATCACTGGACTGGTTCGCGAGCCGTGGCGATGCGGACATGCTTTTCCCGGTGGTGAGTTGCCCAAAACCAAATTTGCATAAAGTGATCGCTGACATCGGTGTTGGTCGCGATATTGTGGTGATTGATGGCGCTCCGCGAGTGACGGATTTGTCTCGAGCGGCCATGATGGCTTCTGATTTGGTTTTAATTCCTGTCCAGCCGAGTCCTTACGATGTTTGGGCGGCTGAGGAAGTCGTGAAGTTGATCAAAGAGGCGCAAATTTACCGTCCTGAACTGAAAGCCGCATTTGTCATCAACCGAAAAATAGCTAAGACAGCGATAGGCCGAGACATTGTGGACGCTCTTGAAGAGTTCGAAATGCCGATTTTGGACGCTGTGCTGGCTCAACGTGTGGTTTATGCCGAGTCAGCGGCAAGTGGTCGCGTTGTGTTTGAAGATGATAAGCGAAGCCTTGCATCGCGTGAAGTGAATCGCTTGGCCAAAGAAGTGCTTCAATTATTGGAGGATAACGAATGAGTGGTGGCAAAAAAGTATTGTTCGGTGGTCGTAGACCGACAGCTCAAGCAGTTGATGAATGGGTGAGCCAAGGAGCAGAAGTTGTCCATGAGGCAGCTCAGGTCGTTAAAAGCTCATCGGTGAGCGCGCCAGTTGAAAAAGTTAAAATGAAACGCCTTTCCATGGATTTGACAGACCAAATGCATCGCGATCTCATGAAGTATTGCGTTGATCATGACACAAAAGCCTCCATTTTGGTTAGGGAACTGTTGGAAAAAACGATATATCAGTAGTTGAATTGATGTTTTGTTGTGATGTTCTTTTTAATATAACAACAAATGTACATTTAACGGCGACCGTGCAAACGCGTCGCCGTTTGTCATAAAAAAACAGACAAGGTGACATAAAACTTCGATATACTAACGCGCGAAGGGATAATTGATGGTATGGGAGAGACGCATAAAGAAAAACGCTTAAATAACCAATTTTCTGATTATTTAAGCGTTTTTGGTGCCCGGGATCGGACTCGAACCGATACGTCTCGCAACGCCAGCACCTGAAGCTGGTGCGTCTACCAATTTCGCCACCCGGGCTAACTGAAACGAGTGAAGAATTATAGTAAAGCGAGAGAGTTTTGACAATAGGTAAGAAAAAAACGGGGACCGCCTCCAAAAAAAAAGGCGGAACCGATAAAACGCAGGGACGGGTGAAGAATTACGTGATCAATGAGCTCGTCGGATTGGCCATACAGGTGCTTGAGTCGGCTTCGGCTGATCTTGAACCCTCTGAGTTGTATGTGTTGTTGGCTAAGCGTTATCGGAAACTCAATGACGATTTATTCAATCAAACGCTTGATCGTTTGATGGGCGATAAGCGAATTTCATATAACCCAGAAAATAAAACTTTCCGTCACAGAAGCTCTATGTTGCGTGATGGCATTGTGATGGTAGCTGCTCAGTCGCTTCCAGTGGTTGTCGATAACCAAACTGGAGAGCGCTATCGAGTTATTCAAGATCAAGCAGGTTTGGTTTTACCGGGAGATGAAGTAAGGTATAAGACGGTTAGGGAATTTTCATCCGAGTACTCTGGTGATTACGATAGCCGAGCCAACATCGTTGAAGTCGTAGGGCACGCAATTTCAGAGATTATCGGTGAAGTCAAAACTGGTAAAACGAATAAAAAAGCTCAGGTAAAACGTCATTTCCATAAACTTGACGCCCGGCTTTGCAATCTTTCTGTAGCCCTTTTGGATAATGAGCAGACGCTTGAGGCTTATTCGGATAAAAAAGTAATTGCTCGTATCGAGCATTATCCGGATAAAGATGATCCAAAGGTCGGCGTTTTGATTGATCGGGAGTTGATAGTTGAGAACGACGCTCAACTGGAAATCGAGTTGGCTGTCAGGCAATTCAA
>DVNR01000006.1 GCA_018714205.1 Candidatus Aphodousia faecipullorum
GACACAAAAGGGCTCACCTTATGGGGCTTTCACTTTACCTGGCCCGAAGTCGATAAACTTTTTGCAAAAAACGGCCCGGAAAGCGCCGATGCGATCTTTGGTTTTATTGATGCGCAAGAAACCCCGAATGCAAAAGATGCCGCGAAACTGTTTGTTTCCTCGATGAGCGTGGCGGCAGCGAAATCAGCCAACGATCTTTTCCCGGACTTTCGACTGCGTTTGACAAAACCCTTTTTCTTTTCGCAAGAAGAAGGCTACTATCAGCAAGTTCTTTATTTAATCAACCCGGATGCTGGCTGCTATTCGGCCAACGTCAAACCACAACCCGTTGATCAATGCCGCATCATCATTCGGGCCGCAGTCCCTCAAAAAACTTCCGCCTTATCAACGGACTGGTTAATTGACGCGACGATGCTTTTTACCCAAGGCAAGCCTTCGATTGAGCTGGCTGTGGGCGCCAACGCAAAAGTGGCAAACCTTGACAAACACTTACTTTATCAAACCATGAGCCGATATTTGCCCGTCAATCATTTTATTTTTGTCGCCGCGTATGAAGACGATGAACATCGCATCATCCCCGCGCACATTTACGAAACCGATCGGGTCAATTTTTTCTTAACACCTGAAACGCCTTAAATTATTAGGACTTTCGAATGATCATTGAAGAAAAACTCAAAACACTCGGACTGCAACTGCCCCCTGTGGCTGATCCCGCTGGTCTTTATGTTTATACTCGCCGCGTTGGCAATTTGGTTTATGTGTCCGGACAAACTCCTGACATCAATAGCGTCCTGCAGGTAACCGGTGTGGTTGGCGCTGACTTAACGATTCAGCAGGCTCAAGCTGCCGCCGAACTCGCAGCCTTGAATGTTTTAGCGGTCTTAAAGAAAGACCTGGGAGATTTGGATCGCATCAAACAATTTGTCCATTTGACCGGCTTTGTGAGATGCGCACCAAATTTCGGGGAGCAGCCTCAGGTGATCAATGGCGCCAGTGCGTTATTTAAAAAATTGTTCGGAGAGGCCGGAGTCGGCACCCGTATTGCTGTAGGCACTAACGAGTTACCGGAAGGTAGCCCTGTTGAGATTACTGCGATCGTCGAAATTTCCGACTAAGAAACAAATGGCCGTTACATTTCGATAACGGCCACTTGACAAGAAAAAGACCCAATCATTGAAAATCAGATGGCGTTCAGATCCTTTTCGAGCGTTTGAACACTTCGAGCGATGTGTTCAAATCGAGCACCAATCGCCTTTTTCCACATCGGCAATTTTTCAGCCCAAATAGTTTTTTGGCGCTGCATATCCGCCTCCTGAGGGCCACCAATGGTTTCACGCTCCTCAACAATAGAATCCGGCCGCATCGCCGCCATCAACGTTTTTTCATCCAATGGCATTTCAGCGGGAAGATCGGTTTCATTCTGTACGAAATGTCTCCATTGTTCGCAAAGCTCTGCATAGGTCACATTGGAAGGCGTCTTGGCATTCGCTCGAGCCCAAGTCACCATAACACTCGCGAAATGATGTCCCTGACGGAAAGGAACGTCCGCCTTCTTAACAAGGACATCGGCGATGTTTTGTGTGCAGGTCCAATCGCTATTGAGTTCTTCGAGCGCTCGCTCTTTATGGATTTGCAGACCGTCAACGATGCCTTTGAAGGTGTCAAGCACGCGATAAGCGTCGGTCATCCACTCCAAATTGACGGAAATGTCCCGGGCATCGGCCATTCCTTCGTTGAGGTTGTGCATGCGCAAAAGAACATTTTGCGACTCGGCGATGACAATGCCCGCGTTTCGGCGGCAGTCGTTAATTAAACCCGGGTTGCGCTTTTGAGGCATGGCGCTGGAAATGTATGTGCTGCCAGCTTTTTGCAAAATAATCCAGGGACGGGTTTGAGCGTATTGCACCATAAAGTCTTGAATGAAACTCGTCACTCTTAACATCAAGGCTTGAACGATCTGAGACAATTCCAGCGGAAAGTCATTGCCGCTCAAATGAATGGCATCAAAAGCATTATTGCCCGTTTGAGCGAATCCCAATGCTTGAGCTGAATACTCCTGATCCAAAGGCCAAACAGAGCCGTTTAAAACGGCGCCCCCCATCGGGCAAAAATCGAATCGTTCAAGACACTGCAACAATCGATCAAGTTGACGGGCAAAAGCCTGGGCTTGCGCATAAAGGTAATGGCTATAGCGGCCCGGTTGCGCTTGAACACCGTTCGTGTAAAAAGGCACCAATGTGTCCCAGTACTGATCGGCTTTAGTCAAAAGGCTCTCAATGAGCGCATGCACCCCTTGAGCGAGCACCAGGGCTGCCTCACGAAGTTGAGCGGCATTTGTTGTCGCCAAAATATCCTGACTTGAGCGTCCAATATGTAAAACACTGGCGGGCATGCCGGTTCGCTTTAACATTTCAGGCTCAAACGTGATGTACAGCTCGGGGCGGGGCCAACGGCCTTCATTGGCGTCGATTTCCATTTCGGCAAGCGCTTTGCGAATAGTCCGAGCAAGTTCCGTCGTCAATAATCCACGACGTGTATTGCCCACCACACTGGCCTCATTAATTCGGAAAAGCCAAAAAGCGGTGTCGTGACATTTCAGCGTTTTAAGCGCCTCAAATGCCTCGCCGGCTTCTGCCTTTGTCATCGTCATTCCCAACATGTCTCACTACCTCACTTTGAAACTTGGCGACCTCGGACAACGCCGAGGCCGCACTCTCTAAGATACTACCACGCGCGATTAGAAGCGATGCATCATCCCGAGGATGACTTCACTCGCATAAATTTCGTCCGCATTGAAATCAGCATCTTCCCAGAAATAACCGCCTACGGCATACACGGAGGTACGACGGGAAAGCGGATACAAGTAGCCCAAACCGACGTTTACACGGCTGTAGTCTTTATTGTCGGTCAAGTTTTGATTTTCACCGAAACCGTAGCCTACGGAGAACATCGCCTTGCCGCCTGCGACTTGGGTGTCAGCCCCCAAGGCGAAAGCCCAACCGTCAAAACCCTTCGTCAAAGCTTGACCTTGGGGACGAACAGCAAATTCTTTCGTGGAATAGCCGCCGATATATTGAACATTGTCCATGTATTCAACGGCTGCGTAAGCCTTAAACGCACCAAAATTGTAGTGACCGCCTACGATCGCCTTATAAGAATCATTTTCCACGGCGCCGGTCACAGAACCCATCTTCAACCAGTCAACAGCGGCTGCAACAAAATATTTTTCACCGGTTACCGTCACGCCAAGAGCGGAGAAATGATTAACTTTGGAGCTACCCTCCTTGTATGTTTCACCATCGACTGTTTTGTCATCGCCGAAAGAGTGTTGCAAGTGCAATTGCACACCGTTCATGACCGGACTCTTGTAGTTGATCATGTTATTGTGACGGGCCGTTGCCAAAGTGCCGACAAACTTCCAACCGCCAGTCATATTGCCCCAACCAGCGCCGAACGGATTGGTTCGACTATTGAAAAGCCCCGTGGTGCCGGAGCCAGTCGTCATCGCCGGCATACGGCCAAACTTGAATTGGCCCCAGCTCGAATCCAGATAAACGCTTGATTCTCGTTCAAAGAAAATGTTGGGGTTGTAAGGCGCGCCGCTGTCGGCAAAAAGGGCGTGTTCCAAGTGAAAGCCCACGGTCAAATCATCATTGATCTTTTCTTTGCCACGAACACCAATCGTGCTGACATTTCCCGTGCCTTGCGTGAAGACGTTTTTGCGACCGGCTAAAGCCACCTTATTTCCGTCAAAACCCGCGTTGGCTTGGGATTCGTTCGCGGCGTTGGGGCCGCCCATGCCGGCTGCCAGATCTTCATGCAAATAGGACAGCCCTTGGTCGAACATGCCAAACATTTCCACGTTGGCAGCAGCAGAGGCTGTGGCGAAAGAGGCGAGCACAGCGGCGCAGAAAAGAGATTTTTTCATTTATAACTCCATGTGTTAGAGATAGAGAGAAGGAAGGATTAAACCAATACCAAAGCTCCGACAATGGTCGCCACAAACATTCCGGCAAACGCCCGTTTGGAAACTTCAATGGGTGAAACTTTGGCAATGCCTGCCACAATGATCACGCAACCTGCCAAAGGACTGGCTGTGCGACCGAATTGACCGGCCAATGCGGCCAAGAGCCCTAAACCGTGGCTCGTCATGCCGAAGGATTCTGCTGCAGGCGTCACGGCCTGATTGAAGGCCCAAATCGCGGATTCTCCTGAACCGGTTCCCATCGCCATCAAGAACGGACCGATCGAAGCCCCCCAGCGAGCCACTTCGTTACTGTGTTTGAGATATTCAATAAACGCACCGACGGCACCGGTTGCTTGAAGACCGGCAACGAACACACCAGCCGCGATGATCAAGCCAATCACACTGGCGTAACCGCTACCGAGTCCTTTAAAGAAAGACTTGGACATCTCGCCGGGGTTTTTCATTGTGATCAAGCAGATGAAGATCACACCGATGATCATGGAGGTGACCACATCAATGCCCGATTTCGGGAACCAGAGCGAGCAGACAATCAAAATGCCCATCGGGACAAGCGGCGCGATGGCCTTCAACGGATTGATCTTGAAGCTGGCGGACTCTTCGATCGCTAACTCGTCGATTTCTGCTTGAGTCATCTTGTGGTCTTTGTACTTAAAGATCGAAACCAAAGACAAGCCAACGCAAGAGATAAGGAATAAGCCCACCACATAAGGCGCAGCCCATCCAATGAAACTCATCAGGGGCATCTTGGCCATTTGTGCGATATAGATATCATGAGCGCAGCCCGGATTGAGCATCAAACCACACATGGTACCGCCCGCAACCGCAGCGGCAGCGCCAGCCGGCCGAATGCCTGCACGAATCATCAACGGTATGAAAGTCGCTCCCACGGTGGCGGCCGTTCCGGCGGCCGACATGATGGCGATGTTGATTAAAAACGTAATAATGGTGCAAATCGGAATAAGCAACGCACCTAATTTACGAAGAGGCGCCGCCAAGGCACTTACCAAGTGCACGTCGCAGCGCGAAGCGGTCACAACGGCCGCAAAACCCATGGCGCCGCAAATTGCGGGCACCAACGTGGGATTGGTCATGCCTTTGATGAAGGCCTTGAAGGCTGCCACCGGTTGACCGGCAATGCAGCACATCACCAAACCGGCGACAAACAAAACCATTCGAGTCTCAAGGCGCTTCACTAATGCGTAAATCACGAGAAGGATTACCGCTACAGCGCACCAAATCTGAAACGTCATCGTATTTCTCCAAGAGAGTAAAGAGGAGCGCGGTTTTTAGAGGACCGCACGATGAGCATTATTGGGAGAAATGAATTTGATAGGTAGGCAAGATAATCAAGAAATAATTGACTTGATAATCAATCAATAAATCAATTTATTATGAATTCATTTTAATTTAGTAACAAATACCATCAAATCAAGCAAACAAAAGCGATAATCACTTGATTATTTATCAAGTTATAGTTGCATTCATCAAAAAATCTTCGGGTAAGTACTGATTAAATTCAGATCAATGATCTAAGTAGTTTAGCGTAGTTCGCTTATCCGGCAAGTCCCACCATCAATTGAAATTCTTTTTTAAGCTCTGACAGTTTTTGCCGCTGTTTATCGACCATCCAATCAACAAAAATCCGAATGCGCTGATACTCAAGCGAACTTTCTTGCACATAAAGGAAGCACTGATGCATCGGATAATGCCACCCGTCTAAAACCGGGACAAGGCTACCCTCTTTCAACTCTTGGCAAGAATGGAAAAAAGGCACGTCCACGGCGACGCCGGCACCTAAAAGCAAGGCGTTTTTTGCTGCGCTGAAAGATTGAAACATCAAGGTTCGCTGCCAATGGACCTCGGCAGAGTCGTTGCCGTGATATACCGTTTTAGCCTGGGCTCGAGATGGAGTTGAGAACATCACCCCGACGTGATTCACACAGTCTGCAGGAACCTCCGGCTTCCCATGTCGACGAACGTACTTTGGCGCGGCGCAGGCAATAAACGGCATGTCGCCGGTATGATAGCCTCGAATTCCCGGAAACTCCCCACACCCGTAACCAATAATGACATCCACAGGGCGCCCCTGCGCATCAACAAATCCTTTAGGAGGCGGTAGAAACAACTCCGTGAGATCGAAATCCACATCAGCGTAGATGGATTGAAATTTCACCAAAAGCGGCATAATTTCAATCGCTGACAGTGCGCTGTAACTTGCAATTCGAATCGTTCCTTTCATGGTTTGGTGATCCTCATGCAAGTGCGACAACAGTCGATCATGCTGCTGCAACATCAAACGGGCTTCCTCGGCGATCGCGTAGCCGACGCCGGATAACGATACCGGGCGAGTCGTCCGGTTGAAAAGCTCCACCCCTAAATCCCTTTCCAGGGCTTTAAGGATACGACTGGCCGTGCTCGGATCCATCTGCAATTTATCACAGGCGGCATTGACACTGCCGGCATCAATCGTCGTCACAAAAAGGCGCCAAGCGCTTAGATCCTGTTCCCGTCCCATGAGCTTTTCTCAAATTAAATGAACTTATTTGACAGTAAGAATTATGACTGATTTTGAGGGAATCGTTGCACGACAACAAACAAAAAACTCAGGCGCCCGCCGCCGAGATAGATCCCGAAACTGAGCACCAGAGTTTTTAATTTATCTGCTGAAATTTAGATTAAGTGCTTTACTTTTTCGATTCAGGTTTATCTAAACCACATTTACTTTCGACAAAACACTTACGCTCGTAAAATTCGCCCTTTTTGCCGATGTTAAAGGATTCGACCGGACGAAAATACCCCATCACTCGTGTCCAAACTTCACACGGTTGACGTTCGCTATCTTTCAATTGGATTTGTTCTGCCATGGTCCGTCTCCAAAATGTTGCTATCTAGCGGACAATATAACACCATCTATTGTACTTTTGTATAAGGGCTGATGAATAACTATCGGTACCATAGACTTAAGGCAAACGCTTTCGAAATTGAGAGGGAGTCATTCCAACTCGGTCAGAAAAAAAACGAGTCAAATAGGATGCCGAAGAAAAATGCATCTTCTCGGCAATGCGATTGATTGGGCACTTTTTATCATATAGTTGTCTGACGATATCTTGGAGAACAAAACGTTCAATAAAATAGGAAGCGCCTTGACCGCTCGCCTTACGACAAACTTCAGACAAATAATGGCCGTTGACAAAAAGCTGCTCGGCGTAATGGTCCAACTGCCGATGTTCCCGATAGTCACCTCGCATCAGCAACGCGATAAAGCGATTCAATAAGTCCGCTTTTCGATCCGATAGACGCTCCATGCTAGCGCTCTTAGCGTGAATATCGTAAAGATCAAGGATGTGAGCCATGAGCAGATGCCCGATCATTTCCTCATAAAAATAATGATCACGATGAGTAAGGCGCTTCTGCAATCGTTTCAGATCATCCGCGCTCTGCCTGGCAATCTCCGAAGACAACTTCATCACTGGATTTTGCAACAATGATAAATGCCCAATGACACCGTAATTACTGCGAAGCGCCAAAGCAGTCACAAAACGATCTTCCAGCGCCATCACGATTCCTTCGAAATCCTCTGATTCGTTAAAAGACCGAGCCAATCTGACATTGGGCAAAATCACGTAATCATTGCGCCCCACGTTGTAGAGCGTTTCCCGAAAAAGAAAACTCAGCGCGCCATTAAGACACAGAACATGAACAATGTCTCCATGTCGACCTTTGGCAAGTAACGCAGAAACGGATTTCGCAAAGACAATCGGAAAACTTTTTGGCTCAGCGGCTGAATTCATTTTTACAAAAAACTCCGAATAGTGACATTTCCTCTCAGAAATGGGCAATTCCAAAAAATCTCTTGTCGCTAGTATTGATTTTAACAATATAGGCTTAATTTAAAGGGAGTTATGAAATGAAAAATGTTCGTCTAAATAACGGCGTAATGATGCCTTCCGTAGGATTCGGCGTCTATCAAATTCCAAATGTTGACACAACACAGGCGGTTCTTGACGCTTTGGAAGTGGGCTATCGACTCATTGACACTGCGGCAAGCTACTTCAATGAAAAAGAAGTCGGTGACGCAATCCGGCAAAGTGGGCTTAAGCGGGAAGAAATTTTTGTTACGAGCAAGCTTTGGGTGCAGGATTACGAATACGAAGAGGCTCTCAAGGCCTTTGACAAATCCCTCAAGGCGTTGAATTTGGACTACATTGACCTTTATTTGCTCCACAAGCCCTACGGCAACTATTATGCCGCGTGGCGCGCACTTGAAAAGTTGCACAAAGAAGGTTTGATTCGCGCTATCGGCGTCACCAGTTTTTCCAGTGAACGTTTGCAAGACCTTTTCCTTCACAATGAGGTCAAACCCGCTCTCAACCAATTGGAAACACACCCCTTCTTCCAACAGGAAGCCGCAAATGCCTTCTTGCAGGCAGAAGGAATCGTACACGAAGCTTGGGCGCCATTTGCCGAGGGACAGAATGACATCTTCAATCATCCTGTGTTAAAAGCGGTTGCCTCGACACACAATAAAACTGTCGCCAATGTGATTTTGCGTTGGCTCAATCAGCGCAACATCGTGGTCATTCCAAAGTCAGTTCGCAAAGAACGGATGATTGAAAACTACAATAGTTTTGACTTCACACTGTCAGCCTCTGAAATGGCGGCGATCGCCCAGCTAGATACCGGTAAAAGCCCTATTTACGATGATCAGGATTTAACCACCACCAAATATATCGGCTTACACCGAATTCATAACTAGGCCGAGGAGTATTCAAACGATGAAAACCACTTTATTGAACAACGGTGTTGAAATGCCGCTTCTCGGGTATGGCGTCTACCAAATCGGTATGCAAGATTGTGAGCGTTGTGTGCGCGAAGCCCTTGATGTCGGCTACCGTAGCATCGATACCGCTCAGGCTTATTACAATGAGGAGGCTGTCGGTCGCGCGATTCAAGCCTCATCAATTAACCGCGAGGAGCTTTTTATTACGACCAAGGTATGGATCTCCAATGCCGGCGAGGAAAATGCTGCTAAAAGCATCGACGAGTCGCTTCGAAAACTACAAACCGATTACATTGATCTATTGCTTATCCACCAGCCTTACGGAGACTACTACGGAACATATCGGGCCATGCAAAAGGCCTATGCGTCAGGCAAAGTTCGAGCCATCGGTCTAAGCAATTTCTATAACGACCGCTTCGTGGATTTAGTTGAAAACGTGGAAATTAAACCGGCTGTTTTGCAGATTGAGACCCACGTATTTTTCCAACAGCAACAAATGCGCGCTTTAGCCCAAACCTACGGAACTAAGATCATGGCCTGGGCGCCCCTTGCCGAAGGGAAAAATCGCTTTTTCGAAAACGACATCCTCGCTAAAATCGGTCAGCATCACGGCAAAAGCATCGCCCAAGTGGCATTGAACTTTCTAACGGCTCAAGACATCATTGTCATCCCGAAATCCGTTCACCATGAACGGATGGCAGAAAATTTTTCCATTGAAGACTTTTCGCTTTCAGAAGAAGAAATGCGGCAAATTCGTACACTTGACACCGCACACCCATTGCTTGCCGATTTCACAAATCCGGAATTCGTCAAATTTCTGCTTAATTACAGCAAAAACTCCACTCCCCAAAAGGCCTAGTCTTTAAAGTGTGTCGCAAGGAGAGGATTTTTATCTCCAAGCGACACATCGGGTTAGATACCGACGCAAATCAGCAAAAAGACGGAAACTGTTAGAATCCTCTTGTCGATGTATTGTTTTTCTATTTTGAGGATTTTTTCGAGATGAAATATTTTGATTTTGAACTCATGGGCGTCAAGCGCAAGCTCCCCTTTGTCAAGGTTAACGACAAAATGGCTTTGGCGAGTTTTGTGGTACTTTCCGACACTGAATTGGTTCAAACTGTTGCCCCGGAATTGGTCCGTCGTCTGCCGGAAGTGGATCTTTTGATGACCGCAGAAGCCAAGGGCATCATTCTGACCTACGAAATGAGCCGCTTGATGGGAATGAAGGACTTTGTGGTTGCCCGTAAGAGCTATAAACCCTACATGCAAAATGCCCTCTCGCACACAGTGCATTCCGTTACGACTCAAAAAGAGCAAACTTTGTGGTTGGACGGCGCCGAGGCAGAACGCTTACGCGGCAAACGGGTTGCCTTGATTGACGACGTTTTCGCAACCGGCGAATCCTTGGCAGCCATAGAGGCGCTTGCCGTTGCCGCCGGTGCCAAGGTGGTCGCCCGCGCAGCAATTTTGGCCGAACTGGAATCCGTTGATCGCAAGGACATCATTTACCTGAAAGAACACTATGTGTTCCGCGTAAATGAAGACGGGACGTTCACACCGATTAAAAGCCTGAAAGAACTTGACGAAGTAAAGTAAGCGCTCGTTTCAAAGTAGTGATAATCCCCGATTCTGTTGAACTCAAAATCGGGGATTTCTTTTTCAGAACGATTTAAACGCCTCAGGATAAATTGATTTGAGGCGTTTTCAATCAATGCGTAACGGGCAAAAATTATTTGCCGGCGTCACGGGCATCCATGTGGCGTTGATGAGCTTCGGCGTGACCTGGCGTCGTCACTTTTTTCACGCTGTGAGCCAATTGATTTTCCTGACGAGTGAAGTAGCTAGCGGAAATACCCGCCACAACGATCAACACCATGCCGCACACGATCGCGAAGGTTGCCGGTTCGCCAAAAACAATTTCACCCAAAATGGTTGAAAAGAGCACCACGGTGTATTGAAGCGCGCCGCTTAAAACCAAATTGCCACGACTAAAGGCGCGAGTCAAAGTAAATTGAGCAAACGTCGCACAGAGCATGAAACCTAAAATACTGATTAGCGCGGCTTGATTCGGCATCGTGAAGCCACCGGTAAAGACGGTGCCAATTAAACCACCAACCGTTCCAGCCAACATGAAATAAAAGAGAATTCGCATTTCCGGCTCATGCAAAATACTGAGCCGCTTCACGTAAGTCACCGCCACTGCCGTGCAGAAACCGGCTGCCAAACCAACCGCCGCGGGCAAATACTCATCCGGCGTGATCGTCGGTGACAACATGACCACGACACCAACAAAACCGAGCACCAAAGTCGAAAGCAACTTCCAGTTGATGCCCCGATGATGCATGATCGCTATGCCAATGGTGAAACACCCAACAAAAAGCGGTGACGTGTAATTTAACGTCATTGCCAAACCGACATTGAGGTGCGAAATAGAGAAAATCCCCGCAATGACGGCACCGACACCAACAACGGAACGCAACGCATGATCAATTGGATATTTGGTGTGTACCGTCATGTGGCGATACCGCATCAAACTATAAAAAACCACCAAACCAAAAATGGAGCGGTAAAACAAAACTTCAAAAGAACCGATGCCTTCCATACCAGCGTACTTCACACAAACAGCATAGACGGCAAAAAACATGGCCGCGACGACCATCCACAGGGACTGCATAATGAGACTTCGCTTTAGGGTTAACGATAATACCTCTCACTATACGCCGAAGTAAAAAGAAATAACAAGTAAAAACTGGACACCCCTTAGCAACGAAAAAGGCACCCCAAAGCAACTTCGGGATGCCGAAAAACAGAATGATCAAATCAAAAGATCTATTTAATTTCGCGATTTAGAACCTCTTGACTTGTGACAAAGTGAACACCCTTGAGCTTAAGTGCCTGAGCGGTTGCCGCATCTGCCCCATCGGGATCAAAGCCGGCAACGGCATCGACCACCCAATAGACGTCATGCTCATAGTGTCTGGCATCCAAGGCCGTATGCACCAACCCGTCTTCACGGTTTAAACCGCAAAGGTAGACTCTGTTCACAAAGCGGTCCTCACAATAAGCTTGAAGACCTGTTTCCGTTTTCCGATCCGCTTCCAAAAAAGCCGAATAACTGTCAATGCTTGCGTTAGTTCCCTTCAAAATGGCAATGACGCGAGACATGGGTAAACGCAAGCCCTTGGCCAAATCGGCTCCCACAGATCCCTCGATACAAAATTTTGGTTTGAGAGTGATGGTGCCGGCTTCGGTTTGAAGTGTCTCCCCGACTTTGCGGCCTGAGTGACTTTCGGCAAACACAATGTGATTCGCCGGTCGGAAGTCTTGTGTCACAATCACACGAGAAAAGGTTTCCGCCATCGCCGCGATCGGCGCCATGACCATTTCAGCTCCAGCAACGGGCAAAACCCCTTCACTCATAAAATCATTTTGCATATCCTGCACAATCAGTGCGGTAAAAATCTTAATCGGCATGAATTTCTCCCAACATCCCTTCATATTCATGAATCAATCGCTCAACCACTGCCTGGGCTGATCCGGTTGGAGCCGTTTGCGCAGCCTGCCCTAGCGGCATTTCCACCAGATCCAATCGAGCCTGACGCCGAGCCGCTTGGTCAACCGTGTACAAAGCTTTCAATTGTCCCGGGTAGGGCGCGGGTTCCAATCCGGCATCAACCAGCGCGTCAGCCAACCCCGTCGGAACAACTCGTGTCATTCGACCGCTAGTCAAAGCAGTTAAACGAGTTGCCGCGTCATCGCACCAGGGCACTTGATCTTTCATCGCTTGAGGCCATGCAGACTCATTGGTTCGCACCAAAAGTGAGCCAATTTCAACGCCCGAAGCGCCGAGCATCATCGCCGCCAGCATGCTTCTGGCACTCATGATCGCGCCTGAGGCGACCACACTCGCGTCACCGCTGACACGAACCACCGGCGGCAAAAGAGCCATCAAACCAATTTGAGAAGCTTCAGCGGGATTTTCAAAAAACTGCCTTGGACCTCCCGCTTCCACCCCTTGGGCAACAATCACCTGACAGCCTGCCGTTCTCAGCACTTTCGCTTCCCTTGTGGAATTGACGCAGCCGATCATAACAATATGCCGCGCCTCAAGCGCTTCCGCATAAACCTCTCTTGGTCCACCGAAACTAAACCGCACAACCGGGACATCGCTTGCGAGAATCGCTTCGAATTGCTCATCAAAATCAGGGATGCACGGCATTTCCTGCGGCGCTCCCAATTCGTCGCGCAAAGGCTCCAAGGCGTCAAAAACTTGATCGGTCTTCACCTCGATTTCCCGTTCCCTTAAAGGCACTCGCAAATCAACGGCAAAAGGTTGATTGGTGAGTCGTTTCACGTCCGCGATAGCCTTACAAAGCGCATCGCCATTTAAAAGCCCGCTCGGTAGCACCCCGAGCCCTCCGGCTTCACTGACAGACGCAACCAGTTGCGGCGTCGTGACTCCCCACATCGGTGCTCCAAGTACCGGCGCACGAATACCCAAAACATCCGTTAGATGAGCGGCTCTTTGCGAAATTTGCGATAACCAGGTCATAGTTTTTTCCGGCAAAACAAAGCTTGATATTGTAACCCGAGAGTGTGCCTTATAATTGGACGCATCTTACATTTTAGGAATTAAACCATGGCTAAGCGTGTCGTTGTCGGTCTGTCTGGAGGCGTAGACTCTTCCGTATCGGCCTATCTTTTAAAACAACAAGGCTACGATGTTACCGGTCTTTTCATGAAGAACTGGGAAGATGACGATGACAGCGAATACTGCTCTTCTCGGCAGGATTTCATTGACGCCGCAAGCGTTGCAGATGTGATTGGCATCGACATTGAAGCCGTTAATTTCGCCAAAGAATACAAAGAACGGGTTTTTGCGGACTTTCTGCGAGAATACTCGGCCGGTCGGACTCCGAACCCAGATGTTCTTTGCAACGCTGAAATCAAGTTTCGTGCCTTTCTCGACTATGCGATGGCAATGGGAGCCGAATGCATCGCCACCGGTCATTATGCCCGTGTTCGGAAAACGGCTGACGGCAAAACCGAGCTTTTGCGCGGTCTGGATGAAACCAAGGATCAAAGCTACTTTTTGCACCGTCTCACACAGGAACAAATCTCCAAGGTGATATTCCCCGTGGGCGAACTTCGGAAAACTGAAGTGCGACGTATCGCTGAAGAAATTGGGCTGCCGAACGCAAAAAAGAAAGACTCTACCGGTATTTGCTTTATCGGCGAACGGCCGTTTCGCGAATTTCTCAATCGTTACCTTCCGACCAAGCCAGGTCCAATGAAAACACCCGACGGGAAGGTAGTCGGAGAACACATGGGGCTGGCCTTTTACACACTCGGCCAAAGAAAGGGAATTGGTGTGGGCGGCAGCCGCGATGGGAACGGCGAACCGTGGTTTGTCGCTAAAAAGGATATGGCGACCAACACACTTTGGATCGCCCAAGGACACAATCATCCGTGGCTATTGAGCCGACACATGACTGCCGAAATGCCTAGTTGGGTTTCTGGCGTCGCGCCCGCTCCCGGTACTCGTTGCACCGTGAAAACCCGCTACCGTCAACAAGATGGTGTTTGCACAGTCGTTGAGAGCACACCCGAACGCTTCACTTTGGATTTTGAAACACCTCAATGGGCGGTCACACCGGGTCAAAGCGCCGTGCTTTATGACGGTGAGGTTTGTTTGGGCGGGGGGTTCATTGATCGGATCGATCCTCACACCGACCCCAAAGAACACTAGGACAGACAAAAAGGAAGCCTCATCCTTGTGATCGCTTCCTTTCCTGCCCATCGCTAGTTGGCGCATCTAAGCGTGATCTCAGTGATTTCCGAAGGGACTCCCAGTCTCAAAGCCATCCCGGTCCATAGCCCCGTGCCGGGCGAAACATAGATCTGGGCGCGATCGTTGGCTTGATAAAGCCCATCGACAAAACCGTCGTTGAAATACGCGATAATCGGTTGGATCAACAAGTAGAGCCCACCATGCGTGTGCCCGGACAGTTGTAGGTCAACCCCCTCAAGCGCTCTAGCTCCAAGGGGCTGGTGAGCCAATAAAATCACGGTGCCTTCTGGGGCGCCAGCGAGCGCCGTTTTCAGATCCGGTCCATCATTTGAGCCAAAGCGAAGCGCCGAACGATCACTTGTGCCTGCAATGACGAGGTGCGCATTGCCTCGGCTAACCACAAAGTGCCGATTTTCAAGCATTTCAATCCCAATGCCTTCAAAATATTCGATCCAAGCCTTGTGACCGTGCCAATATTCATGATTGCCGGTCACAGCGAAAACGCCATCGTCGGCTCTTAACCGAGCATAAGGCTTCACCTCTTCAGCCAATGCCGAAGCTCGCCCCTCAACCATGTCCCCAGTCAACAAAATCAAATCCGGCTTTAATGCGTTGGCCTTGTTGACAACAACCTCCAACCACGGGCGACGTATTAATTGACCGACGTGCAAATCAGCCATCTGCACGATACGATAACCATCAAAGGCCGGATCCAAATTTTGCAGACGCACTTCAACGCGGTGAACATCTGGCACTTTCAAAGCCGCATAAGTTCCATAAATGCCGCCGGCGATAGAAAAAAGCAAAAGTCCCCACTTCACCCAATCCAAACTCAGAGGCCACACAAAATGCTTTCCGGCAAGCATCCCCACCCCTTTCGTTACCCAGTACCCAACGTCCTTGATGATCAATAGCGGCACTAGGACGAGAAGGATGTTATATAGCGACTCCCAAATCAAAAGAGCCGTGCGACTCATCGCTGGATTGAACATTTCTCCGCCCAAGGCAGCAAAAACAGCGAATTTCTGACTGATGACAATAAAAATGAGCAGCAAAATCCCCTTCCCTAAAAGGGAAAGATTTAAATGCCACAGAAGACTCACCGCGACGTAGCCCACCAGTGCCAAAGAAACCCAGGAAAGAACTCCCACCTTATGCCATCCTTTCTATGTGTTGGCATTGCCCGAAAGCAATGCCATTCCCAAACCTACGACAACAATCCGTTCTTTTTTAACCAAGCGCGGATATCTTCAACTGAAAAAGAGGAACCGTAGGCTGTAATCCCCTCTCGGACATCCGCTTTGGGGAATTTAGCACGAATATCGTCTTCGCAGTTTGACATGCCACCACCGCCATGGGTCACGAACGGCAGAATGACTTTTCCGGATAAATCATTCTGGTCAATAAAAGAGAAGACCGGCATGCTCAAATGACTCCACCAATTGGGCGAACCCAAAACAATGGTTGAGTATTGAGACAGATCCGGAACAGTTTTTTCGATTTCGGGGCGAAATCCTCTTTGTAACTCATCACGGGCCTGATTGACAGTCGCGCGATATGATTCGGGATATGGCTTAATAGGCTTGATCTCATAAATATCGGCTTGAAGTTCCTTTGCGATCGCCTGAGCCATGGCGCGAGTGTTGCCGGACCATGAGTAATACACGACAAGCGTTTTACCGGTCGTTTGAGCGTTAACTGCTGTAAAAGACGAAAGAGCCGCGACAGCCAACAGCGATTTCAGAAAGTGCTTTCGAGTTAACATCCTAACCTCCACCATGCAAAAAATACAGTGATGAAGCTAATCTAACGGACTTTTTAGGCACAGCAATAGCGCAATGTTTTCCAATTTTTGCCCAATGCTCTCAGGTAGGTTTTTGTTCGAAAAAAGTGTTTCTAAATTTGTCTAAAAATGCGACAAACACGATGGCATTTTCAAGCGCCGCCCAGAACAAAACCGTTTTTGCGAAGGCTTTTTTGACGTTTGACATCCCGATAAGGTGGCTGACCGAATTCGCGTTTGTATTCTCGGCTGAATTGACTCGGGCTTTCATAGCCCACCACGTAGCACGCGGTTGTCGCATCCATGTTTTCACTGATCATCAGGCGCTTGGCCTCATGCAAACGCAATAATTTATGGTACTGAAGCGGTGTCATATTCGTCGCCTCTTTGAAGCGTCGATGAAAAGTTGACACCCCCATGTGAACATGGTCGGCGAGTTCCGAAACACTTAACGAGCTGCGATAGTTTTGGCGAAGCCACACGATGGCTCGAGCAATTTGGGAACTGCTGCCCGCCCGCTCACAAAAGCGCCTCAGGCTATCGCCAAGTGGCGTCATCAGCACCCGGAAATGGATTTCTCGAATGATCATTGGAGCCAAAACCGCCGCCTCATCAGGGCGGTCAACAAGTTGAACCAGCCGCCAAAGAGCCTCGAGCAGTGTTTCATCCATCTGACCGACAGTCATTGCCGACCCAGCGCGAATTGACTCACTCTGCGGCGGCAACTGACCGATGAGTTCAACCAACAGGACCCGATCCAATCGGAGCGAAACGGTCAAAAACGGTTCCGCTTTTGTCGCTTTCGTCGCGCAATACGATGTAGGAACGTCAACACCGATCACCACGCAGTGATTTTTCCCGTAAAAATATTCTTTGCCACCCACAAAAGTTTTCTTTTGCCCTTGGATGACAAAACCCAGGCTCGGCTCTGCCATAGCCGCCCCTTCTCGATTATTTTCATCGCGACGGATAAAGCGCAGACCGTCAATTATTTGACTATCCAGCGTGCCGGCTTTGGGTAAATGAGCCAGAATGACTTTCTTAATGGAGGCATTCAATTGCTCAATCTTCGGGTTGGTCATTTCACCATCGCTCATCGCTCGCTCCAAAAATCTTTTTTCTAATTATTGCCTATTTTTAAACATTTTCAATGGTAAAATGATAGAAAATCGTTATTTTTTGCACAATTTGAAACAAAAAAAATGGCATCCAAAATACTCATTTCAGATGCCACGCAAACATTCGTTCAACAAAATATTAAAGCACTTTTGATAAGAACGACTTCGTGCGATTATGTTGCGGATGATTGAAGATCTGATCCGGTGTGCCTTCTTCGACAACACTGCCACCGTCCATGAAGATCACCCGATCACCCACTTCGCGGGCGAATCCCATTTCGTGAGTCACAACAACCATGGTCATGCCTTCTTTAGCCAGCTGCTTCATCACATCGAGCACTTCCTTGACCATCTCCGGGTCAAGCGCTGACGTCGGCTCGTCAAACAGCATCGCCTTAGGCCGCATCGCCAAAGCGCGAGCGATGGCCACACGTTGCTTTTGACCACCAGACAATTGGGAAGGATACTGGTCGGCTTTATTGCGAAGTCCCACCTTGTCCAAGAGTTCAAAGGCAATCTTCTCCGCCTGCTCCTGCGTCATCTTTCTGACCTGAATCGGCGCCAAGGTCAGGTTTTGCAACACCGTCATGTTTTCAAACAAGTTGAAATGCTGGAAGACCATGCCAACTTCAGCCCGAATGCGATCGATATTCGTTTTATCATCGATCTCTTCACCGTCGATATAGATATGACCTTCGGTCGGCTGTTCCAAGTGAGTGATGCTACGCAATAGCGTGCTCTTGCCGGACCCGGACGGCCCGATGATCACCACCACTTCACGATCTTTGATTTCCATATTGACCTTGGGCAACACCACGTGGTCGCCGAAGGCTTTTTTCAAGTCTTTAATTACGATCATTGGATTTGTATCTCTTTTCCAAATAGGCCACTAAACGGGTAATCGGCAACGTCATGGCTAGGTAAATCAATGCCACTGCCGTCCAAATTTCCATCGCACCGTAGGTGCTTGCGATGATCAGCTGACCTTGGCGGGTCAATTCTTCAAAGCCGATGACCGACACCAAGGAGGAGTCCTTCAACATCGCAATAAATTCATTGCCAAGAGGTGGGATAATGCGCTTGAACGCTTGCGGGATGATGATAAAGCGCATCGTTTGGCTCCAATTGAGCCCCAATGAACGACCGGCTTCCATCTGTCCCTTGTCAATCGATTGAATACCGGCGCGGAAAATTTCCGCAATGTAAGCACTACTGTTGATACTGCAGGCCACAATCGCCGCGATAAACGGATCGATACGCGTCCCGATTAACATCGGCAACGCAAAGTAGATCATAAAGATCTGGACCAAAAGCGGGGTGCCGCGTAAAAAGTCAACATAAACTTTGGCCGGGACACGGAAAATCGCCAATTGAGAAATCTGCGCAATCCCGATGAAGAGACCGAAAAACAAGCCCAAGCCCACACTGATGGCGGTAATCTTCACCGTCACGATAGCCCCCTGCAAAAGCAAGGGCAATGAATCTAAAACGAGCTGAAAGTCAAACATAATGCGATACGTGCCTTAAGAATTATTGGGCTTTCGTGCCAAACCACTTCTGATAAATTTGGTCGTACTCACCACTTTCACGAACTTTTTTCAATCCTTCGTTAAGCTTGGCGACCATTTCCTTATTACCTTTTTTCACACCGAACCCGTAATACTCGGCATCGAACACTTGAGGCAACGTCGTGACAGTCTTGTCACCGCGGCGCGCAAGGTAATAATCCACCACCGGCTTATCGTTAATCACCGCAAGGCAGCCGCCCTGCTTTAACTCGAGGAACGCCTCTGTGATGCTGTTGTATTCCGTTACCTTCGCGTCTTTGACGTGCTTGGCCATCATGGCACCGGTCGTGCCAATTTGAGCGCAAATGGTCTTGCCCTGCAACGAGTCCAAATCCTTTACCTTGTCCAAGTTATCCTTTTTAACAAGAATGACCAGACCGGATTGATAGTAAGGTTCTGTGAAGTCAATGCGCTTGACACGTTCAGGCGTGATCGTCATGGCAGCTGCCGTCACATCAATAATGCCGGTCTGCAACGACGGAATCAGGCCATCAAAACCCATGTTTTGCACCTTGATGTCATCGCCTACAGCCTTGGCCACCGCCGCAATCAATTCCATATCAAAACCGGTGAGTTCCTTGGTTTGCTCGTCCATGAACTCAAACGGAGCAAAGGTTGCTTCTGTGCCAACGTGCAATGTTCCTGCCTGAGCGGAGAAAAGCACCGAGGCTCCCAAAATCGCAGCCAATACGTGTTTTTTCATATCAAAATCCTTATCCTGAGAGATGTCGAGCGTTACGCGGACACAAAACGCCCCATTCAGATTGCAGAGAAGTGTATTGATTCAACAAAAAGCAACAAGTTTTCAATGAGAATTGAAAGGCCCTAATAAAGTCGAAAATTTCAAACAAAATGTCGACTAATTGAATCTACTTAGATTTTCACCCCAAAAATGAGGGGTTCTCCACAGGGAAAACACTGAAAACAGCAAAGCCAGATCGACTTTTATCCTCCGCTTTCACTCATTCTTGATCACTGAAGGGAAAGCGCTTTGAGTCTGCGACAGAATATCAACAAAAAATTCCTTATAAAACAATGCAATAAAAAGCCACCTAATTTATATGACCTCTTATTTTTTGTCGACTAAAAGAAAGTTTGAGCTAGCTCAAAAAAAGAGTGATTTTTCAAATTTTTTGTCGAAATAATTTATTTTCTGTCGCATTTTGTCGAAAAGATAATTCAACAATTTGTCGAATCAGTCGTTTTCACCAGACCCTTTTTCAAAGAGCGTGTTCGGTTCTTTATCCTGCGGCAATGGCTCTTTCTTAAAGCGAGCTAGCACCCATTCATAAGCTTTGATGAAAAGACCAACGGCCACCGCCGAAATCAATGTACCTTCCCGAACGCCCTCCGAGTGACCCAACACAATGTATCCCACAGCCAAAGCGATGATCACAAGGGACACATCGTTAGCGATTTTCATAGAACTGAAAGCACGGCGAAACGTCACTGAAACAGCAAGCACGAAGCCTTCGCCTGGCTGAACAAGGGTTTTAGAGCGTACCTGCATTAAAACGCCAAGCGCCAACACGGCGTTGCCGGTCATGCTCAAACACAAATGCTCCCAGTAAGACGAAAGCTCGATCCAAGAAAAAAGATGCATTGAAACATCAATGAGAAAACCGAAAACAGCGACCAACGGCACCTGCAGGATGTTCCATAGCGGAAATTTTTTTCTTAAAAGCAGCACCTGTCCCAAAACAAAAAAGAGATTGACAACAAAAGTTGCCAAACCGAAGCTATACCCCGTGATGGCAGAAAACACATAAGGCACCGTGCTGATCGGCGTCGTTCCCAAATCCGCCAGGGTCACCAAGGCAATGCCGACGGTCGCCAAAAACATGCCGACCATCAAGACCAAAATCCGCAAAGTTAAATTCAACGCCCGCACTCTAACACCATTAAAAAACAACTCTGCCGCCGAAAAAAGTGGCAGGCATCAGCTAAAAAGTCCTGGGAAAGCGAATAACCGGAGCCGTTATTCGAAAAAGAATGAGGCATTTTATCACTGCGCGAATACTCTAACAGTTAGAGAACTTGCGGAGTTTGTGCCATATTTTGCAATAAAGAGGCAAAAACTGACGATACTTTTTAGTCAAAATGACTGTAAAGGAATCCTAAATATGAAGCGACGTATGCTTTTGCCATTAATCGGCGCCGGCATTCTTGGTGCCGGCGCTTTTGCCGGATATCGTTTTTTGCGTAGCCCCCGTTTCGGGGCAGAGCCCGTTGTCAATCATCGTATTGCCTCGAGTCCCCACTTTTGGGATGGCGCTTTTCACAATTCCGTTGAAACACCGGTGTTAAGCGATGGCAGCTCCATGCCGGAAGCTTTTCTGCGCTCTCTCATCACAAAAACCCAAGACCCACGACCGACTAAGCCACTAATAAGCGTCAAGAGCCAAGTAAGCAAACTTCCCGACAACACGATTGTCTGGCTAGGACACTCCTCGTTTTACCTTCAACTGTCCGGACTGAAAATCTTGATTGATCCAGTTTTCAGTCCCTATGCGAGTCCCCTCTCAATAAGCAACCAAGCGTTTGAAGGTTGTACACCATATCAGGCAAATGATTTTCCAACAATCGATTGTGTTTTGATCTCGCACGATCATTGGGATCATCTGGATTATCCAACGATCATGGCGTTAAAAAACAAAACACAGCACTTCCTTTGCCCACTGGGTGTCGAAGCGCATCTCTTGCGCTGGGGCATCCCAGAGCAACGAATCCGAAGCCTTGACTGGGACGAAAAATTTGAGATCTCAACCGATTATCGCATTCGGGCGATAGAAGCCCGACACTACGCGGGGCGCTCTTTGCACCAAAACAATACCCTCTGGTGTGGGTACTTTATTGAAACGCCTCAAAAACGGGTCTTTTTCAGCGGCGATTCGGGCTATGGCCCACACTTTAAAACACTTGCCACTAAGCTGGGAGCAATTGATCTAGCGCTTTTAGATTGCGGTCAGTATAACTCGCGCTGGCAATATATCCACATGCATCCGAGCCAGGCTTACGCGGCGTTCAAAGAGCTTGGCGCAGCGGCTTTTTTGCCAGCTCATGTCGGGAAATTCTCATTGGCTCCGCATCCATGGTACGAGCCCTTTGAATTGCTGACCCAATACGATTGGTCAGAGAGGGCGTTTTTAACGCCTGTCATCGGTGCACCACTTTCGTTAACCCGTGCTGATAAAACCCCGTTTTGGTGGAAAACATTCATTTAGACAACAGAAAAAGCCCGAGCCAATTCGCCCAGATAAAATCGAGCATTTTGCATGGCGTCATCTCGATCCCGGGCTTTTTCGATGACTTGACTGATCTGAGAAATCCCCATGGCGAGCGCGTCGCTTTCCGAAATCAGCGATTCCCCACAAAAGACACAAACCGGAATGCTTCTACGTTTGGCACGTTCTATCACACCCAAAGGGGCTTTGCCCGAAAGGCTTTGCGTGTCAAAACGACCCTCGCCGGTGATCACCCAATCGGCTCCATTGAGCGCGTCATCAAACTTTAAAAGATTAAGCACGGTATCGGCTCCACCCTTTAGCGAGGCATTCATGAACCACATGAGCCCTGCTCCCAATCCGCCGGCAGCTCCCGCTCCGGGCTGATCACTGACATCGGCCTTGAAATGATCAGCCAAAACCGCCGCCGCATGGCGCATCCCCGCTTCCAGAGCATCTAAATCCGATGAATCGGCCCCTTTTTGAGGACCAAAAACCCGAGTCGCACCATTTTCACCCAAAAGCGGATTGTTAACATCGGCCACTCCAATAAAGGAAGCAGAATGCCGTCGTTCCTGTAAGAAACCATCCTCAATATGATCCAATCGAATCAAGTCACACGCTTTAAAAGGCGCTTCTATTAACTGTCCGTCTCGGTCAAAAAAGCGGCAACCCAACGCCTGCATGGCTCCCAATCCCAAATCATTGGTAGCGCTACCGCCCAGTCCGATCCAGAATTCCCGACAACCGCGGCAAAGCGCGTAATCGATGGCTTGCCCCAATCCATATGTGCTGGCAAACATCGTTCGCCGCTGTGATTTCGGCACAAGATCAAGACCACTTGACTGCGCCATCTCCATTAAGCACGTACTGCCTTTGACCAACAATGTCACGGTAGTCGGCTGAGTGTAGGGCCCAGACACTGTCAAGCGTTGCTCACGAAAGCCTTTCGATAGGCAGCTATCGTGCACGGCGTCCAATAGTCCGTCACCACCATCGGAAATTGGCAAACAGAGAATCTCCACATCGCCTTGGTTTTGTGTTAGTCCTTCAGCGACTGCATGGCAAGCGTCTTTGGCCGAAAGCGACCCCTTAAAAGAATCCAGAGCAACAACAACTTTCATTCGAAATTCCAAACCCGAAATAAAAAATAAATTTTGGAGCTATCCTCGCCGATAAACCCACTCAATCAAGTGGTCAATTGGCTCGTCCGAATACGTCGCTTTGCTCCCTTGCACGACTGCAAAAATAGCGTAGCGATGTCCACTTTGAGCCTGGATGATGCCGGCAACGGACTTCACGCCAGAGATTAAACCGGTCTTGAGATAGGCAGATCCCGGCGCAACTGAACGCTTCATCATGGTGCCGTCCGTGCCGCTAATCGGAAACGAAGCAATCCAGTCGGGCATTCTGGGACTTTGCCAACCGTAAGCAAGCACTTGTGTCATCGCGCGAGCAGTGACAAAGCTCTTTCGTGATAAGCCCGAGCCGTTCTCAATAAAAAAGTCCTCGCTTGGCACACCTACCGTATTAATCATCCAATCGGAAACGGTCTCACGAGCAAGTTCATAAGTCGCAGGCATCACCCGTGCCGCGCTTTCCAACCCGGTTGTCAAAAAAAGGTGTCGGGCAAAAACATTATTGCTGAATTTGTTGGTTAACCGAACAATCGTCGCTAAATCATCCGAATATGAGCGTAACAGTGGCTGAACCTGCTCAGTGTAAGGCCCATCTCTAACGACACCTGTCCATACAATCTGATGCTGCGCGAAAATCGGAGCGAGCGCCGCTTGCCAATATTGGTTGGCATCTGGCACAAGGTAGGAAAAAATCTTTGTTTCACATCCTCGCGGGAAACCTCCGTCAAAAGCGGGCGTTAGTGGATCCGAGACATCCGCTTGCAGCTTCTGTCGCCACTGATAGCAACTCTTGTGCCTTGTCAATTTGACCTCGCGTGGATACGCAAGCCCTACTAATGCAGGCGTTGCGGTCACCAAGGCGACACCTGCCTCTTGATTCGGTTCCAGCTTTAACGAAACGGATTGATAGTTAAGCAATGCGGCATCAGCCTCTTTGTTATAAGGGCGAGTGGCTTGGTGATCAAAATCACCTTCTTTGGGCGTCACTGAAAATAACGTTCGATCAACGACGACATCCCCTTCAATCCGAACAATGCCTCGGGCACGTAAATATCCCACATCTTTCCATAGATCCTCAATCGTGTATTGCGGGTCTCCCCCTCCTCGAACATGGAGCGTCCCTTTAAGCACGCCGTTTTCGATAGATCCCTCATAACCGAAATCGGTGTACCACTGATAGTGCGGCCCTAAAAGTTCCAAAGCGGCCAAAGTGGTCATGATTTTTTCGGTTGAAGCGGGAGAGACGTGCTTTGCGCTTTGCCACTGAAGCGACAAGTTACCGCCGTCGAGCGCCCGCACGCTCACCGCCATCTGCGAAGGTTTTATATCCAGTGCGGATAACTGCTCCTGAACCATGTGAGGCAATTTTTCTGAAGCAAAAATATTTCCCGATAAAAAACAAGACGATAAGACCAATCCAAATAATGCCAGCCAATTTTTTTTCATATTTTTTCAATAAGCCCCTTGAAAAAAATAAAACGATCCCCACATAGGCTTTAGTTTGAAAGGGAATGTGCGCGAGGTCATGAAGCCTCTGCGCAATACTAACCCAAATCGCATTGAGTCGAGCCACCCCTGCGGTGGTTCTGAAAAGTTTTTTATTTAGGAGAAATTCCAAATGCAAATTCGTCCGCTCCATGACCGCGTGATCGTTAAACGCTTAGAAACCGAACGTACGACCGCCTCCGGCATCGTGATTCCTGACAATGCTGGTGAAAAGCCCGACCAAGGTGAAGTGTTGGCCGTGGGTCCTGGTCGTCGTGATGAAACGGGTAAGCTCGTTCCGATGGATGTCAAAGTCGGCGATCGCGTGCTTTTCGGAAAGTACTCCGGTCAAACCGTGAAAGTTGAAGGCGAAGAATTGCTCGTGATGCGTGAAGAAGACATCATGGGCGTTCTGGAATAAGAATTTTAGGATTTGAGAGTTTTTCTATTTGGAGTAATAACCAATGTCTGCTAAGCAAGTGCTTTTTGGTGATGACGCCCGCGTTCGCATGGTGCGCGGCATTAACATTTTGGCTAACGCCGTTAAGGTGACTTTGGGTCCGAAGGGTCGCAATGTGGTGCTTGACCGCAATTTCGGCGCCCCGTTGGTCACAAAAGACGGTGTGACGGTTGCCCGTGAAATCGAATTGAAGGATAAGTTCGAAAACATGGGCGCTCAAATGGTCCGCGAAGTCGCTTCCAAGACCAATGACAACGCCGGTGACGGTACGACGACCGCCACGGTGCTCGCCCAGGCGATCGTTGCCGAAGGCATGAAGTTTGTCGCCGCCGGCATGAATCCGATGGATTTGAAGCGTGGCATTGACAAGGCGGTCGATTGCGCCATCGCTGAATTGAAGAAAATCAGCAAACCGGTGACGACCACGAAGGAAATCGCCCAGGTCGGTTCCATCTCCGCCAACAGCGACCATGAAATCGGTGAAATCATCGCTGAAGCCATGGATAAGGTCGGCAAGGAAGGCGTCATCACGGTTGAAGACGGCAAATCTTTGAAGAACGAATTGGATGTCGTTGAAGGCATGCAATTTGACCGTGGCTACCTCTCGCCCTACTTCATCACCAATCCGGATAAGCAAGTGGCTGTGCTTGAAAATCCGTTCATCTTGTTGCACGACCAAAAGATCAGCAACATCCGCGATCTTTTGCCGATCCTTGAACAAGTTGCCAAGGCTGGTCGCCCGCTCTTGATTATTTGTGAAGACTTGGAAGGCGAAGCCCTTGCCACGTTGGTTGTGAACAGCTTGCGCGGCATTTTGAAGGTGTGCGCTGTCAAGGCTCCGGGCTTTGGTGATCGCCGCAAGGCCACGCTTGAAGATATCGCCATCTTGACTGGTGGTACCGTGATCACGAAGGATCTCGGTTTGTCCTTGGACAAGGCCACACTCGAAAACTTGGGTCAAGCCAAGCGCGTTGAAGTCAACAAGGAAAACACCACCATCATCAATGGTTGCGGCCAACCCGAAATGATCGAAGCTCGTGTGAAGAACATTCGCACGCAAATTGAAACGGTGACCTCTGATTACGACCGTGAAAAACTTCAAGAACGTGTGGCCAAGTTGGCCGGTGGCGTAGCCTTGTTGAAGGTTGGTGCCGCCACTGAAGTTGAAATGAAGGAAAAGAAGGCCCGCGTGGATGACGCTTTGCATGCGACCCGTGCCGCAGTTGAAGAAGGTGTGGTTCCGGGAGGCGGTGTGGCTCTCGTTCGCGCTCAAAAGGCTGTTGCTCAATTAAAGGGCGATAACGAAGAACAAACGGCTGGCATTAAGATCGTTTTGCGTGCGATGGAAGAACCGATGCGTCAGATCGTCGCTAACGCCGGTCTTGAGCCGAGCGTGGTTGTCAACGCTGTGGCTAACGGCGAAGGCAATTACGGCTTCAACGCTCAAACGGGTGAATACGGCGACATGATCGAGATGGGCGTTCTTGACCCGACGAAGGTGACCCGTACAGCTCTGCAAAATGCTGCTTCCGTGGCAAGCTTGATCCTCACCACGGACTGCATGATCGGTGACATCCCCGAAGACCCGAAGGCCCCGATGCCTGCCATGGGTGGTACCGACGGTATGCCGATGATGTAATCTAAGCGATCAATTCCTTGATCTGAGATAATAAGGGCGGTTTTTGAGACAATCTCAAAGATCGCCCTTTTTATGCATGTCCCCACTGAAGTAAATGGCTGACCGTTACAACGTTCCTGATTTAGAACCTGGCCAAATTCATCAGGCCGAAGAAACGATTCATCGCTCGCGATTTATTGTCACATTGGCTCGCGTGTCCACGCCGGATGAAGCCAAAGCTTTCATTGAAAGTGTCAGGGAACGCTATAGCGACGCGACACATAACTGCTGGGCTTACGTCGCCGGCGAGCCGGGAAGCACCGCCCAAGTTGGAGCAAGCGATGACGGTGAGCCCAAAGGCACGGCCGGTCGCCCGATGTTAACTGTCCTCCTTCATTGCGGAGTGGGAGAAATCGCCGCTGTCGTGACCCGCTATTTCGGAGGCATTTTGCTTGGCACAGGCGGACTTGTCCGAGCCTATCAGGGATCCGTCAAACTTGGGCTTGAGACACTGCCCCTTCGTGAACGCGTTCCCAGTCAAGTAATCAGGATCACGCTCGAGCATCGCTTTGTCAATATCGCATTGCGGGCTTTTGAGGATGCGCATGCCCGCATCCGAGATAAATTCTTTGACATGGATGTTACTTTTGAGCTGGAAGTCCCCAATGCGACGGCAGATGCCTTAATTTCGAACCTCACCGAAAAAACCGCTGCTAACCTCCTCATTGAAAGAGAAGAAAAAAATTCCAACCCTTAAGTAAAAACCCTAACACTTTTATCCTTTTCTCCCATACAATCAAAAGGTCGCGCGTTTAACTGTGCGCTCTCTTTTCCGGGTGCTTCCCTAAACACAATGCGCCCTAACCTAAACGAAGGAAAGGATAATAATGAAAAAACCAATTTATACCGTGCTCTACTTTCAGGTGATCTGTGCCATTATCTGTGGCGTCACCTTGGGATATTTCTTCCCCGAAATTGGAGCGTCGATGAAACCTCTGGGCGATGCATTCATTAAGCTCATCAAAATGATCATCGCACCGGTGATTTTCTGTACTGTCGTCACCGGTATCGCCGGCATGAAAGACATGAAAAAGGTCGGCAAAACGGGTGGCCTCGCCGTGCTCTACTTTGAAGTGGTCAGCACTCTAGCTTTGATCGTTGGCCTCGTGCTCGTGAACACTTTTGGACCGGGTCGCGGCATGCACGTTGATCCCGCAACGCTTGACGCAGGGTCCGTCTCCATTTACACCACGGGTGAAAAGCTCGAATCCACAACCCAATTTTTAATGCACATTATTCCGGATACCGTGGTTGGCGCTTTTGCCTCGGGCAATATTCTTCAAGTGCTCTTTTTCTCTATCCTCTTTGGTGTCGCATTACAGCGCTTTGGCGGTCGTGGCACATTGGTTTTTGACGTCATTGAAAAGAGTTCACATGTGCTTTTCCAAGTGGTCAATATGATCATGCGAGTTGCCCCGGTTGGCGCTTTTGGCGCAATGGCTTTCACCATCGGGAAATATGGCGTCGCTTCGCTATTGCCACTGGCCGAATTGATGGGAACTTTCTACCTGACGTGCCTAATCTTCATTTTCGTGATCTTGGGCGCTATCTGCCGCTATGCGGGCTTCTCTGTCTGGAAGTACATCTGCTACCTCAAAGAAGAACTGTTGATTGTGCTGGGAACGTCTTCATCAGAGTCTGCCCTGCCTCGCATCATGGAAAAGCTTGAGAAGGCCGGTGTCAGTAAGTCTGTCGTGGGTTTGGTTATTCCGACCGGCTACTCTTTCAACCTGGACGGAACAGCAATCTACCTCACCATGGCGTCGGTTTTTATCGCTCAAGCTTGCGACGTGGAAATGACCTTGACACAAGAACTGACCCTGCTTGCAGTTTTACTCTTAACGAGCAAAGGCGCCGCCGGTGTTACCGGTTCTGGCTTCATTGTGCTGGCTGCGACCCTCTCGGCAGTCGGTCACGTTCCGGTCGCCGGTCTTGCCCTCATTCTCGGCATTGACCGCTTTATGAGTGAAGCCCGCGCGTTAACGAACATCATCGGTAACGGTATCGCCACCATCGTGGTTGGGAAATGGTGTGGAGAATTGGATGAGGCAAAACTAAAGTCTTTGCTTGGCAAGTCCACATCGGAATTGCCTGCTCAAATGCCTGATTTGCCGGAACCGAAAGTCTTTCGCGACAATCAAACTTTGCAATACATACCGATTGACGATTACGAAAACCGCTAATCTCTGAAAATATTCCAACTTGACCACGGCGACGTCTCACCACGTCGCCGTTTTTCATCCAAATCTTTCTACCCCCTATACCTAAAAGAGTTTGACGGGATTTCGAGTCAGAAAAATTAAAGAGAACTCCCACAAAAAACGAATTATTTTTAATAAATAAGCGGATTCACTTAGTTGTAAAAATGAAACAAATCGCTGTCATATTTTGTTAAAAATTTGACAAAACGGGGGGGGTATTTGCGAAAATGCAAAGCGTGATTTCCGATCTTTCTAAGTACCTTTAGGTCGGAAATCATTCGGGGAAAGTTCCTTTCGGTCTTTCCCTGTCTCTCAAATCCCTTTGAATAATGTGTAAGGACATTTTCATCATGATGAAAAAGACGTTGGCAGCTGTTGCTGTCTTGGGTGCCTTCGCTACATCCGCTTTTGCCGCCGAAGTGACCGTTTACGGTCGTATCGATGCCGGTTTCGCTTTGGAAAACTATGAAGCCACGAACTTGGAAGGTCAACAAGTTCAAGACGAAACGGATTTCTCCATGGATTCCGGCTTGATGAGCACGAACCGCTTGGGCTTCAAGGGCTCTGAAACGATCAACGAAGACTTGGAAATTGGTTTCGTTTTGGAAACAAAGTTGATTGGTGATACAGGTTCTGCTTTCTCCAACGGCTTTGACCGTGAATCTTTGGTGTATGCTAAGACCAATTATGGTTCTATCTACGCTGGTCGCGTCGGTACGATGTGGTCTGATGGTGGTTCCACGAACTTCTGGTGTAGCAATTATGTAGCCGGCGGCACGGGCGGCGGTCGCTACACCTTGGCTGGCTCCAACTTGATGGTTTCTGTTGGTGGTCGCCAAATGAACCGTTTGTCTTACGTTTCTCCGACGTTCGCAGGTTTCACCCTCTACGGTGAATACTCTTTTGGTACGACCGATGATGGCGAAAACACTGCTAGCGTTGATCGTCCGGCCGCTCTTGGCTTGAAGTACGCTAACGGTCCGTTCGGCGCTGGTTTGGTGGTATCTTACAACAATGAAGCCTCCAACGGTGCGTTGGCTCGTAACACTGATCGTGAAAACGAATTCACTGTGAACCTCGGTACACACTACGATGCAGGTTTCGCTGACTTCAAGTTAGCTGGTCAATACTTCCAAGGTGCTCAATCCGTCGGCTATGTAACAAGCCTCATGGAAGATAGCGGCGCTTTGGGTGACGGCTATTTTGACAAGTATGATGATTTGGGTGGCTACGGTTTCGTTGCTGGTGCAGACATCCCGGCCTGGGGTGGTGAATGGACAGTTAGCTTGGCTTACACAGATGCAGAAAGCGATGACGCTGACCTCGCAAAGGTTGACCTCAAGGGCTATGCAGCTGGTGTTATGTACTCTTACCCGCTCAGCAAGCAAACCGTCATCAAGGCCGGTGTTGGTTACATGAAGACTGAAGCTGACGTTGCAGGCTTC
>DVNR01000007.1 GCA_018714205.1 Candidatus Aphodousia faecipullorum
CAAGAGCGCCAAAGCGTGGGCAACCGCTCAGGGGCTGTCTGTGTTGCCGGTGACCCTCGTCGGTTTTTTTGTTGTGGCCTCTTTCTCGCAGCCGGCGCAAGTGGGATGGTTGGGACTGGAGCCGATTAAGTTTGCTTTGAGCATGGTCGTTGCGGGTGTTGTCTGCTCCTGGGTTGGGGCGGCGCTGTGGAATGCCATGAGTCAACGGCTTCCGCCTGCGCTCGGTGGCCAAATGATAGTCTTTGAAACCATTTTTTCAGTGGTCTACGCGCTTTGTTGGCGCTCTGCCTTGCCGAGCCTCAATATGGTGATTGGCATGGCGATGTTACTTGGCGGAGTTTTAGCCGCCCTAAGAGTTTTTCGAAATGAGAAAGCGTAGACTCATTAAAATGGCTGAGTCGGTTTTTATTGGATAGCACTATGAGCACTTTTCTCTGGCACGATTACGAAACTTTTGGGTTAAGCCCCAGCATGGATCGCCCGGCCCAATTCGCGGCGATGCGCACCGATGAGGAGCTGAATATCTGCGAAAAACCGATGTGTTTTTATTGCCAACCCGCTGCCGATGCCCTACCCAGTGCCCAAAGCATCGCTATTACGGGCATTTTGCCTCAGACGTGTTTGAAACAAGGATTAAAGGAGTCGGAGTTTGCTCACCGCATCCATGACGCCATGAGCGTGCCCGAAACAATCAGCGTCGGCTATAACAATATGCGTTTTGACGATGAGGTGACGCGCTTTATGTTTTGGCGAAATTTCATCGATCCTTATGAACGCGAGTATAAAGACGGTTGTTCCCGCTTTGACCTATTCCCTCTGGTGGTCGCGACTTGGGCTTTGCGCCCCGAAGGGATTGTTTGGCCTACGGTGCAGACCGAAGACGGTCAGGAGCGGGTGAGTTTTCGCCTTGAACACTTAAGTGTCGCCAACGGACTTAAACATGAGCATGCCCATGACGCGTTAAGCGACGTTGAAGCAACCATTGAGGTCGCTCGCCTCATTCGAAGCAAGCAACCTAGACTCTGGGACTATGCTTTAAAGCTTCGCAGCAAAGACTATGTTAAAAATTTAGTGCAGTCAGTAAAGCCGTTAGTTTGGATAAGCCCCGCTCATGGGCACGATCGCGGATATGTGCGTTTGGTGCTTTGTCTTGGACAGCATCCCGCTAGGGCCAATAGCGTGCTTTTTTGGGATTTGGCTTATGACCCTAAAGAAATGTTGACGCTTACCGCAGAAGAGGTGAAAACGCGACTTTTTGCCAGAGAAGAGGACTTGCCTGAAGGAATGACACGGTTGCCGATTTTTACTTGTCGGATCAATCAGGCGCCGTTTTTGGTTGCTCATATGGGTGTACTCTCTGAAGAAAGAGCGCAAGCATTCGGCATCAATCGGCAAGAGGCTCTAGAGAGGGCGCAAGCCATTTTGCCGCATATTGAAGCGCTGACGAGCCTTTGGCTGGAGGCTTTAGGCGATGGCGGCGATTCGCCAAAGACAGGCGCTGACACTGATGTTGATGCCGCCCTTTACAGCGGTTTCCCGTCTTTTACAGACAAGCAAAAAGTCAAAAGAGTTTCCATCACAGATCCGCAAGCGTTAGCTCAAGCTGTTTTTGACGGTCGTGTTCATTTTGACGATGTTCGATTAAACGAAATGTTATTTCGCTATCGGGCTCGCAATTGGCCCGAGACTTTGAATGAATCAGAGCGAGAGCAGTGGCACGCGTTACGGGAAGCCCGTTTGGTCAACGGTGAGGGAGGCGCTCGGACGCTTGAACAATTTGCCGAAGAGATCGCTCTCTTGGAAGAACAAAAAGCCGAGAGTATGACCGAGGCGGATGAGGAGCTCTTCGGCGCTTTGTACGACTGGGCCGAAGTGATGAGCGACTCACTAGAAAGTTAGTTGGTTAATTTTGGGGATAGCCGGTTTCTTCAACAGAGGGAGCCGGTTTTTTATTTTCAAGCCGATCTCTAAAGTAGACTTTAAGCAAAACACCCTAATTGGTTGAAATTTATTGCTGTGCCTAAAGCATCTCGCCTAGAGACAAGATTCAAGCGGTTCATATAATTATTCGAATCAGCTCCACTTAAGAGAGTCCGACGGTGGATGAGAAAATTGCGTTTTGGTGGACTGAAGTTAAATAAATGGTGAAAAGGATTGTTATGAAGCAGTACAGTAACAAGCGTTATATCGCAATCGGTTTAATGTTATTTGCTTTGTTCTTCGGTGCTGGAAATCTGATTTTCCCGGCTTCAATGGGACAAAATGCCGGTCAAAACGTCTGGTGGGCTGTTATTGGTTTTTGCATTACCGGGGTTGGGATGCCTTTGCTGAGTGTGATGGCAATGGGGTATTCGGGTTGTTCGGATTTGCAGGAAGCCGCCGGTCGTGTTCATCCTCTTTATGGGCTCTTTTTTACGGTGGTCGCTTACATGGCGATCGGACCTTGTTTTGCCATTCCGCGTACGGGAACGGTAGCCTATGAAATCGCTGTGCTTCCTTTTTTAGATAAGCAGTACGCAGAGATCGGTTTGCCGATTTTCTTAGCGGTTTTCTTCGGCATTTCCTTTTGGTTATCCGCTTCTCCTCAAAAGTTGGTGGACCGTATTGGTAAATTGTTGACGCCGGCTTTGGTGTTGACGATTGTTCTTTTAATTGTCAAATCCTTTCACACGCCGTTGGGCGAAGCTCAGGCTCCGACCGCAGCCTATGCGAGCCCTGCGATCGCAATGGTTCAAGGCGTGATTGATGGTTACAACACGCTTGATGCAATCGCCGCGTTTGTGTTCGCCACGCTCGTGGTTGGCGTTGTGCGTGACGAGTCCGGTTTTACCGATCCGAAAGTGATTTCTTCCGAAGTGTATAAATCCGGCATCGTCGCTGTGGCATTCTTGGCTTTCATTTATGTCTTCATTGCCAAGATTGGGGCGGAAAGTGTGACCGTCATTGGCATGCAAGACACCGGCGCTCCGGTTTTGGCAGAAACGGCGAAAATCCTTTTCGGTAACGCGGGCGCGGTTATTTTGGCCGTCATCGTGTTGCTCGCCTGCTTGTCAACCGCCATCGGTTTGATTACTTGTTGCGCGGCTTACTTCTTGAAGTTGACGAAGCGG
>DVNR01000038.1 GCA_018714205.1 Candidatus Aphodousia faecipullorum
TCTACCAACTGAGCTATACCCCCAAACGAGAGAACGTCATTGTATAGAGACTTTTTTCAAAAATCAAGGCAGAAGCGAAAATTTTTCATTTACCGCTCCCGATTGATTCGGAGCGGCAAATTTTACGGGAAAAAATCAAAACGTCAAGTGACTCACAAGCGCTTCATCAAAATTTCTCGCGCGACATCACCGGTGACATTTTTCGCTTCACCGAAATGCACTCCCCGTTCATTGAAACGTCGGGCAATTTCTTCAACTACATCAACACCAATCCCCTTTTCGGACAAACGTGTTGCCAACCCCAATGACTTGAAAAATGCTTCAATTTTTGCAATAACCTGATCAACTCGCTCGTCTTCGCTACCCTCGCAAACACCAAGGACGCGTTCCCCAAATTGCAACAACTTCGCTTTCTTTTGCTCCCGCAAAACTTCGGCGGTCCCTGGGTAAACAATCGCCAATGACTCGCCGTGAGTGACGCCGCAAAGCGCAGTAAGCTCATGGCCAATCTGATGAGTAGACCAGTCTTGCGTCACCCCCATACGAATAAAATTATTTAGAGCCATGGTTGCGCTAAACATGTAATCGGCCATCACGTCGTAGTTATGCTGATCGGCTTGAATAAGAGGCGCCACCTCCATTGCTGTAGCGATAACACCTTCAGCCCAACGATCAAGCACGCGACTTTGGCCCGACGTTGTCATGTATTGTTCAAAACAATGAACCACGATATCGGCCAGACTGCAGGCGATTTGATGCTTGGGAAGCGAATAGGTCGTCTCCGGATCCAAAATTGAGAACACGGGATAATCGCCACGGAATGCAAATTTCTCTTTTGTTTCATGGCAAGAAATCACCGCGCCATTGTTCATTTCGGAACCAGTTGCGGGCAGTGTCATCACGCTTGCAAAAGGAATCTGTTTTGTTGCGGTACCGGTTTTTACAATAGTCCAAGCATCGGTATCAGGGCAGGCGATACCTGCTGCAATTAATTTTGTGCCATCCAATACCGAGCCACCACCAACAGCCAACACCATGTCCACTTGTTCGTCCAAACCGACCTTGATGGCTTTTCTGAGAGTCTCAACGGCGGGATTGGGCTCGATACCCCAAAACTCCACTGTATTGTGATCCTTCAACGCTTCACGAACTTGCTCATAGACACCGTTGCGCTTGACACTACCGCCTCCGAAAGTCACAAGCACCTTCTTATTCTTCTCGATCAATGTTTGCAATTGTGCAATTTGACCCCGACCGAAAACCAATTTGGTTGTGTTTTGAAAAACAAAATTAAACATCCTCAAACTCCTAGCGAAAAATTTCCCCGTTCATCATAGCAAAGCGCTGTCTTTCGCAACGTAAAGATATTGTCAAAATCTTGTTACTGAGCAGTCAAAATGCATTTATACAATCCTTAGCGAGGATAAATGATTAAAACGAGGCAAAAGCAACATGGAAATGAACACTTATCTTGAAGCCGGCACTATCTTGGTGTTGCTCGGTTTTTTTGCCCTTTTACTCTGGCAAAGCATTCAGGCTCAAAAATCACTGGCCATGAAGAGCCCGATGAATTTTGATGAGGACTGGCATCAACGCCGAAATACGTTAAACCAAACTCGACAAAATCGTAGCAAGACCCAAAATGTCCATGCCAAATACAGTGTACGCAAACTTCGCAAAAGCATTAGAACAAAAAGCGCCTGAGAAGAATTACTTCACAGGCGCATGCCTAGTCAAAACCAATGAAATAAACTAGACAACAAAACGCTCCACGGGCTGTCCCGGATCGACAACAATCGCTTCAATCCCCTTGGCCTTCACAGCCTCCACGCCTTGCGCAGTGCAAATCACCGTGCCTCCAGCGCCATAGACTTGACCCTCTTTAAAGACCGTCTTGCCACGCACAAATGTGGCGACCGGCTTTTGTGAATCGTAGTCGTAGATTGTGATATCGGCATCCGCACCGACGCTTAAATGCCCCTTATTTTGCAAGCGCAACATGCGAGCGGCGTTCAAAGAAGTCTTCGCCGCGTATTCTGACAAGGTCAAAATACCGAGTTTTACCAGCGACAAGCCTTGAGACAAAAGAACGTTACGCGGGATACAACCGCCATCGGTTGATAAAGCATCAACCACAAAGCTGCCATCAGGCCGCTTGGCTTCAGCCAACCATACTCGAGGCAAGGGAGGATTCACATTAAAGGAGCCGCCGACATCGGTATTATGCTGTTTCCAGAACGCCAAGCCTTCTTCTCCGGTCATTAAATCCGAGTAACCGCCCGCATCATAGACAGCCCAAACCTTACGAGCCTTAAAGGCAGCCTCAATGCCAGCCTTATCAGTCGAGAATCCGAAACGACGCAAGCAGTTGCCAGTAACTTTAGACTGTACCTCACCGTTTTCATAGCAACTCAGACGTGTTCCGTTTCGTGGAGAAATATAACTCTCGCAATGCACATTGGGATTGGCTAATAGCAATTCAATGGCTTCGCGCGTTTCATCCACTTCGTCACGAATAGCTCCTCGGCAATAGGCGTTAATATGAGCTAAATGCAGGAAATTGCCCTTGCTTAATTCAATGGCCTCTCGCATACCCTCAATATTGGAACCGTGTTCGCTCGTTCCTGCATGCCATGCAATATAGGCGCCGTGTTCCAAGGCGGTCTTAATTAACAAAGAACTGACTGCGGGTTTTAGCGGATAGTGTCCCCCTAAAAGCTTGACACCTAATGCCCCATCTTTCATCGACTGGTCAATTAAAGCATCCATTTCCGCTTTAGACGGTTCATTGGTCTTAAACGTAAAAGGAGGTGAAGCGAACTGCAAAATGGCGCAGTTGATTCCGCTGCCATAGGTGGGAATGTTTTTTAGAACATTATCCAAGGGTCCAGCCATGTCTAAGCATGTTGTCACGCCGGCCATAGCCAACATGCGGAAACCGAAAGGAGAACCCCACATTTCACCCAAGTGAACATGGCTATCAATGATTCCGGGCTGAAGGATCCGACCACTATAGTCTTCAACCACACGAGCGCTACCGGCAGGCAAATCAATACCGACCTCGGCAATCACGCCGTTTTCGATAGCAACATCACGAATAGCTTCCAGGTGGTTGAGTGGGTCCACCACCATGGCTCCTTTCAAGAGTAAATCCCACATCGTCATCTCTCCTTTTTGATGAAAAATCAGCAAAAGCGTGCCCAACGGCACAGCGTCACACTCAGAGTGTACCGCGCTTACGACTGATCCTGACAGTTATTTTCAAAATAAGGGAGGTTTTGACGCCCCCCTTGATGCCTTAAATTACTTCCAGCCGTAAAAGTCTCTGACGGTCTGCCAGGCGATGTCACGCAAAAACGCCGCCAGTTCCGGCTTTAATGGCTTTTCACACCCGCCCAAATAATTGGACTTTTCAATCGGATGCTTCATTAAGGCGCTATAAATAACTGCGCTTTCCAAATAGGAGCCAGCTGCTGTCGGATGCGAGTTATCCGGCATAATTAAATTAACTTTGGGATCTTTTTCGAGTGCCTTCGCAAAGGCCAACCCAACGGGGATCACCATGGCGTTATTGGCGTTGCCAACTGAAATCACTGAATCAGCCAACGGCTTTGTCATTTCAGGCTTGCCCTTACGAGCCCAGGTCATTACAAGGGCGGGTTCCGAGCCTGCCGCACGAATGGTTTTGATATGTTTCCCGGCCCACTCTTTAAAATTATCGACCATGCGCGGATCAATCGGCGACATGCTGTTCGGCTGCAAAAGGACTGCGTCAAAAAGCCGACCTTGCTTATCCTTTTTGAAGATAAAAGACCAACTTTTACCCGGCGGATTAATCAGCGACTCGACGTGATGCCAATCCAAATCAGCCCCGGCAATGGTGGCCTGTGCCGTCTGAAGGTCCTCTTTCTGGTCAGCGGCAAAACCCCAAAGGTAGTCGAATACGCCACAGTTGTAGTATGAATATGAATTGCCAATCACCATGATCTTGACCGGGACTGCGTCCAAAGAGGTCACTTTCGGTTTTACCGTATACAAGGGCTCAGCCGCCGAAGCCGCCGTTGCAGCCAATCCCAACGACAAAGCCGCCACAACAATTTTCATACGCAAAGACATCACTTGCCTCCTTTCCTCAAGAGCTACTCCTTTGGGATTGTCCAACCTCAGAAGACGAGTCACTATGAGGAAAAATCCGAATTAAGTTAACTGATTGGATTGGCAACCCCCATTAATGTTAAGACAATCGGAATAGAAATCGCGGACAAAATGGTTGAGACAAAAATGGCATTGCTGGCTGCAGCCTCTTCGCTTCGGAAATCCACCGCCATCATGTAAATGTTAATCGCCACAGGCAAGGCGGCCGTCAACACGGCCGCTTGAGTAACCTCCTCACTCAAGCCAATTGCCCAACACAACCCGTAAACAATCACAGGCTGTGCGATAAGCTTTAGCCCAGCGATGCCCAAACCTTTCGGCAAGGCAGCGCTGAATCGATGTTGAGCCAACCCCATGCCGACCACAATTAGCGCAATCGGCGTAGTGGCTTGAGAAATGTAAGCCAAGGTGCCATCAACAAAGCCTGGCAATTTCAATCCCGTCAATCCGTATGCGCCTCCAAGTAAAATGCCCAACACAATGGGGTTTTTAACAACGCGAGCCATTGATAAAAGAATCTTTCGAACATTAACCGGCCCTTCGCCTTTGCCGAATTCCACACAGGCAATAGCGGCCGTCCATAAAATCAATACACTAAAAATGATCAACAAACTAATCGTGGGCATTGCGCTTTCGCCCAGACTGACTTGAACAATCGGCACACCAAGCTGCACGTTATTGCCGAAAATCGCCGCCATTCCAAAAACCGTCTTCCCAGTGTTGTCCAAATGGAAACGGTTTCCAAGCCCTCGCCCCAGAAGATGAACGAAAAAGCATGACGTGAAGAACGCTACCAGCACTCGCCAGTCCACGGGCGGCATATCCGAAAGATCACTGAGGAGATCAAAGAGCATCACCGGCATTAAAAACCGAAATGTGAAGTCCGAAAGATGTCTGGAACACTCGGCACTGAATGCCTTGAAATACGCCAAAGCCCAACCAAGCAGAACCAATAAGAAAAGTGGCAAACAAAGTGTCAAGTGATACAAAAATAGATCGAGCATCCTGCTTCCTTCGTTGAATATTGCAGGAAGTTTACTACTGAGAGAAAGATTTCAAAATGGGCAAGGCGCTTCAACTGTCACCGCTTCATGTGTCACAGGATGCGTAAACGCAATGCTTTGAGCGTGTAAATAAAGCCGATCTGAAGGCTCTCCATAAAGATCATCACCGACAATTGGCGAATTCAGGCCCAGCGCGTGAGCCGCGTGAAGTCTTAACTGATGCGTTCTTCCGGTCACCGGATAAAAAGCCACTCGAGTCTTACCGTTGGTTTGCCCTAGTACTTCAAATCGAGTCAGTGCATAACGCCCATAGGTAAAATCCACCATCTGCCTGGGGCGCTCATAGGGATTTAGGCAAAGAGGCAGTTCCACCTCGCCGCTGACTCCGGCCAAAGGTTTTTCCAATAAAGCGATATAGCACTTTTTAATCCGACCGCGAGCAAAGTCTTCTTGCAATACCATGTGCGCCAATTTAGTTTTTGCGAAAAGAAGCACGCCTGAGGTTGCCATATCCAAGCGATGCAACAACATCGGTCCATCCGCCTGTGGATAGCGCGCCAACATTTTCTCATAGACGTTTGCTATTGGATGCTTACCCGGAACAGAGAGCATCCCCGCGGGCTTGTTAACCGCAACCAAATGATCGTCCTCGTACAAAATATCCGGTTGCCAGTCTTTAAAAGCATCCAGCGCTAAAGTATTGGGTTCAAAGGGAACACCATCAAGCAAAAAACCGAGCAACGCTTCATGACGCTCTTTAGGAAAAGCGTAAAACGCATTCGGCACCCGAGCGTCATTCGCGGCGACCGGCCCCCACCAAAAGGTCCCAGTTGTCAGCGGTCGCATATGTTCATCAAATGCCCGTTTGATCAATGCTGGCAAGGACGTGCGCAAAATGGCTTTTAGCAATTCCTCATTGTGACCATAACGTTCAAAAAGCAAATCAAATAAATTGATTTGTTTCCCCCAGGCATTCCTTAAGTCAATGCTGCCCAAGCGTTTTTTCCAATCATTGGCAACCACTTGGGCTGCCTCATGCTGAAAGCGGCCATGGGCCCGCTCTACTTCATCCAAAGCCTCGTGATAGCGACGCTTTAAGCGCTCCAACTCACCGGAATCGCGTTGACTGGCACGAGCCAATCGCTCGTATGACGCGCCACCCAACACCTGACGCTCCTGACGGCGTTGTACTCGCCTCTCAGTGGCGCTTTCTCGAAAGTTCAAATAGTTTTGTTCGGCAATTTGTTTAAGTTTTTCCGCCCGATCCAAGTAATCGGTGGCAATCGGAGCCATTTCACTAGTCGGCAATTGTTGCCAAAAATTAGGCTCAAAATAGCGATCGTCTGTGTCGAACTGATCACAACCGGTCAGAAAACCAATTTGGCCTTTCTCGTTTTTAACTACCAAAATAGCCACCATCCGACCTGCTTGTCCAACTGCGGTTCGCTCCAAATGGGCGCGAACGTGTTTTGCAGCCAACAACACCCAGGGATGAGGGCTGTAGTGATATGGGAAGTTCAGCGCACGTGGGGCAGATTTCGGATCAGTAACGTCAAGCAGTTGAAACATGACAAAGCGCAATCAAAGATCGATAAAACGGGCAAGAGTTTAACAAAATCCCAAACAGAAAATATGTTCGGCCGGAGAAATCCGGCCGAATTGGTTCTAGACAGAACTGACTTTATGACAAGCCAACAATCTTGCCATTGACAACATCAATATGCAATGCCGCCGGCGCCTTCGGCAGACCCGGCATACGCATAATCGATCCAGTCGTCGCAACCACAAAACCCGCGCCTGCATTCAAAATGAGACGTTGAACCGGCAACGTGAAGCCCTTTGGAGCTCCAAGCCAAGAAGGCTCGTGAGAAAGAGAATATGGGGTCTTGGCCACACAGACCGGCAATTCGTCAAAACCCAACTCTTGAATCTGCTTCAGATCCTTTTGAGCGGCAGGTGATAACTCAATATCCTTGGCGCCATAAACATTCTTAGCCAATTTGTTCAACTTGGTCACCACGTCGTCCTCGGCTTCGTATGTGAAATGCAATGGCTTAGGCTCTCCGTGAGCAGCCTGCATGACAGCCTTGGCCAATTCCTCCGCTCCTTCGCCTCCTTTGACAAAACCGTCACAGACGGCAAAACGCACCGAAGCAGCTTCACAGTGCTTGCGGATCACATCAATTTCTTCATCCGTGTCTGTCGCAAAGTGATTCAAACTCACAACAATTTCGGGGCCGAAATGCTTGAGATTTTCAATATGCGCATCCAAGTTGCAAAGTCCTTTCTTTAAGGCTTCAACATTGGGTTTGCCGATTTCGGGCAAAGGCACAGATCCATGCCACTTCAACGCCTTGGTAGAGGTCACTAACACCACCACGGAAGGTGTGAGACCGGCTGCGCGACACTTAATATTGATAAATTTCTCAGCTCCCAAATCACTGCCAAAACCTGCCTCGGTAATTGCCCAATCACCAAGGGTCAAAGCGGCCTTTGTTGCAACAACCGAGTTACAACCATGGGCAATATTGGCAAAAGGACCACCATGGACGAAAGCGAGATTGCCTTCAAGCGTTTGAACCAAATTGGGTTTCATGGCGTCCAATAACAAAGCCATCACCGCCCCCGTCGCGCCAAGCTCGTGGCAGGTATATGCCGATCCGTCGCGCTTGATACCAAGTACCAAGCGATCAACACGAGCTCGCAGGTCATCCAAATCGGTTGCCAAGCAAAGCACCGCCATCAACTCGCTGGCGACCGTGATGTCAAAACCAGTTTCTGTCGGGATGCCGTTTGCAGGACCGCCAAGACCCGTGATGATGTTACGCAGCATGCGATCATTCACGTCAACCACGCGGCGCCAGATGACCGTCTTTAAATCCACTTGACGTTGATGGCGTGCATTGTCAATCATCGCAGCTATCAAATTATTGGCCGCAGTGATAGCGTGAAAGTCGCCCGTGAAGTGTAAGTTGATCGACTCCATCGGCAAAACCTGAGAGTAACCACCACCGGCGGCGCCCCCCTTCATGCCAAAACAAGGTCCCAGAGACGGTTCACGTAAGGCAACAACCGCCTTTTCCCCCAATCGCTTTAAACCCTGCGTCAAAGCAATTGACGTAGTGGTCTTGCCGGAACCAGCGGGCATCCCAGAGGTCGCTGTCACTAAAATGAGCTTGCCGTGCGGTTTACGAGACGGATCCAATTGCACCTTGGCTTTATCTCGGCCGTAAGGTTCAAATTCCTCATCTGTCAACCCGGCGCTGTGCGCCAACTCATCAATGCGAATCAGTTTCGCCGATTGAGCGATTTCAATGTCAGACTTCATCTCAAAAACTCCAAAAAACAAAAAGGAAAAACACATTCAGATAGGGAATGTGATGTGAAAACCGTGCCTTTTGATGCACATCGGAACAGAAAAACTGAGAGTTCCCTCACATTCCCGAGATGGTTACAGTATGCCTGAAAGAGGCCAAAATGGGGAAGGCTCTATGATGAAAATTCCTCAATCGCTTTATAGAGCCTCACTGCCCACATTTTGCTTTTGGGGACGATGTTTCCATACATACCAATAAAGAGGAATCGTGCAGGCCACGACCGCCGCATTTATGGCAAAAATGCCAGAATACCCCACCGCTTCCACTAAAAAACCGGATAAATAGGGCGCCATTCCGACCCCTAAATCAAAGAAAATGAAAATCGTGCTCGTTGCTTGAGCGAAGCGTTCTCTTGGGACTAGCGAAATACCGGAAACTTGAGAAAGGGATTGAAAATTGCCAAACCCCAGTCCCATGACAACGCCAGCCAATAAAACTGCCCAACTGCCTGCATGTGATGCTAAAAGCAATAAGCCAACAATCATGAGCCCCAAAGTCATGTAGATCAACACAACCGGTCCGTGAGCATCATAAAACTTCCCGGTAACCGGACGGGTTAAAAGGCTTGCTAACGCATATAAAAGAAAGAAGCTCGACGCAGCGGCGACCACATCATATGTTTTCGCATAATCGGCTAAAAGCGCTTGCACATTACCCCACGTCAAGCACACAACGCCAACAAAGACACTAAAGGGGACAAGCCTCTTATCAATAAAGTCGTCTAAAGCCACACGTTTTTTAGGACGTACCTTGTCAACTGGCGGCGTCACATCAATCACAAACCACATCAATAAAAGACTTAATGCCGATAGCCCCGTCGCAATGGCAAATATGCCCTCATACCCTAATGAACCCAAAAGCGCAATCCCAATGAACGGGCCGAAACAAAGCGCTAACGCGGTGCTCATTGAAAAATACGAAATGCCGCGTCCGTGGAACTGTCTCGGAACAATCGTTGCAACGTAAGTGCCAGTTGCGGTGCCAATCACCCCCATGGCGACACCAGAAACAAAGCGAACAGAGAAAATTTGCCACATTTCGTGGGCGAAAAAGTAGCAAACATTCATTAGGAAAAAGAAAAAGACTCCGATCAATAAAACCCGACGATAGCCCACATCGCGAATAACACTACCGGTAAAAAAGCGACCGACCAAACAGCCGATCACAACGATACCCGTGGCGAGCCCCGCCGTCGCGGCAGAAGCTTGGAAACCATCCATTAAATAACGAGTACAAACGACAAAAATAGCGTAATACCCGATCATTCCCACCATATTGATAAGTGATATGGCGATAAATGTTCTCGAAAATATGGCTCGCAATGCACTTGGCTCTGTTTCCATAACGATTTAACTCAATAAGTTACATGAAGGTGGGAAATGATACTCTCTTAGTCTCAAACAAACAGGCCGAAAGCTTAAACCTTCGGCCCTTTTAAATCATCTCAAAAATCCAGCAACTAAGACACGGCCGTCAGTTCCTCAGACTTGACCTTATCTGCAAATTGAATGCGATACAGCGTTGCATAAACACCGTTTTTCGCCAAAAGCTCGTGATGATTGCCGATTTCCACAATTCGACCATCTTTCATCACCACAATTCTGTCAGCCCCTTCAATGGTTGAGAGGCGATGCGCAACAACAAAACTCGTACGACCAACCATTAACTCGTCAAGCGAGGCTTGGATGTACTTTTCACTTTCGGTATCCAACGCACTTGTCGCCTCGTCAAGCAACAAAATCGGCGCGTTTTTTAAAAGAGCGCGGGCAATGGAGATGCGTTGTCGTTGCCCGCCGGAAAGTTTGGCGCCACCTTCACCGACACGGGTATCAAACCCGTCAGGAAGAGATTCAATAAACGGCAGCAGGTAGGCCGCTTTAGCCGCTTCACGGATTTGTTCTTGCGTGACCTTATCCTTAACACCATAGGCAATGTTGTTGGCGATGGTGTCATCAAAAAGAATGACATCCTGACTGACCAGAGCAATTTGCGATCGCAAGCTTTCCAGCGTCAGATCCTTTTGGCTAATTCCGTCAAAGAGGATGTCACCGGAAGTCATCGTCCAAAAGCGTGGTATCAAATTGATCAAAGTGGTTTTGCCTGAACCGGAAGAGCCAACCAAAGCAACCATTTCGCCGGGTTTAACATCAAGGTTGAAATCTTCAACGGCTGGTTTTGACGCACCTTCATAAGTATGACAGACATGTTGAAAAGTCACATGCCCGGTCGCATGCTCGAGCGTCTTCGTTCCTGTATCGGGTTCGCTTGGCTCATCAATCATCGAAAAAACACTTTCGCTGGCCGCCGACATTTGGGCAATTGAGCCATTGAGCGCAGACAGATGGCGAATCGGAGGCATCATCAAAAGCATGGCCGAGAGGTATGTGGTAAATTCACCCATTGTCAAGCTACCCGCTTGAGCTTGAATTAACGCGAAAACCACCACTACCGAAACACCGGACATGGTCACCAACTGTGTCAGCGGTGTGCCAGCTGCGGCGACAGCCTGACGATGAATCATCAATTTTTTCAGTTTTTCATTAATCGCGTTGAAGCGGGTTTTCTCATACTCGTAACCGTTGTAAATCTTAACAACTCGTTGGCCTTCGTAAGCCTCCTGGATTGCCACGGTCATCTCACCCAAAGTATTTTGCTGACCTTGAGTGAGTTTTTTCATACGGCGACTCACCCACTTCAATACCATCGCCAACAACGGGGCCACAACCAACGTCACCAAAGTCAAGAGCCAGTTGTGGTAAATCAAAATGCAAGCCAAAAAAATGATCTGTAATGAGTCGCGGACGATCGTGGTAAGAATCTCTGCAGCCGACCCCAACGCCGCGGAAGCTTCGTTAATGAATTTGGAAACAATGCGTCCGGACAGATGGTGCTGGTAGCTTTGCGATGACCAAGTAATCACGCGTGAAAACATCAGGTTTCTCACCTGAACAAGCACACCTTGACTTACTTTTTGCAAAAGGTATGAAGACAGAAACTGCGTTCCGCCATGCAAAATGGAGATCCCGATCAAACCCAATGGAGTGAGCCAGACAATGAGCGGATTATGCTCATAAAATCCCATGTCGGTTAATTTACCGAGCAAAATCGCGATTAAAGAAGAGGCGCCTCCGCCCAAAATCATGCAGCACACGGCAGCGGCAATCAATTTCTTATACGGCGGCAAGTAGGCAAAAAGCCGACGCACATAAGGATCGTTAAAAACCGGAATTCGATTGAAAAAACTCATAAAACGTTCTCAAAAATTATCGACGACGGATCGCACTCGGTTGATTTTCAGCACGTTTTCGGGCACGTTTTTTACTTTCCGCTACGCCCTCATACCCCTTGTCGTAAACATCCTTGCGAGCAGCAAATTTTCTTCCGCCTTTGTTCGCACCCATCCCAGCTTGAGCACGACTGGATTTTTCACGCTTATTCAGGCGCGAGGATGGGAGATTCGCTTTTTGAGGGACAACACCGGCACGCTCATGGCCTGCTTTTAAGTCAGCCATCCACCCTTTGACCCAGTCTTCACTTAAAAGCATTTTTGCCCCGCGCGGTAGGTCTTTTGGCAACAAAACCGCTCCGAAGCGCACACGAATTAAACGAGAAACGTTCAAGCCAACGGCTTCAAATGTTCGCCGCACTTCTCGATTTCGTCCCTCGGCTAGCGTTACCCGATACCAGTGGTTGCTGGACACACCACCGATATCTTCCACTCTGGAAAAGGCGGCTATGCCATCCTCCAATTTGACGCCTTTAAGAAGTTTCGCCTTAGAGTCTTCTGTCAATTCACCCTGCACACGAACCGCATATTCGCGTTCAATACGGTAACGGGGATGCATGAGCTGATTGGCAAAATCACCACTGTTGGTAAAAAGCAAAACGCCTTCGGTATTGAAGTCCAAACGCCCCACAGCGATCCAACGACCGGTACTTGGAGCCGGTAATTTGTCAAAAACCGTCGGTCGACCCTCCGGGTCGTTCGCTGAGACAATTTCACCGGCAGGTTTATGGTAGAGCAAAACTTGAGGTACGTCTGCGACCTGAGGAACTCGTTTAACGAGGCGACCGCGCACTCGAATGCTGTCATTGGGATGAACACGATCACCAATCTTAGCCAAGTCGCCATTGACAGTAACGACCCCTTGAGCAATCAGCGCTTCCATTTCACGGCGAGAGCCCAACCCGGCTTCGGCCAAAACTTTTTGTAATTTGTCCGTTTGTGAAACGTCAATAGTGGTTTGAACATTTTGAGTGTTTTCAACCATTGCGCTCTCAACTTTCAGAGGCTTTTGAGGCTTCTTCATTTTGGCGGCAGCACGAAACGGTGTCCGTTTACCGGATCGGTTCATCTGGTGCTCATCAGTGGTTCGAACTCTTGTTTTCACTTTCTAAGTCCTCTGAAAAAGGCAACATCTGTGCCATATTTTCCAATTCTTCTCGCTCTTTATCCATTGCTTGCAATAGCGGATGCTTTGATCGGGATGCTTCAATCGCATTTTGTCCGTCAAAGAGTTCAAACGCTTCCCCTTGAGGCATTTCATCCGAGCCGATCGCAGGTAAATCCTCGAGGGAATTTAACCCTAAATCGATTAAAAACTGCCGAGTCGTCGCAAATAATTCAGGATGACCGACTGTTTCCCTGCGTCCAATGACTTCAATCCAATTTCGATCAATAAGCGTCTTAATCGCATTGGGATTGACTGACACACCTCGAATTTTCTCAATATCACCACGCGTTACTGGCTGACGATAAGCGATCACCGCCAAAGTTTCCATCACAGTACGCGTGTATTTTGGCGCTTCCTCAGGATGGAGCTTCTTCAGCACATCACGCATCGCTGGAACAGACTGAAATCGCCAAAGACCATCCCCAACCTCCTTAAGCTCCAGGGCTCGCCCAGTCCAATCCGCTCGCAACTCAAGCAACATCACTCGAATTTGAGCCTTGGTAAACCGCTTATCCAAGCAATCGCGCAAATTATTGAGCGATAAAGGGACGTCACTTGTGAGCAAAGCCCCCTCAAGCACCCATTTAGGTTCATCAGCAAGCGTCTTCATCGAGATCTCCGTCCAAGTAATACCACTGATCGTTTCGACGAACAAACCGACTTAATTCACTTTGAGTGAAAGCTCGCCCATTGATTTTGCCTCGAGCAACAAAACGAACACGCGCCTGATCGCCTTGCTGAGAGCTTCCCAGAATGTTCAACCCAAGCCACTTAATAGGCTCATCAAGCGTCAAACTTTGAGGACGAGTGGAGGGATCCCATGTTCTTAATAGATAGGCCGCGTCCTTTTTTACAAAAGCACTGTAACGACTGCGCATCAAACTGACGGCATCGGGTGCCGCGTCTCCGGCATGAAATCGCCCGCAACAGTCCTCGTAGCTCAGCGAGCTACCGCAAGGACACAATGCGGGCGCTTTCTTTTTTTTCATACGATTATGAAAAGTTACTTGTTTTCACGCTCTGCGCGGGCATGACGGCGACGTTCAATATCCGTGAGATAACACTTACGCAAGCGAATCGTGTGCGGCGTGATCTCAACCAACTCATCATCATTGATGAATTCAACGGCGCTCTCAAGCGTTAGTTGAACCGGCGGCACTAAACGAATAGCTTCATCGGTGCCGGAAGCGCGAATGTTGGTTAATTGCTTGCCGCGAATTGGGTTGACCACAATGTCGTTATCACGCGAGTGAATACCGATGATCATGCCTTCGTAGAGTTTATCACCCGGCTTGACAAACATGCGACCGCGATCTTGCAACTTCCAAAGCGCATAGGCAACCGCTTCGCCATTGTCCTGACTGATAAGCACGCCGTTGCGACGTTCGCCGACATCTCCTTCCTTGAGCGGGCCATAGTCATCAAAAACATGGCTCATGATGCCTGTGCCACGGCACATGGTCATGAATTCGCTTTGGAATCCGATCAAACCACGAGCTGGAATACGATATTCCAAACGCACGCGTCCCTTTCCGTCAGGTTGCATATCCTGCAAGTCACCCTTGCGGCGACCGAGCTCTTCCATGACTGCGCCTTGATGCTCTTCTTCCACGTCAACGGTAAGCACCTCGTACGGTTCCATCTTGACGCCGTTGATTTCCTTCATCAACACTCGCGGACGAGAAACGGCCAGTTCATAGCCTTCACGACGCATATTTTCAATCAAAATAGTTAAGTGCAACTCGCCGCGACCGCAGACTTCAAATACCGTTTCGTCATCGGTCAAACGCATACGCATCGCCACATTGGACTTTAATTCACGTTCCAACCGTTCACGGATTTGGCGACTTGTCACATACTTACCTTCTCGACCGGCCAATGGGCTGGTATTCACTTGGAAGTTCATTGACAAGGTCGGCTCATCAACCTTCAGAAGTGGCAAGGCTTCCGGATGCTCAAGATCTGTGATTGTTGTACCGATAGAAAGGTCTTCAATACCGTTGACAAGCACGATATCACCCGCCTCGGCAGAATCCACGAGCGTACGATCCAAACCGTGGAACATCAACAATTGATTGACCTTAACCTTCTTCGGCGTATCGTCCGGACCATTCATGATATAAACGTCCTCACCGGCATGAATCCGCCCACGATGGACACGCCCGATACCAATTTTGCCGACGTAGCTTGAGTAGTCCAACGAACAGATCTGCAACTGCAAAGGACCGTCAGGATCATCATCGCGCACCGGCACTTTTTCAAGCACCGTGTCAAAAATAGCGCGCATGTTGCCAATCTTCTTCAATTCTTCGAAGTCATCGGTATAACCGGCAACACCTTCGATGGCGGAGCAGTAGATCACAGGGAAATCCAACTGCTCTTCCGTAGCTCCCAACTTGTCGAATAGGTCAAATGTTTGATTTAAAACCCAATCAGGACGAGAGCCCGGACGGTCAATTTTATTGATCACGACAATGGGCTTTAAACCCAAAGCCAATGCCTTGCGAGTCACAAATCGCGTCTGAGGCATCGGACCTTCAACGGCATCAACCAAAAGGAGAACGCCGTCGACCATGGAGAGCACACGCTCAACTTCACCACCGAAGTCAGCATGCCCCGGGGTGTCAATAATATTAATGTGCGTGCCTTCATATTCCACGGCGCAGTTTTTTGCCAAAATCGTAATACCACGTTCACGTTCCAGGTCGCCACTGTCCATCACACGTTCTTGAACTTCCTGGTTGGCACGGAAAGTGCCCGCAGCGCGCAACAACTTATCAACCAAGGTCGTCTTGCCATGGTCAACGTGCGCGATAATCGCAATGTTGCGAATAGCACGAGTACTAGTCATTTTTTGTCTCAATATCTTTCTTGTTGGCAATTAAACGTTCAGGTGCTAGCACGCCACGATCATTCACGCGCGCAGTACCCACCATCATTTTGTCCGGTCCGTAAACACGGACACGACCCCGACACTCTAGGGCAAGCGCCAAGCGCTGTCCGTTTTGAAGTCGGTCACAATCATTCTGCGATAAATACACCGCAGGAAGCGTCTGCATTAACGCATCCAAAGGCAATAGTGTTTGTAAACGTTGCTCGTGATTCATCGCCTCTAAATCTTGCAACGTCACAGACGACTCAATCGTCAGATCCCCTACTTTCGTCCGACGCAGTCCAGTCAGGTGAGCGCCACATCCGAGTGCCCGACCGATATCCTCGGCAAGCACACGAATATAAGTTCCCTTCGAACAGGTTACCTCCAAAGTGACAGACTCACCATTAAAACTCAGGCATTGTAATTTTTCGATACGGACCCGACGCGGCTCAAGCTCAATGCTCATCCCCTCTCTTGCCAAATCGTAAAGAGTTTTCCCATCACGCTTTAGCGCGGAAAACATTGGCGGGATTTGCTCGATTTCCCCTCGAAAATCAGCAAGAACTCGCTCAAGATCGGCCTCGGTTACCTCAACGGGGACATGGGTCAGAAACTCACCCTCTAAATCCCCAGTGGTTGTCGTCTGCCCAAGCTTCACCTCCGCAATGTAAGTCTTATCCGCATGAAGCAAATCAGCGGAAAACTTTGTAGCCTCTCCAAAGGTTAACGCCAAAAGACCGCTTGCAAGCGGATCCAGCGTCCCGGTGTGACCGGCCTTTGCAGCATTAAAGAGTCGCCGGGCTTTTTGCAGTGCCGCATTGGAAGTCTCCCCGTAAGGTTTGTCCAACAACAGCACACCGTCAATTCGTTCACCTTTGCGTCGCATCGGCAAAGTTCCTAGTTGTTACGATCGGTCACTTGCATTGCCTCTGCGATCAAGCGATCCATTTCAAAGCCCTTTGCCACGGAGGTATCGTGTTCAAAATGCAACGTTGGCACGGTGTGAATTTGTAGGAGCTTGAACAAATGATTTCGAAGCATTCCGGCCGCGGCATTTAGTCCCTCGCGGGCTTGCTCAGCGTCCGCACCAATCACAGTGAAGTACACCTTTGCATGCGCGTAATCGGGCGTAATTTCACAACCGGTCAATGTTACCAAACCCACTCGCGGGTCTCTCACCTCCTGAGGGATAAGACGAGCAAGATCTCGCTGGATTTGATCGGCAACGCGTTGTGCGCGCCCTGGCTTAGCAGCTCTCATTATTTTATTGTCCTCTCTATTGAGTTGCTGGATCGGCAGCCACAGCTTCCGATCCCCAGCCCCAAGTTAAAGCGTACGGGCAACTTCAGTGACTTCAAAGATTTCAAGCTGATCGCCTTCTTTGATATCGTCATACCCCTTAAGCGACAAGCCGCATTCCAAACCGGCTTTCACTTCGCGAACATCGTCCTTGAAGTGACGCAAAGAGTTTAATTCACCCGTCCAAATCACCACATTGTCACGTAGCAAGCGAGCAGAGGCCGTACGACGAACAACTCCTTCCAAGACCTTGCAACCAGCGATAATGCCAACCTTCGGAACGCGGATGCACTGGCGAATCTCCACCAAGCCCAATACCGTTTCGCGTTTTTCCGGAGCGAGCATACCACTCATAGCCGCCTTCACATCATCAACTGCGTCGTAGATGATGTTGTAGTAACGCACATCAACGCCTTCATGCTCAGCCAATTTTCTAGCCGGCGCATCGGCACGAACATTAAAGCCGATGATGACAGCTTGGGAAGCCAAAGCCAAGTTGATATCGGTTTCGGTAATGCCGCCAACAGCCGAGTGAACCACTTGCACGCGCACTTCATCGGTCGAAAGTTTCGTCAAAGCGTGAACTATGGCTTCCGTCGACCCTTGAACGTCAGCCTTAACAATCAACGCCAACGTCTTAACATTACCGTTATCAGCGTCTGAGAAGATATTTTCCAACTTAGCGGCTTGCTTCTTCGCCAATTTCACATCACGGTACTTGCCTTGACGGAATAGAGCGATTTCACGGGCCTTGCGCTCATCAGGCAACACCATGATTTCATCACCGGCTTGAGGCACGCCAGAAAGGCCTTGAATTTCCACAGGAATAGACGGACCAGCCTCAGTCACATTTTTACCGTTTTCATTCATCATCGCCCGAACACGACCAAACTCGGCGCCGGCTAAAACGATATCGCCACGGTGCAACGTTCCGGACTGCACCAAAATAGAAGCCACCGGACCGCGCCCCTTGTCAAGTCGAGACTCAATCACCAAACCACGAGCCAAGCCTTCCTTAGGAGCCTTCAATTCCAGCATTTCTGCCTGCAACAACACGTTTTCAAGCAGATCATCAACGCCTTGACCAGTCTTAGCCGACACTGGAATGAAAGGAACATCTCCACCCCAATCTTCCGGCATCACACCGTTTTGTACTAGCTCCTGCTTAACGCGTTCGGGATTCGCTTCTGGTTTGTCAATCTTATTGATCGCGACAACCATCGGCACGTTGGCCGCCTTGGCGTGAGCAATAGCTTCTTGCGTCTGAGGCATCACACCGTCATCGGCCGCCACCACCAAAATCACGATATCAGTCGCCTGAGCACCGCGAGCGCGCATGGCTGTGAAAGCTTCATGCCCTGGTGTATCTAAGAACGTCACGATGCCGCGTGGGGTTTTTACGTGGTAAGCACCAATGTGTTGCGTAATACCGCCCGCTTCGCCTGCTGCCACCTTGGCACGGCGGATATAGTCAAGCAAACTCGTTTTACCGTGGTCAACGTGACCCATGATGGTCACAACGGGCGGTCTGGGCAATTCAGGTGCCGTATTGTCTTGCATCATGTCACCCAAAATCGCTTCCGGATCGTCTGCCTTCGCTGCAATCGCTTTGTGCCCCATTTCTTCGACGATAATCATTGCCGTGTCCTGATCGAGCATCTGGTTAATTGTCACCATTTGCCCCATCTTCATAAGCGTCTTAATGACTTCCGTCGCCTTTACAGCCATCTTGTGAGCCAAATCTGCCACACTGATGGTTTCAGGAACACTCACCTCACGCACCACCGGTTCAATCGGTGTTTGTTGCTGAGATTTTGGTTGTTCGTGACGACGATTATTGCGGGTTTTACGAGCAGCGCGCCATTCATCGCCCCCTTCCTCGTCCATCACTCGGGCGTTGCCTTTGTTGCCACGGAACTTACCGGCGTCTTCCCATTTGCTAGAACCACCGTGATTGGCGCCAGCGTGTTTGCCTCCGCCCTTTTTCTTGTTCTTCATTTCGTCATCACGATCCTGATTGAGGTCGCGATCGCCCCTTTTCTTGTCATTGCCCTTCTTTACATCAGCTTTACGATTGTCTGACTTGGCTTTCATGACGCTGGGCTTCGGCTTACTCATCATTTCACGGATAGCGCGAGCTTCCTCTTCGGCGCGGCGACGAGCCTCTTCACGACGTTGACGTTCCTCATCACTCATCTGAGCTTTTTCAACACGTTTGGGAGCTTCAGAGCGGCGAGGCGCATTCTGAGGCAGTCTCTTATCGTTACGAGGTTTATTGCCTTCAAAACGCTTCTCTTCACGAGCAAATTTCTTTGTATCGTTTTGACGAGGCTCTTTGTTGCTCTTTTGAGCATTCCGGCGCGCCTCTTCTTGCTGGCGAGCCAACTCCGCGGCTCGTTCTTTCGCAAGTTTCTCCTGAGCAGCTCTTTCTTGTTCCGCCTTTTCTTGGGCCGCGCGCTCTTGGGCTGCCTTTTCCTGAGCGGCACGCTCAGCAGCCAAACGCTCCTGTTCTGCCTTTTCCTTAGCGGCTTTTTCTTGTGCAGCCTTTTCCTGCGCAAGACGTTCGGCTTGTTCTTTCTCTGCCTGCTGACGACGAGCTTCTTCCAAAGCGCGAGCACGCTCAGCGGCAATTGCCTGCTCACGAGCAACCGTAGCCGGATTTTTCATCAAAACACGCTTACGACGAACTTCCACCTTCACGGTATGTTGTCCATCGGCCTGCTTAACAGTCGTTGTTTCCTTGCGAGTCAAAGTAATTTTTTTCGCTTTAGCTTGACGGTCCTGGCGCAAAAACTCCACCAAATGTGCTTTATCAGCTTCCGTCACAGAATCCGTCTCAGAATTTTTGTCAATACCGGCGCTACGTAACTGCTTGAGTAACTCTTGAGCCGTCACCTTCATCTCTTGGGCTAACGCTTGTACGGTCGAACTTGCCATATACTCTCCTTTCGTCCTTCGATATCTGCTAAAGGCTTATATCAAGGCACGGTTATTTATTGAACCAGTGAGCACGGGCCCCCATGATGAGCTTAGATGCTCGTTCAGCATCAATACCGCTCATGTCCACCAGTTCGTCAACGGCTAATTCGGCGAGTTCATCACGCGTTTTCACGCCATGAGCAACCAGCACGTTAACCAAATCATTGTCCATTCCTTCAAGCTCAACCATCTCGGGTTCTGCCTGACGGAGATTTTCTTCACGTTCTAGATCCTGCATGAGGCACTTGTTACGAGCGCGCTCACGAAGAACTTTTACTGTGTCTGCATCAAACGCTTCAATTTCAAGCAATTCAGACTCCGGCACGTAGGCCACCTCTTCGATTGAGGAAAAACCATTTTCGATCAAAATGTTGGCAACATCATCATCCACATCAAGCTTTTCCACAAACTCCTGGCGAATCTTGTTGGTTTCTTCGTCACGCTTTGCATTGGCTTCCTCGTTGGTCATGATGTCAATCTTCCAACCGGTTAATTCAGAAGCCAAGCGAACATTTTGACCCGCACGCCCAATGGCAATGGCAAGGTTCTCTTCGTCAACCACCACTTCCATCGTATGAGTGTCTTCAAGCATCACCACCCCAGAAACCTTCGCAGGCTCTAAAGCGCTCACCACGAATTGCGCAGGCTCATCATCCCACACAACAATATCAACGCGTTCGCCACCCAATTCGTTGGACACTGCATTGACACGGGTACCACGTACACCGATACAAGTGCCGACTGGATCCAGACGAGCATCCTTCGCTTGAACAGCAATCTTCGCGCGGCTACCCGGATCACGAGCAGCGCTCCGAATCACTAAAAGCCCCTCATCAATTTCCGGCACCTGTTGAGCAAAGAGTTCCTTAATGAACTCGGGACTTGTGCGAGACAAGAAAACTTGCTGTCCCTTACTTGTGCGATCAACACGAGCAACATAAGCACGAACACGGTCTCCAGGACGGAAAGACTCTTTGGGAAGCATCTCGCTACGCGGCAAGCGGGCTTCGACTTTACCGATTTCCACGATCGCGTCGCCCTTGTCCATGCGCTTGACCAATCCAGAAATCACCTTTTCGTCGCGAGCCAAAAATTCCACCAACATTTGTTCACGCTCTGCATCCCGCAAACGCTGCAAGATCACTTGCTTGGCGTCTTGCGCAAAACGACGACCTGAACTATTGATATTGGCGACCTCGTGTCGAATATAGTCGCCTACCTTCAAATCGGGGTACTCATCGTGGATGTCAGAAAACATTTCTTGACGGTCCGGTTCTTGCAAACCTTCTTCGTCGGCGACGACCAACCAACGACGCCATGCTTTGTAATCGCCCGTGGCCCGGTCAACATGAACTTCCACATCGGCGTCTTCACCAGCAAAGTTGGCTTTTTTCACTGCTGAAGCCAATGCTGTCTCTAAAACACCGAAAACCACTTCGCGCGGCACATTTTTTTCCTGTGCGAGCACTTCTACCATTTCAAGCATTTCGCGATTCATTTTTTAATTCCCTTTGAAGTTTAATTCAGCAACCAAATGAGCCCGATCCACTTGATCAAGCGTAAAGCTCACGGCTACGGGTTCGACCGCAGCCACCTTCTTGCCACGTTTTTGAGCGATACGTTCGCGAGCAGCTTGAGCCGGGGTCTTGGCCGGTTTTTCATCTGTAAATAAAAAGTCTATAACCGCCTGAGCGCCTTCACCTCGTACACCTTGAATGCGACCGTCGAGCTTTCGACGTCCTGCCTCAGGAAATCCTTCAGCATAAAGCGGGTTAAAGAGTTCAACATGGGTCAGCGCCCCAACAAAACGCTGCCAATCAGACAATCGTTTCAATGGACGCTCAACTCCAGGAGAAGAAACTTCAAGGCGTTCATAGGCCACGTCCTCAACAGTGAAGAGATATGACAATTGATTGCTCACTTGTTCACAATCATCAACCCCCACGCCGTTTTCTCGATCAATTGTGACGCGAATCAACCCACGTGCCAGGCGTTCAAAATCAACAAACTCATAGCCCATGCCCGTGACGGTATTTTCCACGAGCGCTACCAAATCAGTCGTTGTTTCACTCATTTATCAATACTTTTTATTGAACTCTTGTTAATAAAATTCTTCAAAAAAAATGGGCCCCTCTGGCCCATCAATCCCCCGTGCAATCGCCTTTTGCAAAGCCATACGCACGGGTTTACAGGCCGCTAAATAGTGGCCTGTAGCGACAGTCACAAAACAAATAAAGGCACTTTAACAAGTGCCTTTATTGTTTTTATCTTGCTCGTGATTATACAATTTTTAAGTAAAAATACAAGATTTTGTCTTAAAAATCATTGAACAAGCCCATTTCGCTCGGAAGCGAAGAGAAATAAAAAATCTCATAAAGCAAGAAACTTTATGAGACGCACCTGGCGGAAGGGGAGGGATTCGAACCCTCGATACGGACGCGCCGTATACCGGATTTCGAGTCCGGCGCATTCGACCTCTCTGCCACCCTTCCGCACAATCGGAGCGATGAATTTTATCAGAATGCAAATAAATTTGCTGTTAGCGTTTTATTCAGTTGATGAATTTTCATTGATTTTTATGTTGCTACTTGGCAACAACCCTTAAGATTAACCATTTAATTTTTAAAAAAATTACTCAAAGATAAACAAAACTTTTGAGATTACTCAAATCTTTTCCGACTTTTGGACTAACATAATGGGAAGAGTGATATCTTCATAGATATATCAAACACAAATTTCTTGTAGGAGTGTTGTGAAATGGATCTCAAAGAAATTCTCGAACGCAATAAAAAAGCTCATCATCGTCTTGGCATGATCACCAAAGAATTGTATGACACTTTAAGTGATGGTCATCATACGAGCTTGCGCATGGCTCAAGTAAACGAAATGATGAATGCCTCTTTCGAAATGCTCAAGGAGTCGGATGTGTTGCACTCCTACGTCGATGAAGAGCTAAAGCCGGCGGACGTTGAAGAAAAGACCGAAGAAAAGAAGGTCGCGAAGAAGACTGCCGCTAAAAAGACCGCTACCAAAAAACCTGCGGCGAAGAAAGCTGCTGCTCAAAAAGACGTCGTCGAAATGGAAGTTGACGTCGAAGAAGATAAGCCAGTAGCCAAAAAGGCACCTGCCAAAAAAGCAGCGGCCAAAAAAGCTGCGGTAGCCGAAACGGAAGAAAAACCGGTTGCAAAAAAAGCCACTGCTAAAAAAACTGCAACAAAGAAAGTGACGGCCAAAAAGACGGCTAAGAAATAGTTTTTGCTCGATCTGATATCTTGAATGCAGGGCGCTTGTATGAGTGCCCTGTTTTTTAACACCAAGCAAATCACAGCCTGGGCAATTAGATCATATGTGACCATTCTCAATAATTGATTGGACTGTCGCTTTGAAGTTTTCGTTACGCGAAGTTTCTCAGAAGCTAGCTCAGACTTAAGATCAAGATTTACAGTTGCTCCAATCCATTTTTGTCAACAGGCTTCTCTTTTAAAAAACACTTGCAAAAACGCTCTGAAATTGAGTTATCCTCCTGAAGTCTCATTTATCTTAAAATGCAAAAGTCCCACTCCAGCCTAAAACACTTGAAATGATTTGGGCTACGAGTGGGACTTATCTAATTCAGAATGCCTTAGCAATAGCGAAAAAACACTATTGCACGTAAGCATTGAATTTTATTTAGGCTTTAAAATCACCTAAAGGTTGATTTTCAGGGCGAAGCACCTCTACACCACCCATATACGGACGCAAAACCTCTGGAACCGTTACACTTCCGTCAGCGTTTTGATAATTTTCCAACACGGCCACTAGGGTACGCCCCACAGCGAGACCGGATCCATTTAAAGTATGGACGTATTGGGTCTTACCGTCTTTACCCTTCACGCGTGCTCCCATACGACGAGCCTGGAAAGCTTCGCAGTTAGAGCAAGAAGAAATTTCACGATACGTGTTTTGAGCAGGTAACCAAACTTCCAAATCAAAAGTCTTCGCTGCGCCAAACCCCATATCTCCGGTACACAGCGTAATGACACGATACGGCAAACCCAATTTTTGCAAGATGCCTTCAGCGTTAGCCACCATTTCATCTAAGTGGCGATAGCTTTCTTCAGGCTTAACGATACGGACCATTTCGACCTTATCAAACTGGTGTTGACGAATCATTCCGCGTGTGTCGCGACCATAAGAACCAGCTTCAGAACGGAAGCACGGCGTATGAGCGGTGATCTTAATCGGCAACTCATCTTCTCGCAGAAGTTTACCGCTGACCATATTGGTCAAGGACACTTCAGCGGTCGGAATTAGGTACATCCGCTCCCCATCACCCTCTTGACCACCTTTTTTGGCTGCAAAAAGATCTTCTTCAAACTTCGGCAATTGTCCCGTTCCACGCATGGTTTGCGCCGAAACAATATAAGGCGTGTAGCATTCGACATAGCCGTTTTCGCGCGTATGCGTATCCAACATGAATTGGGCCAAGGCACGATGCAAACGAGCCACTTGACCTCTCATAAAGCAGAAACGAGCCCCGGACTCCTTTGCAGCCGTTTCGAAATCCATCCCTAACGGAGCACCAATATCCACGTGGTCTCTAATCGGAAAGTCAAAAGTGCGCGGAGTACCCCAGCGACGCAATTCAGGATTGTCCCGCTCATCACGGCCAACCGGTACCGTCTCGTTTGGCAGGTTAGGAACGCTCATCATCAACTCTTCGAGATCATTGCGGATGTCGGCCAATTTTGCCTGCAATTCAGATAACTTTTCAGGAATCGCGGCGGCTTCCGCCATCAGATCATCAGCATTTCCACCTGCTTTCTTAGCTGCTCCAATTTGTTTGGACAGACTATTCCGCAAGGCTTGCAATTCTTCGGTCTGCTTTTGAACCGTTTTACGATCGTTTTCTAACGCATTGAATTCTTTCACCGGGAATTCATAACCGCGAGTAGCCAAACGAGCCACTACGCTATCGAGATCTTTACGCAATAAGTTGATATCGAGCATTCTTACATTTCCTAGGAACAAAGAGGAACCCCTCTTTTATTATGAATTGGGAGCATATTTTGGCCCGTTCAGAGCGTGATTGCAAACTTTTTGGCAATAAAGCTACGTATTAGTGTTTACGATCATTCTTGCGTCCCACTCCTTTCTCCCAAGCCTGCATGTTTAACGCCTTAAGCTTCTCAAGTTTTTCAGCGATTTTAATTTCCATGCCTCGCGGTCTAGGAGAATACCAACGCATATTTTCTATCCCTTCCGGAAGATAAACTTCTCCGGCGGCAAATGCATCTGGTTCATCGTGAGCGTAACGGTAACCGTGAGAATAGCCAAGCTTGCTCATCAGCTTAGTCGGAGCATTTCTTAGATAAAGAGGAACCGGGCGCGATTGATCTTTTTTTACAAAGCTTTTAACAGCGTTATATGCGACTTCAATAGAATTGCTTTTTGGCGCCACTGACAAATAAACAATCGCATTTGCTATCGCCAACTCTCCTTCCGGTGATCCTAACCGTTCAAACGCACTGGTCGCATTTATCGCGATCTCCAGCGCTCTTGGATCAGCCAAACCAATATCTTCCGTTGCCATGCGAATCATTCGGCGGCAAATATAAAGGGGATCGCAACCACCAACAATCATTCGGGTCATCCAATAAAGTGCCGCATCCGGGTCTGACCCCCGGACTGATTTATGCAAGGCTGAGATCAAATCATAAAAGTTTTCACCCCCTTTATCGAAGCGTCGCAACGTGCTGGGTAAACTTTTTCGCAAAAGATCTTCGTCAACTACCTTTAAATTTTCATCTGTAGCAACGTGGCAGGCTAGCTCTACAGCATTCAAAAAACGTCGGGCATCACCGTCTGCAAGATTAATTAAGATATCCTGTGCCTCTTTGGTAAATACAAGATCGGGGGCTTCAACGGCAATAGCTCGAGGTAATAAAAGTTTAAAATCCTCCGGTTTCAAACTTTCCAAGACATAGACTGAAGAGCGTGACAGTAGGGCGCTATTAACTTCAAAGCTAGGGTTTTCTGTGGTTGCTCCGATAAAAATGAATAATCCGCTCTCAACATGAGGTAAAAACGCATCTTGTTGTGACTTTGAAAAACGATGAACTTCGTCAACAAAAACTATGGTTGAGCGGCCCGTACTCTTCATTGTCAACTCAGCGGCATCAACCGCTTCACGAATTTCTTTGACACCGCTTAAAACAGCAGAAATCGCAATAAAAGGCAAGTCAAATGCCTTAGCCATCAATCGAGCCAAGGTTGTTTTACCAGTCCCTGGTGGCCCCCAAAGAATCATTGAGTGAGGACGAGCCTCTTCAAAAGCAACTCGAAGTGGCTGACCTGGACCTAACAAATGTTGTTGACCGACAACGTCATCAAGCTTTTGAGGTCTGAGCCGTTCAGCCAAAGGTTGCATCTTAGGGGCAACGCGTGATGAAGAAGCAGAATGTGCTACCTGATTCTGAAGAGATTTTTCTTCAAGAATGTTTCCAAAGAGATCTTCTGTCATAGTATGGAAACGATAGCACAAATCAACGTGTTAGATAGACTTTAAACTCTGGGGAAAAATTCCCACGCTGTGTGAGCGAAACTTTCCGAGCGCCGAGGATTTAAAACAGAGGCACTCAGTCTAATTCAAGATCAATGCTGCTGGTATCGTCTTTAAATTTATCGAGGACAGATAGAGAAAAAGCCCCGAAATCACATGACTTCGGGGCTTTTCAAAAGGGGAGCCAGGCAATGTCCTACTTTCACTGGAAATACAACCAACTATCATCGGCGCTAAGGCGTTTCACTGTCCTGTTCGGAATGGGAAGGAGTGGGACCACCCCGCTATGGTCGCCTGGCTAAGCTTGCT
>DVNR01000039.1 GCA_018714205.1 Candidatus Aphodousia faecipullorum
CGCGGGAATAGCTCAGTTGGTAGAGCGCAACCTTGCCAAGGTTGAGGTCGCGAGTTCGAGACTCGTTTCCCGCTCCAAGTTTTCAAAAAAAGCTCAGTGAACACTGAGCTTTTTTTACACCCAAAATAAATCCATGGAAGTTATTCAAGTCAGAGAGTCGAAAAAGCGTTTTTTGTCGTTGTTGCTTTTGGGAGACGAACAGGAATCGATGATGGATCGTTACCTCGAGAACGGCGAAATGTTTGTTTTATTCTCTTCAAACAACCAAGCTATTGCTGAAGCTGTTGTTGCTGATAACGGTGATGGCATTTTTGAAATTAAAAATTTTGCGGTAGATCCAGCTTTCCAGCGTCATGGTTACGGTCGATATCTTATAAATTATTTATTCACTCACTACCAAGGTCGAGCCAAGAAACTTATTGTTGGCACAGGTGAGACAGCTGCCACGATGAATTTTTATTTGGCCTGCGGTTTTTGTTATTCGCACCGCATCGAAAATTTTTTCACAGACCATTACGATCATCAAATTGTTGAAGAGGGGCATGTGCTCAAAGACATGGTTTATTTTTCTCGCCCTCTTTGAGCCATCTGTACCTCCAGCAGGAAATCGCAGTTTTGTAAAAGGCGTCTAGTGTGTCGGCGACGATCGGTTCAAAACCTAAATGAATCCATGCTTGCTCACACTCCTTGAGCAAATCATCTGTCAGCGGTCGTGCGCCCGCTTGCTTGCTTAGTTTTTCATGACGATTGTTCAAGACTAATGGAATATGCATGTAAGAAGGACTAGACCAGCCTAGAGCTTGATAAAGTTGCAGTTGACGAGGCGTATTGTCCAGCAAATCTTCCCCTCTGACAACATCTGTGACTCCCTGATCATGATCGTCAACAACCACCGCCAATTGATAGGCGAAAAGCTCATCGGCTCGCTTAACAACGAAATCTCCGACAGTGTTTTCCACATTTTGTTCAAAAATACCCAGCCGGCGGTCTTTGAACGAGGTTATCCCTGTTGAAGTCCTAAAACGATAGCTGCGCACAGGGCCTTTGGCACCATTTCGGCAAGTCCCCGGATAACATCCATGTGGCAATCCAAGGCGCGAATCCGCTTCGTCAATTTCGCGGCGTGAGCACGAGCAACCGTAAACACGCCCAATGTTTTTCAAGTGATCAAAGACTGCTTGATACCGTTCGGTTCTGTGGCTCTGAAAAATGATTTCCCGATCTGAATAGAGGTGCAGTTGACTCAAGACTTCGAGGATGCTTTGACTAAATTCGTCATGACAACGTAAGGTGTCAACGTCTTCTATACGGATCAACCACTCTCCATCATGAGCGCGGGCGTCCAAATAGCTTGCCAACGCGGCAACTAAACTGCCGGCATGAAGTTTACCGGTTGGTGAAGGCGCAAAACGACCGACATAATGATTCATTTTTATAGACACGTACTGTTTCAATCGGACGATTGTAACACCTCCATTATTCTGCGCGGATAGCTTGCATTTTGACACTGTTGCAGATCTCTAGTGCTCTGATCGCATCTGAGGCAACCTTAACGTAGAGCTGGTATGTCACTCCACAACCGACGACTCCCAATTTAATGCTGCTCATAGCAACGGTTTTCAGGTAACGGACAAGTTCCCGAAATTCTTTGCAGGATAGTGTTAAGGTGCGAGCTAATTTCGTCAGACAAGTGGGCTTTTTGCCGCAATCGAGTTTACCATCACAAGCTTGGAGGATGAGATTGACTTCATCATGTTGAAACTTCAGCATAAGCGACTCTCCTTGTGCAATGATTTGAGTTTAGTGTCGCAAATTTTGGTTGGATATGCTTTTCAAGTGGTCATTCAAGGTAACAAAACTTAAATAGTGTAAGGGGCAATTTTTTACTGTTTATCAATTAGATAGTTAATTTATAGATAATTGTTTGAATAATTTTTTTCAAATCAATTTATTTGAAATGTGCAAAAGAAGAGCCCCGAACGATTAAACGATCGAGGCTCGGTTTTAACTTTCAAAAATGAAAGTTTTCAAACGATTAGTACGTGTCGAAAATCTTTTGGATTTCCTTCGGATCCTTCGTTTGCGTCAAAGCCAATTGCAAAAGGACGCGAGCCTTTTGCGGATTGAGGTATTGACCAGCAACGAAGCCGTACTTGGCGTCATCAATTTCAGCGTCCTTCGTGGCAGAACCAGTCGGCACACGAGAAGAACGAACAACCACTACGCCATCCTTAGCCGCTTTTTCAAGGATCGGGAACAGGTTCTTATGGATGTTGCCGTTACCGACACCAGCCGTCACGATACCTTGATAACCGGCATTCAACAGGGCCTGAAGCGGTTCAGCAGGAACGTTCGAGTAGTTGTAGACAATGCCGACCTTCGGCAAAGAGGTCAACTTGCTCACATCAAACGGGGTCTTCGTGGTGTGAGGAGTAGACGGTGTATTGCCAAAGTGAACCTTGGAGTTAAAGACATAACCCATCGTGCCGAAGTTGGCACCTTGGAAGGTTTCAACCGCGGTCGTGTTGGTCTTGATCACATCACGAGCGCCGATGATCTTATCGTTCATGGCGACCATGGCACCACGGTTGGCGGCTTCCTTGGAGCTAGCGACAACCACTGCGTTGTAAAGGTTCTTCGGACCGTCGGCAGACAAACCGGTGGACGGAAGCATAGCGCCAACAAACACAATCGGCTTGTTGCACTTAGCTGTCAAGTGCACGAAGTAAGCGGTTTCTTCCATCGT
>DVNR01000040.1 GCA_018714205.1 Candidatus Aphodousia faecipullorum
GATGGTGCAGTACGAAACACCCGAAGCGGCGCTGGACTGTTTTTTCTCTTATCACCTTCGAAACATGGATGCCGAAAACAGTTGGCCTATGAAAGTGTGGGCAAGAGAAGTGACAGGGTATCCATCTGAAGCGTTCAAAGCGTTAGTCCAAAAAGAAGGCGTCACGCGCATTAGCGTGTTAAAACAGTTTTTCGCGGATTATTTGGGGCTGGAGGACTTAGGAGACATCCGCTTGCAGGTCGCTTTCATGACGTCGGTTTCCATTTTATTTTTCCTAATGATTGCCTCCCCGGAACTTAAGCAAGTGACATTGCCTTCATTGAAAGAGCAGCCCCGTGAATTTAAAAAGCTCGTGAAGGAGCGCATCTTCACGAGCTTGCGGTTAAGCCGCACGGAGATTGCGGCAACCAAAAGGAATTAAATCACGCGACAAGGGGGATTTTTCCCTTCAATGAAAGCCTTGATGTTTTCAAGCACCTGAATGGCGCTGTCGCGACGCGCTTCAATCGTCGAGCTGGCGATGTGCGGTGTGACGATGAGGTTGGGGCAATCAATGAACGCGGGGTCTAATTCGGGTTCGCTTTCAAAGACATCCAATGCCGCGCAAGCAATTGTCTTTGTCTTTAGCGCATGAACGAGAGCGGTGCTATCGACCAAAGTGCCTCGACCGATGTTAATCAGAAAACCTTCGGGGCCAAGCGCTTCAAGAACGTCTTCGTTGACGATGTGATAGGTGGCTTGGCCGCCCGGCATCGCGAGAACTAAGTAGTCACACCAACGGGCAAGTTCGGTGATATTGTCAAATCGTTGATAGGTGCAATCCACTGAGCTTAAATTGGTGTAACCCACTTGCATGCCGAATCCCTCAGCTCGGCGGGCGATTTCTCGACCGATATGCCCGAGACCGGCGATGCCGATTTTTTTACCCCAGATGCGGCGTGTGAAGGGCATTCCGCATTTAATGGTTTTTGAGCGCATGAGGCGATGGCCGGCTTCGGGGATGCCGCGGCTGGCTGTCAATAAAAGCGTCATGGCGAAATCAGCAACATCGCCCGATGTCGCAGTTGGGGTGTTGGTGAAAATAATGCCTTTTTCACGTAAAAGCGTCAGGTCCGCCTGATCGTAGCCCACACCATAGTCGGCCACCATTTTCACATTAGGGAATGTGTCCAACGTGCTTTGATTCACCGGCACTTGGGGAGTGACGAACAAAATGTCGACAGTGGGGGCGATGCGGGCTTTTTCGTCGTCGGGTAATTCGTTCCAGAAGTAAAGATCGCCCAACGATCGAAAGCCGTCATAGTGATCATCAGGCAAAAAACGAGGCAAAAGGCTTACGATCGTGTGTGTCATGGTTTGGTTCTCCTTAATAATCGGTGTCCGTTTCCTCTGCCGGTTTAGCCAAATCCATGTTAGGGCTAACGAGCGGATAGATAATCCGATAGAGTTCTCGCGCGCTCTTGGGAGGCTTGCCGGTGGCGGCTTCTCGTCTCGCGGACCGTATGGTTTGTCGAAGCGACTGCACGTCAAGCGAGGGATAGGTTTGGATGAACTCGGTCAAAAACGCGTCTTCGGCGAGCAACTTGTCGCGCAGGCGCTCGGCTTTGTGGTGAGCGGCGACGGCCGCGCGACTCTCACCGGTGGCAAGATCAATGGCTTGTCGGACTCGTTCTGGATCTAAGCCATTCATGCGTTTGCCGATCAGTTGCAATTGGCGGCGCTGAGCACCGAACGACTTCATCTTGGCGTATTCATCAATTGCCTCGCGCACATCCTCGGGCAACGGGATGCGATTAAGCGTTTCAGCGCCCAGTTTGGTCATTTCTTTGCCCAAGTCCTGCAGCGCCTGTAGTTCGCGCTTAATTTGCGATTTGCTCGGGCGGTCGTACTCATCTTCAAAATCGTCTTCGTCACTGTCCTCACGAAGGTCGCGGTTTCGAGCCATAAATCCAAATCCTTTTAAAAATCAATCTCGTTATTTTAACGAATGCAGCTTAGCAAATCAGTCACAGCAAAGGACTTTCATCACGATTTTCAGGGTGGCCTAGATGATGTTCTAGATGTTTTAAATTTGATATACAATATCAAAAGAGGTTTTAGGACAATAATCATGTTTGCATTGATTGACGGCAATTCGTTTTATGCGTCTTGCGAGCGGGTTTTCAGACCCGAATTGGAACAGCGGCCTGTGGTGATTTTAAGCAACAACGATGGTTGCATCGTGACGTTAACCAAGGAGGCGAAAGCGCTGGGACTTAAACGGGGAACGCCGCTATTTCAGGTAAAGGATGTGATTGACAAATATCAGGTGGCGGTCTTTTCAAGCAATTATGAATTGTACGGCGACATGAGCGCCCGGATGATGGCAACCATCGCGTCCTTGGTGCCGTCCATCGAAACATACTCCATTGACGAATGTTTCGCCGACTTGGCCGGACTTGATCATTTAACGGTTCTTGGACAATCCATTCGGGAGCGCGTGCGTATGTGGGTTGGCATTCCGACTTGCGTGGGGATCGCGCCGAGCAAGACGTTGGCAAAATATTGCAATCACTTGGCGAAAAAAATACCGCCTTTGCATGGGGTGTTGAATTGGGATGATTTGTCCGAACCAAGGCGGCGAAAAGCCCTGATGTTTGGAGCTGTCGGCGATATTTGGGGCATTGGCCCGAGATTGGCCAAGCGTCTGTCGCAATTGGGCATTGTTTCTGCTTGGGACTTGTCTCAGACACCGAAAGCCTTTCTTCGGGAATACTTCCCGGTGACGGTGTCGCAAACGGCCGCGGAATTAAGAGGGGAGGCCGTGCTGGACTTTGTCCCCGTCGCTGAGAGGCGTCAGCGATTAGTTAGAAGCCGAAGTTTCTCCGCGGATGTGAAAGATTTTGACGCATTGGCAGCTGCTATCACTTGTCACGTTGAGGAAGCTGCCCGAGTTTTGCGCCAAGAGCGGCTTGCGGCTCGTCGCATCGGTGTTTTTGTTTTATCCAATCGTTTCCGAGACAACACCGAGCAATATTCCGGTTTTGATGAACGGGATTTTGGGGTATATGTCAGCGACACACCGGGGCTGATGCATGAGGCGATGGCCATTTTGCGTCAGATTTATCGACCGGGAATCGCTTACAAAAAAGCGGGGGTGTTATTGCAAGATATTATTGATAAACGAGATGCGCAATGGGATTTGTTCGCCTTCGAAAGAGAGGGTAACGACCGTTTGTCCCGTGTGATGGACACCATTAACGCTCGCTACGGGAAAGGCGCTTTGTCTTATGCGACGGCTTTTAGTCAAGCGACCGATTGGAAAATGAAACGACAGTACAAAAGTCCGTCTTACACCACGCGCTTTTCTGATTTATTGCGGGTCGGTTGATAAAAGGGTCGGGGAAATCAAGATCCCGACCCTTTGACCGTCATTTAGCCCGCACTAAGCTTTAGCGGAAATTTTCTTGAGAATGCCCACCAGCATGGCAATGCCAACCGGCAAGCTTTGCGTGTCTTGAATTTCAAAGTTCGCGCGATGGTGGCCGTGATGGTTGCAACCGAACATGAAGTAAGCGCCTTTGGCGCCGTGTTCGGCGGCGCGGCGAAGCATCATGGTGAAGTCTTCGGAAGCGCCCGGCTGGGTTTGGATGACGTTGTCTTTCCCGACGACCTCTTCGGCGACTTCTTCGGCAATGCGGCAAGCGTCTTCGTCGACGCAAATCGTCGTGCCTTCGCCGACTTTGACGACCTCGCCTTGCACTTCATAAGCTTGCTTGACGCCTTCGACAATGTTCTTGACGCGTTCGGTCATGTATTGGTTGATTTCATGCGTGGCGCCGCGCGTTTCAATTTGCATCACGGCATGCACCGGCGTGACATTGCGACCTTCGCCGGCGTGCATGGTGCCCACGCTAATGCGAGAAGCGCCTTGTGAATGGCGGGAAATGCCTTGGAACAAAAGGGCGGCGTCGGCTGCGGCCATCAAAGCGCTGCGGCCTTTTTCAGGGTCGGAACCGGCGTGCGAGGGAGCCCCAGTGAAATGCACGTCCATTTTCGTCGTGGCAAGGAATCCGTTGCGGATGACGCTGACTTGCCCGAGGTGGCAGTTGCCGCCGACATGCAATCCGAAAAGATAGTCGACGTGGTCAACGATGCCGGAAGCGGCCATGCCGCTTGCGCCACGCGTGCCTTCTTCGGCCGGTTGGAAAATAATCTTAATGACGCCGGAAAGTTCGTCTTTGTGGTCGGCAACCCAGTGAGCCAACGCCAAACCGCTCGCCGTGTGCGAGTCATGACCGCAGGCGTGCATGTTGCCGGGGATTTCGGAGGCAAAACCTTCCTTATTGGCTTCGTGCTCCGGATCTTTTGTCTCTTCGACTTTCACACAGTCAATGTCAACGCGGAAAGCGACGGTCTTGCCCGGGCGGCCCGTGTCGTAAGTGAGCATGGCGCCGGTGAAGTGTTCGCAAGCCTCAATAAAGTCTGCCGGCACACCGTGTTCGATGGCTCGTTCTTCGGCTTTGGCAATGAGCGCTTCATTGCGGCCCAAGGCGTGCGCCGGATCGTAAAGACCCTTGCCGAATTGAATGTCTTCAAAACCGTAGGACTTCAAAGTCTCCACAATCAAGTAGGTCGTTTCAAATTCCGTCCAACCTTCTTCTGGGCGACGGTGAAGCGTGCGGCGAACCTTGACAGCCTCGTCAACATATTTTTGGTCAATAGCCATGATCGAAATCCTTTGTTGAACACTGGGAAATGAGCGGATCGCATTGGAATCCTCGAAAGATTATCTTCTCTTTTATTTCAAAAGAAAATGACATATATTCAACATTAAGAAGGCGTTTTTGTTAACTTACTGATTGTCATCATGAAGCGTATCGATAACATTGAAACGTGGCGATTTTTTGTGGAAATTGTCCAAGCTGGTGGGCTTAACTCGGCTTGCGCTAAGCTCGCTCTCGAGCCAAGCACAGTAAGTCGGGCCATTCGTGGGCTCGAAAAGGAGATCGGCGCACCGTTATTTTCCCGCGCAACCCGTCCCGCCTGCCTGACGCAACTAGGACAAGCGAGCTATGAGCGAGCGCTGACTTTATTAAGAGAACATGATGCGTTGTCTCGCTTTCTCACCCAGGACCGAGAGGCGATGGCAGGCACCATTCGAGTCGGTGCACATGTTGGAGTCAGCGCGACGGCTTTGACGGAGCTCATTCTCGACTTTATGGCGCTTTACCCTGAAATTCATTTTGAAATCAAAGATCAGGCGCTAAGCACCGAAGATGAGCTCAGCCCGACCAATCCCGATCATGTGGATGTCATTTTAGGTTATGGAGACATCACCTCATCAAATAAAATCAAACGACTTTATTCAGGGAGCTTACCTTTTGTCGCCTGCGCCTCCGTGGATTATGTGCGGCGATTTGGCGCGCCGAATGTGCCGACAGATTGCATTAACCACCGTGGTGTTTTGGTTCGGTCTGTTGTTCGCAATTCCATTGAGAAAATGGAAAATGACGGCGCAATATCGCCGCTGGTCTGGAAGTCAACTTTAATCGTTAATAACCCGTTATCGGCGAAAACCGCTGTATTGCGCGGCGCCGGAATCAATCCGGACATGTCACTTTTTCATTGCGCTGACGAGATCGAAAGTGGGCGCTTTGAAATCGTCATGCCCGGTTGGCATCGCCCCACCCGCAAGACTTATGTTTGCACAACCGAAGAAGGTTGGGGAGTGCGTCGGGTGAGAGAGTTCGCACAATGGTTGGCCAAGAAGGAGCAGAGCGGTTTGGACGCGTTGAAGCAGCGTTTCCCTGACCTTTATCGATAAGCGATAAAGACGGACATGTCAGGAGAGAAATTAGTGGCTCAAATGCTTCGAAATTTGCGGATTTCAAAACATTTGAGCTTTGAGATCAATGGGTTTCCTTTTGAGAACCCGGCTCCGTTGGGGACTTGTTTTGTTGCATAACGTTTTTAACCAATTCGCCGCTTTCTTTAACAAGTTTCACCATGGCTTGAACCCATGAGTCAATATAACGCCCCATTTGACTGAAAAATCGTTTGGTTTCCTGAGGCGCGACAATCATTGCTATCAAGATCGCTAGCATGGCCAGTGTTAACACTGACAGTAAAATCGACAAAGCGCTCACGAGCAACGTCAAGGCCAAGATACAAATCAGAATTAAGACGAGCCGACGAAATGTCTGTCCAAGTTTTTCAAGCATGCCGTTCCCTTACAGTACTTTTCGGTGTTGTAGTAGGTGAATGCATAAAAGCGCGATGAAGCCGACACCGAAAGTGACATGGCTTTTTGATCTCGACGTACCCAACACACCGATGCTGGCAATAAGGCTCGCCAGCATCAGTCGGTTTTGCGTGACACGGCGCTTTCTCGCACTTTGTTTGACATCGGCGGCCACCCAGGGAGATAGTGCGTCTAAAAGACGGTTCCCTATCTGTTCACCTTGGCTCGAAAGGACGTTTTTCCATTTTTTGACCGAAGTCATCCCCAGTGATTGCGATTCGCAGTCTTGGGGAGCAATAAGGCCCAGTGTCTGCGCTGTTTGCAGATAGTCCGCGGCTTCGTTCAGAAGCGATTCAATATCCAGTGAGTCATGCGCTGGATCCCATGTGATGAGCGCGCTACCCACTCTAGGGTTGACAATGACTTCAATGCTTGAGGCGTGACTTTTCAGCCAGTCCGATACAAACTTTGTCGTCTCAGTGTCTGCGCCTTTTAGCATGGGCAGGCGAATTCGCAGACGCCCGGGCAGTGACGATCGGATTACTTTTGAATACAGAGTCAAATTAACGTCCATGGTGCGAACCTTCTTGTGCGTTAAAGATTGTGCCGGCGTAACGAAGGCCGTTTCGGATAGCCTCCGATAAATCTTCGCTGGAACATTCAAGACCAAGGGCTCTGGGATCACGCATCGCGTTTAAGCACACGCCGATGGTTGTGCCGTTATGAAGCAAAGCGCCCAATGCGGGTGTTAACCGACCGCTTAAACCACCGACAAGGAAAGCGCCGTTCAGAACAACTGAAGCGATGAAATTTTGACGGATGCGTCGCATTGTCGCCCGACCTAACTCAATGCTTTGCGGCAACTGATTGAGACTGTTTTGCGTTAAAACGACATCGGCCACCTCTTGTGCGATGTCGGCGCCGTCTCGAAGGGTTGCTCCCACATGGCTGGCCGAAAGGGCGGGGCTATCGTTGACGCCGTCTCCCACCATCAGCACTTTCGCGCCTTGCGCTTTCAGCGATTCGACAATATTGGCCTTATCGGTTGGCAAAACGCCGGCATGAAATTCATCGATGCCTAAGCGATCGGCAACAGCTTTGGCGGTGCGGGCATCATCGCCGGTAAGCATCAAAATGCGATTGATCCCCAGGCGATGCAAATTCTCAATCACCGATTTTGATTCGGGACGAATTGGATCTTCAATACCCAGCACGCCGACTAATTTGGAACCGACCGCCATATAAAGAATCGACTTGCCGGCAAGCGCCAATAGCCTGCATGCCTCATGAGAAACGCTGACATCAATCTGTTCGTCTTCTTCAATGAAGTGCCGAGAGCCGAGCACAATGCGGCGATCGCCGACTGAAGAGCAGATGCCGTGAGCCACGATATAACGAACCTCTGCATGCTCTTCTTCATTGTCATGCCAAAGTCCTTCGTGCTCGGCTGCACGTACAATGGCCCGCCCCACCGGGTGCGGAAAGTGTTCTTCAAGACAAGCGGCCAAACGCAAAAGTTCTTCACGGGAGTAATTTTCATCAAGGCTCACGACATCGGATAATTTTGGAGAACTGGCTGTCAAGGTGCCGGTCTTGTCAAAAACAACCGTGTCAACTTCGGAGAGAGCTTCTAAGTAACGTCCGCCTTTAATGACTACGCCCTCTTTTGTGCCTGTGCGCATGGCTGTCAGAATGGCCAGTGGTGTTGCCAGGCGTAACGCGCAGCTGAAGTCGACCATTAAAACACCGGCCATGCGGTTGAAGTCTCTGGTAACGAGGTAAACGAGAGCGGCCAATAAAAAATTGAAAGGAACGATCCGATCAGCCCAGCGCTCGGCCTTGCCTTGGATTCCGGCTTTTGCCACTTCGCTTTCTTCAATGAAGTGAACGATTTGACTTAACCGCGTTCCGTCGCCGATGTGCGTGGCTCTGATCGTGATTTCACCGTCTTCGAGCACTGTCCCGGCAAAAACACTGGCCCCAGGGTAGCGGTGAATGGCCAATGGTTCGCCAGTCATTGAGGCTTGGTTGACCGATCCTTCACCCTGTGTAACGATGCCGTCAACCGGGATAGCATTTCCAGCATGAACCACCACTTCTTCGCCCACTTGAAGTTCGGAAAGGGGTTTTTGCCGAATTTCTCCGTCCTCGTACCGAACCCAAACACTGTCAACATTGATCGCTAATTGATCTGCGAGGCTTGTTAGCGATTTTTTCCTTGTGTAAGACTCAAGCATTTCGCCTAAGCCCAACAACACGATCAAAAGTCCTGCCGTTTTAAAGTCACGACGAAGCAATGAAACACTCAACGCCGCAGCATCTAAGACACTGACGTTGAGTTTGCCTTGAAGCAGAGATTTCAATCCCTGAGCGATAATTGGGAGGCTACCTAGGATGGCGTTGATCGTATTGACCACAATAGGCAAAAACGGACGCACAAAAACGTAACGCGCCAAGGGGGATAGGTCTAAAACCGTTTCATCCTTTCCTAGAGATGAAACCTTATTTGCAAAAAAACGAGGAATGCGACCGACCGCCTGAATAATGGGCATGCCACTCATGAGCCGATCGGACGCTTTCAATAATGCTTGAACGGCAGTCGGTGTTTCGCGTGCCTGAGCGATTTGAGCTTTAGCCTGATTAAACGCCCTCATTGCGGCGGGGGTTTGGTGACGTTGGATCGGGGGATGGGTTTTCAACCATTCAAAATAAGCTTCCACTCGAGAGATTGTTGCTGTGCTGTTGACGGTGATAGTGATCGATCCTGTTCGGGCATTGGCGATCAGGCCTGTGACACCGACGAAGGACTCGATTTCGGAGGCGACGAGCGCCATGCTGGCAAACGAAATCGTTTGGGTTGTTCGCCAACGCAACCGATTGCCGACTTCATGAACTTTTCGAAAAAACATTGTGATAGCCTAAAAGCAATCAAAAATTCTCAAGAGGGCAGTGCTAAGCCGTGACTTGAGGTTTCTCTTCAGCGCTTCCCATTTCTGTGAGTGTGGCTGCTTGTTGTGCTTCCTTAGCTAGTTTTCGTTCTTGGGATTTTACTTCGGCTTCAGCCATGACATCCGCCAAATCTTCTTTAACCCCTTCAACGCCGGCCATGACTTTATCGCGAAGATCCATGCCGGTGCTTAAAAGGTCACTCGCTAGTGGTTTGACATCCAGTTTGCCTCGTGAGATCGCGACAGCGCCAAGAGCGCCAACAACAACGCCACCCAAGAAAAATAAACCGTATTTGGTTGTTTCTGTCATTTTATTTCTCCATTAAGAATGATAATAAGAATAAGTCTTATTACGTTACATTGTAGTCTTTTATTTTTGATGCGGAGCGCATTCCTTTGAAAAATTTTCTGGGAAGCAGGTGATTGTTCGTATTTCGGGTTCGCACTTTATAAAAATTCAGCTCATAATTTTAATATGATAATGATTCTCATTAAGGAGGATGTCGTGGGAGCACTTCAGTCTTTTTTGTCAAATTTCGCCTGTCCACGCGGTTTAGGTGGTCGACTCGTCTTGAATGCGATGAATATCGGGCACGAAAAGGGGGCGAAGATTGCGCGTGGTTGTCTTCAGTGGCAGTCAAATTGGTCATGTTTAGATATCGGCTGTGGAGGGGGAAGAAATTTGCAGGCAATGCTTTCGCTTTGCCCCGATGGACAAATTTGCGGTGTGGATATTTCTGAAGCGGCTGTTCAAAAAAGCCTTGCGCATAATCGTGAAGCTGTAAAAAACGGACAGTTGACCGTTTTAAAAGGCGATGTGCATCAGTTGCCGTTTGAAACGAATCGTTTTGACATGGTGACTGCCTTTGAAACCATTTATTTTTGGGAACAATTGCCTCAAGCATTCAAAGAGGTCAACCGTGTCCTTAAAAGTAAGGGACAATTTCTCATTATGATGGAATCCGCCGCGGTGAGCTCTTCTTGGGCAACACGGGTTCCTGGCATGAAAGTTCCTGATGCCAAAATTATTCGTGAATCTCTTATTCAAGCGGGCTTTCGATCGGTGACGTTATTTGAAAATACCGATCCTGTGATTGTTTTTTTGGCAAAAAAATAAACGAAACTGCCTACAGGATTTGCGTTTCTTCGGCTGTTGCAAACGATCTCGGAGTAGCATGATAAGTGACGCTATTTTTATGAAGTAAGGGGACTTGTTATGGCTGAATATGACCTTGACATCGTGCAAACAGTTCAGGCACTAAAGGCGGAGCCCGATGTGCGTAAGGCATTGTCTCTTGCGAAAGAACAATTGCCTCAAATCATTGAAATTCAAAAAGAGTTGGTATTGATTGAAGCGCCTTCTTTTCATGAGGAAAAGAAAGCGCGTCGTTATGCGGAACTATTGAAGGACGCGGGGCTTGAAGACGTTTTAATTGACGAACACTTCAATGTTCGCGGCAAAATCGCCGGTGTCGGACACACGGGCAAGAGCGTTTTGCTTGAAGGTCATTTGGACACGGTATTTTCCTTTGGAGATGTCAAAGGGGTGACCGTGGATGAAGAAGGACGTATTCATTGTCCGGGAATTTGTGATGACACACGGGCGCTTGTTGCTAACTTATCGGTTTTGAAAGCGCTCAAAAGCGCAGGCATTCGCCCTTATCACGATATTGTGATTGCCGCGACAGTTTGTGAAGAAGGACTGGGTGGGATGTTAGGCATGCGAACGCTTTTAGAGTCACTCGAAAAAGAAACCGACGTTTTAGCGACTGTGTCAATTGACGGCGCCACCGCCGATCGTTTTTATGCCAATGCGACGGGCATGGTGGATTGGTCTGTGACGTTCACTGGACCTGGCGGACACGCTTGGACAGCGTTTGGGACACCGAGCGCGTTGCATGCCGCTTGCCGAGCCGCCAGCCTTATTGCCGATATTCCATTACCGACCAATCCAAAGACCATCACAACTGTCAGTTTGATTGAAGGTGGTCAAGCCATTCACGGGATTGCGCAAGAGTGCACTTTTAAGATTAACGCACGCTCGGATAGTCAGGAGGATCTGGAAAAACTCAATGAGCAAATGATCGCGGCGTTCGAGATGGGAGCGAAACTTGAAAACGATCGTTGGGGCAAACCCAATGTGATTAAGGTGCGTTATGAAAAGCTTCTGTCAATTCCCGCCGGTCACCAAGACGATGATTGTCGCATGATTCAAGCGGCTAAAGTGGTGACAGAAGCCGTTGGCATTACTCCCGCGTTTATGCCCGGTGGGAGTACCAACGCCAATATGGCAATCAGCAAGGGGATTCCCGCCGTTTGTTTCGGTCGAGGCGGCGAAGAATACGGGCAGCACACGCTTGATGAATGGTTCAATCCGAAAGGAGTTGAGGCGTGTGAACAAAAGTCCATACTGATGCTTTTGGCGCTCGCAGGTTTGGATCATCGCATTAAGCCGCTTGGCGAAACGCTTTAACGAATAGGCCCCCAGTCAAAATGGAGATGTTGGGGGTCTTTTGTTAATCAATTCGCTCAATCAAGAAGTCGCTCCTGTTTGCCAGACCATAACCCGGTAGGTTCGCTCTGCTATGACGCCTAGAGGGGCGACTTTCTCAGCTTAGCGTTCACACGAGATGCAACAAAACAGCTATTTTCCTGCAGGCTATTGGACATTGATGTCAATGTGCTTAAAAGAGTCAACGTCAAAAAGTCCGAGGTCGGTCACTCGCAAATGAGGAATCACAGCTAACGGCAAGAAACTCAACGTCATCACCGGGTGCATGGATTCTTTGACGTGAAATAGCTCATGAGCGGAGTTGATAAATTGCGTCTTGCGCACGGCCGTGATTGGAGCCGGTTCATTGGTCATCAAACCGGCAATTTCCAAAGTTAAGGATTTGACGATTCGGCCGTTTCGAACTAACACAAGACCGCCTTGCATGGCTTCAATGGCTTTAACAGCCGCGAGCATGTCGTCATCGGAGTCACCCACCACAACAATATTGTGCGAGTCATGCGCAATGGTACTCGCCATTGCGCCGCCGAAGCGTTTCCCTTCTTTGACGAAGCCTTTGACCAATCCTAAGCCGATATTACCTGTTGCGTGGTGGCGTTCAATCACAGCTAATTTCAGTAGAGAGGGATTGTCGTCGCAACTCACGAATCCTTTTGTGTCCGTCTTAACCTCCAGCGTCAAATGGTCGTTGATTAAATCGCCGTCGTGAAGTCCAATCACATGGGCTTTTCCACTGTGAGCTCTAATGGCGAACGCTTCAGTCGTCAACATCGGGATTTTGACGCAGCCGAGCACTTCTCGATCTGATTCAATCACAGGTTCCGGGGTAAGCATTGAACCGTTTTCAGCCACAGGTTTGCCGGCAATTAAAACTTGTTTGACTTGCCAATGAGTCAAATCGTTGAAAATCACAAAATCTGCGTCAAAGCCCGGCGCGACCGCCCCCTTGTTTTTTAAACCGAAGTGCAAGGCGGTGTTAATGGTTGCCATGCGGATGGCCTCAATGGGATCAACGCCGTTTTCGACTGCGCGACGCACGACATGGTTCATGTGACCATTGGTGTAAACGTCGTCCGGCGAGGCGTCGTCGGTACACAGCGAGAAAAAGCGGGCGTTGCGCTCATTGATTGTTTGACTCAAGGCTTCTACATTTTGTGCGGCAGCCCCTTCGCGCATAAAAAGGCGAATGCCATGGCTTAATCGTTCATTGACTTCTGAGACTGTGCTGGCTTCGTGATCGCTTGTGACGCCGCAGCCCGCGTAGGCTGGCGTTGCTCCGCAAACCAATGGGCTGTGTCCGTCTATGCGTTTTCCTAAGTTCAAGGTCATTGCCACTTTTTTAAGGAGATCATCTTCTTTCGCTATGACACCTGGAACATTCATAAGCTCTGCAAGACCCAAAACTTCCGGTTCGTCAATGAGGTCTGCCAAGTCATCGGACGAAAGCGCAGCGCCGGACGTTTCAAAGGGCGTGGCCGGCACGCAACTCGGAAGCATGAAGAAAACGGTCATTTCCGAACGCTTGGCTTCCCGCATCATATAGCGAATGCCACGAGTGCCTAAGACATTGGCAATTTCGTGAGGATCAGTGATGATCGTAGTGGTTCCGAAAGGCACAACCAGCCGTGCAAAGCGAACCGGTGTGAGCATGGACGACTCGATATGCACGTGCGCATCAATAAGGCCCGGCGTTACGTAAGCGCCGCCAACGTCAATGGTTTGTTTGGCGCTTGCTTTGCAGTGGCAGCCGACGTCAATGATTTTCCCTTGGTCAACATAGATCTCGCAGTTTTCTATAACACTGCCTGTGAAGACATCAACCAATTGCGCGTTGGTTATTCGAGTTTCGCATGGGATATTGCCCATGGCGCAGTCTATGCGATGTTTTAACTCTTCCGTGGTGAGTCAGCTGTCTCCGTCATGTGTCAGTCAACACAATAGCAAGAAAAAGACGATGGTTTGAAAGTTTTTCAGATTGGATTGATTTAGACGGAAAACTTGCTTTGATTGTCTAACGAAATACCGTTTTGTTTTTATTTAGAATATGTAATACAATATCAAAATAAAAATGAAATTTTTATTTCGTAAGGGGTAAAAAATGACCACGGGCGTAGAAATTTTGATTTTGGTGTTGGGAATCGGTTTCTTAGTTTTCGAGCTTTTGACTTTTGATCCTGATTTGGAAGGACGACGGACTTTTGAAGAGGAAACGCGCATGCGTTTCTTGGAAAGCGAGCAAAGGAATACGGCACGCAGGGTAATGCGCTTTTCTGACTGATTCGTCCATCCCGGAGAATTCAACACGAATGTTTCAGCAGCTTCCTTGGGTGTGAAAAGTAGCTCTAGGCAATATTTTTCGAAAAATGGCGCAGTAATGGGATACCAAAGGCGGGAAAATTCAAGAGACAATAAATAGGGAGGTTAGTATGCAGTACACGAAATTAGGGAACACGGACATCACGATATCTAAATTGTGTCTCGGGTGTATGAGTTTCGGGAAAGCCGGCACCATGCATGACTGGACATTAAACGAAGCTGACAGTGAAGTGATCATTTCCCATGCTTTGGAATTAGGGATTAACTTTTTTGATACCGCCAATGGCTATTCTGCTGGGACGAGCGAAGAATTCCTTGGTCGAATTCTGAAAAGACACGTTAAGCGCGATCAAGTGGTGATTGCTTCAAAGGTGTACTTTAACCCCGGCCGTCTCTCCAGAAAGGCTATCTTTAGAGAAATTGAAGGAACGCTAAAGCGTTTAGGCACGGATTATTTGGATTTGTACATCATTCATCGATTTGATTATGACACGCCGATTGAAGAAACCATGCAAGCATTGGATGAACTGGTGAAAGCTGGAAAAGTTCGGGCATTGGGTGCTTCGGCGATGTACGGTTATCAATTCTTCAACATGCAACTGGCCGCTCGTGATCATCATTGGACTCCGTTGGTCGCAATGGAAAATCACTATAACCTTTTGTACCGTGAAGACGAGAGAGAGCTGATCCCGATCTGTCAGCAGATGGGCGTCAGTTTGATGCCCTACAGTCCGTTGGCAGCAGGTCATTTGGCACGCCCGACATGGACGGCTGAGTCGTTGAGGGCCCAAACGGACAGAGTGGCAAAAGGCAAATATGATCGTATGCAAGAGCAAGATATGCAGATCATCAAACGGGTGCAGGAATTAGCCGAAAATAAACAATGCTTAATGTCTCAGATCGCTCTTGCTTGGCAATGGGCAAGGGGGGTCGCGTCACCCATCATCGGAGCGACGAAAACTCACTATTTGGATGACGCTGCTGGCGCTTTGAATATTCATTTGACCGAAGAGGAATTGGCCTATTTGGAAGAATGTTATGTTCCACATCCGATTGTTGGCGCCATTAAAGAAAACCCACCCCAAGGCGTTGTTTTGTTGGATGCCAAGTAAAGGTTGTTTGAGAAAGTAACTTCGGTTTAGTTGGTTGTCAGTTTTAAACGGTGCGAATTCGTTTTATTTTGGTTCGCGCCGTATTTTTATTTTCTAATGCACAATCCCACTTCTTCCAACAGGAGCACAGCGTCAAACTCTTGAGTCAATGTTTTTAGATCTTGTTGATACAACCGTGTCATTTGTATCAGGACTTCTCGAGGGATGACTTTCTCAGGTCGATTGTTCGCTCTTTGTCGAAGGGTGCGCTTGTCCGGCAAAGGGAACACGATAGCCGCGACTTGATAGTTAGCATTTTTTAATTCAGTCAATGTTTTTTGACGCTCCAAAGCGGAAAGATTGGTCTTGTCAATGACAAAAGATATTTTCTTTTCAATGAAGTCATGAATCTTCTGGTCAGCGGCTTTTGCGGCTTTTTCAATGACAGTTGACCATTGAGTGTAGTCATTACCCGTTAGCTTCATGACCTCGTCATCAACAGAGACGATCGGCATTGATGACAGCCATTTGTTATGAGCGATGTAGGTGCTTTTGCCGGAATAAGGAATACCGACCATGAAAATGCAAATTGGTTTGTCGGTGTTGTTTAACATAATTGAGCGGAAAAATAGACAGAATCATCGTACGCTGAAAAATTCGTCTCTGTCAAAGTTTGGAAAAATGTCAATTTCTTTAAAAAGTCGCTTGGAAAACGTTAAAAAATCATAAAAAGTCCCTATAAAAACGTATCAATGCAATGCTTAAGCGAAAAATTGAACAAACGCTGTTAAGCAGGTTTGAGTACAAAAACCATAATCCTCTCATTTTGAAAGGTTGCCGCCAATGTGGAAAGACATTTTCTACTTTGCAGTTTGTGAAACAGCACTATTCTCAGGTGATTTACCTTAATTTTTTTGAAAATCCAGAGTACAAGGCGATTTTTGAAAATTCGCTTCAGGTAGATCTTTTGATCATGATGAGCGCATTTATTGGTCTGACTGCCCGCTTTGTACCCCATGAAACCGTTATTGTTTTAGACGAAATTCAGGAATGTCCTCAAGCAAGGACGGCTTTAAAATTTTTCAAACTTGACGGACGTTTTGATGTGTTGGCTACAGGATCTTTGTTGGACATTAGTGGATATCGATCTCAAGAGTATTCCATTCTGGTAGGCTATGTGAGGCTGTACTCTACCAGATTGACAAGAAAATCCCGTATAACATCTTTTTTATTCTGACTTGTGATGGCAAAGAGCAGGCACGGATCGGTAACAAGAAGGCAGTAGCTCCCGGCAGTAATGCTTTCAAAGTGAGTCAATACTATCATACCGACTGGGTGCCGGAAAGTGAGCTGCAATTCTGCGTGAATGGACTGAATATGAATGCCTTGTGCGGCAGATTGCCGGAGACGCGCTGAAAGTGGATTCTGGTGAAAGTTTGCAGGCTTCTATGGGACGCGATGAAAAGGGTCGGCAATTGGAAAACCAGATTGCTGTGTTGTGGAGCAAGATGCGGAAAGAAAAGCAACTTAACCGGCGGGTAGAGATCAATGCAGAGTTAAAAAGATTGAGGAAGGAGCTTTCGGTTATCTCATGAGAATAAAAAGTATAGAGTTGAAAAACTTCAAGCGGTTCACACATTTAACAGTTGACAGTATCCCAGAAACAGCAAAACTAGTTGTTCTGGTGGGGCCTAATGGGTCTGGAAAGACTTCGTTTATGGAGGCGATGAATCATTTTTATAAATATTCAGGATATCAGGATATCGGAGATTTCCATTATTTGAGTAAAACAGGCAATTCGATAA
>DVNR01000041.1 GCA_018714205.1 Candidatus Aphodousia faecipullorum
AGGCTTGCTCAATCAAATGCTTACGCATCTGTTGGATGAAAGGCTCAATTTCATCACTTTTTAACTGTTCGGTTGGAATACTGGCGATTAGGTTTTTAAGCTTGTCTTGGTTCATTGGTAAATCCATTTCCATCACTCCTAAGAGATTAGCAAATATTGGATTTACACAAAGTTATTTACAGTCTCTATGTGTTGCGATTGCAAGACAGGATTAAATCCAGTTTCTTCTCACGACGAATTTGTCCTAGACGGTAATTGAAATAACGGTCAACCAGTTTCTGAGGGATCAGCGTGGTATTGATTTTCATTGGATCAATGAACTCATATTCTGGCAAACTAGTGTCAATTTTTTTTGATATCACAACAGGGCAATAGCCCAAAGAAGACAGACCTCTCGTAAGCAACAAAACATAGCGCCCCATTCCACCATCTAAACAGAAAGAGTGACATGAGATACCAATGCGGAGATCATTTTGCATACCAACTTACCCTTCTAACTAAAGAAGTACTTTATCTACGAGTTTAAAGTACGACTCTTCATAAAATTTATCAACTGATGCCTTCACTTCATTGTCATTTAATGCAACACCCTGGCTATACATTTTCTCCAAACAATTTTGCAAACCCACTCTATTCGAACATTCATACAGTAACCCGTTTTTCCCGTTCTGAATAATATCAAAGGGACCTGTGGGACAGTCTGAACTAATGCATGGAATAGCATCAAACACCATTGGGAATCCTTTGTATTTAGAGCATAAGACAACACCGTTCATCAAACCAATCTGTCTAAGCTACTTTTTCCTTCGATCAATCAGTGAGTAGGAAATCCCTGGAATTTCCTCCAACTCATCGAGAAATTGCTGATCAACATAAACATCCCAATCATGAGAGAAAACAAAAGATCCCTCTGTTTCACCATCCCTAACCTTCACGGCAACTCGACATCCTGCATCGTCCACATCTGGGCGATGACTTTGCAGAAAATCCTTCAGAGAGTCCATATCAAAGTTTCGATCGGTAATTTCCAATTCAACAACTACTCCACGCGCGGCTCGTTGAGTTGCAGGCACTTCTAGCTGACGACCACTAACTCCAACGTGCGTGGGTGAGAATTTATCTTCCCTAACGCTCCCCTTAACAAAAATCAGCTCATCGGTTTTCACAAAGTTACGATAGAGAAGCCAGTCATCTCCAAAAATATTGACAGAAGTGATTGAGGTTCCGTCATCCAAAATAAAGGAACCCATGGGGCGTCCTTCTTTGCTGAAACTGGATTTGATGTTCGAGGCAACACCAGCCACTAAGACAGAAGCGCCTCGACGATTGGCAACCTTAGCCCCGGGCTTCAAATTCGCAAGAGGCATCGGTTTTTCCTTCATAGCCTCGTCTTGGAATGCCCCATAGAAGTGACCGCTAAAGACACAGCCCATCACCTCACGTTCACTCACAAGTGTCTTATAAGGGCTCCAAGGTTTGGCATCCTTCATTTCCGGCATCACCTCCTCTTCAATGTCAGCAAAAAGACTTTCCTGACCGGGATTGGAGGATTCGCTCTCACTTAAAGCCATGGCGTCGTCGATGTTGGCGGCCAGCTTCGCTCGATTCGGCTCCATGCAATCGAAAACGCCGGCCATTACAAAGGAAAGCAATGTGCGTCGTGAGAAGTTGGAACGATCAACCCGTTTAACCAGATCAAATAAATCTTTGTAAGGACCATTTGCCTTACGTTCATTCACAATGGCCTCCGCCGCATCTTTTGGGATGCCCTTGATTCCACCTAAACCATAGCGGATTTGATTCATCGAAGTAGGCACAAACTCCCACTCGCTTTGGTTGATGTCGGGCGGAAGCACTGAGATGCCGTTTAAGAAACAATCGTCAATTAGGTGCTTGAGTTTTTCACCGGAATCCATCACCAAGCACATGTTTGCGGCCATGAACGGAGCTGGATAATGGCACTTCAAATAGGCTGTTTGATAGGCAACGTAGGCATAAGCGCAAGCGTGAGACTTGTTAAAACCGTAGCCAGCGAATTTCTCCATTTTGTCAAATAGAGCGCCGGCCGCATCTTCAGCCATTCCCCGCTCCGCGGCCCCCTTCACAAAGACAACGCGCTGCCGCTTCATCTCTTCAACTTGTTTTTTACCCATAGCGCGACGCAACAAGTCAGCGCCACCCAGAGAATATCCGCCGATAATCTGCGCCACACGCATCACCTGTTCCTGATAAACCATGATGCCATAGGTTTCTTTGAGCACAGGTTCCAAGCGCGGATCATCATAATGAACTTCTTTTTCACCATGCTTACAGGCGATATATTCCGGAATCAGGTCCATCGGCCCCGGACGGTACAAAGCGTTTAATGCGATCAGATCTTCCAAACAGTCCGGTCGGGCGTCTTTTAAAAGCTTCTGCATCCCCGGACTTTCAAATTGGAAGACCGCCGCGGTGTTTCCCGTTTGGAAGACGTTATAAGTATCTTTATCGTCAATTGGAATCGCATCAAGTTTAAGCGTGCTCTTCGGATCCAACATCCGAATAAACCGCATAGCGAATTCCAAAATGGTCAATGTCGTCAACCCTAAAAAGTCGAACTTGACCAAACCGACATTTTCGACGTCTTTTTTATCGAATTGGCTGATGACGTTATCGGGATTTTCATCCTGGGAATAAAGAGGGCAAAAGTCTGTCAATTTCCCTGGCGCAATTAAGACGCCGCCCGCGTGCATACCCAAATTGCGAACAAGCCCCTCAAGCGGTAAAGCCTTTTCCACAAGCTGCGCCACAGTCTCATCTTTTTCAATAAGGCTCTTCAAATCGGGCACAGTGTCAACAGCCTCTTTGAGGGAAACACTCTTGCCCGGCAAAGCGGGAATCAGCCGCGAGACTTTGTCGCATAGGCTATAACTGATTCCTAGAACACGTCCCACGTCACGGACAACCCCCTTGGCGCCCATCGTGCCAAAAGTGGCAATCTGACTCACAGCATCTTCACCGTAGCGAGATTTCACATAATTAATGGTTCTTTGGCGGTTGTACTGGCAAAAGTCCACGTCAAAGTCAGGCATGGACACGCGCTCCGGGTTTAGGAAACGTTCAAAAAGGAGGTCATACCGCAACGGATCCATATCGGTGATTCGAAGCGAGTAGGCAACAAGAGAACCAGCGCCGGAACCGCGTCCAGGGCCAACGGCCACACCATTGCGCTTAGACCAGTTAATGAAGTCTTGCACAATCAAAAAGTAGCCCGGGAAGCCCATGCGTTTAATAATGCCCAGCTCAAACTCCAATCGTTCTACGTATCGAGGGCGTTCTTGATTTCGCTTTTGCTCATCCGGATACAAAAAAGCCAAACGAGCTTCCAACCCCTCATGGGATAACTGATCAATGTAGTCATCAAGACTCATTCCGTCTGGCGTTGGGAAAAGCGGCAACTGAGGTTTACTGAGCACGCCTTCAAGATTGCACCGCTTCGCAATTTCAACTGTGTTGGCGATTGCGGAAGGCACGTCCGCAAAAAGGCTGATCATTTCTTCGGGCGACTTCAGGTACTGTTCTTCTGAATAAAGCTTGGGGCGATTCTTATCAGCAAGAACATCGCCTCTGGCGATGCAAACCCGAATATCGTGCGCATCAAAATCCTTTTTTTCCAAAAACTGTATCGGCTGGGTAGCCACTACCGGGATATCGCACTCCTGAGCTAAAGTCACAAAATAGCGCACAACCGCCTCATCATGCGGACGACCTGCTCGCTGCAATTCAAGATAGAATCGATCTCCGAATGTCGCTTTCATTTGTTTGGCTAGTGCCACGGCTTCCGCCTTTTTCCCAGCTAAACACAATTGCGCCAATTGCCCCTCGGGTCCACCTGAAAAAACGATCAACCCCTCGTTTTGTTCCAAAAGCCATTTCAGTTTTGTCTCGCCACGCCCCATGTATTGGTTTTTAAGCCATGCCCGAGAAAGCAATTCACAAAGCGTGTGATAACCCGTTTTATTTTGGCAAAAGATCGCCAAACGATAAGGCTTGTCCCGATCGCTCTCGTTTTGGATCACCAAATCACAACCCAAAATCGGCTTCATGCCGGCTTTTCTCGCATGTGTGTAAAAAATGAGACCGCCGAAGATGTTATTCAAATCGGTTAATCCCAAAGCGCCCACGCCTTGGTCCTTAACTTTATGGATGGCGTCATCAAGCCGCACTGTGCTATCAGTGACGGAATATTCGGAATGCATGCGAAGATGAACAAACTGTGGTTGCATGAGAGTAATCTGGAAAATAAGGTTCGAAAATCAGTTGATTATTCTAATGGTTCTTCGGAGACAAACACGCAAATAACCACTAAACCAATAAAACTGGTTACACAAAATGATAAAATCTTCGATGTTTTTAAATGCGCATTTTAAATAAACGATTGAATTTTAAGAAAGATTATCATGAGCAATCCCTTATTGAACATCACTGATTTAATCGATTTCCCGGCGATCAAACCTGAGCACGTTGTTGATGGCATGAAAGCACTGATTGCCGACGCTGAGTCCACCCTCAAAACCGTTACGGCTCAAGAAACCCCTGCGACATGGGATGATGTCATTACCCCATTGGAAAACAAAACACTGGCTCTTTCCCGAGCTTGGGGAGCTGTGAGCCACCTCATGAGCGTTTGCGATTCACCCGCCCTTCGGGAAGCCTATAACCAAGCATTGCCTTTAGTCACTCAGTTTTGGATTGGCCTATCCCAAAGCACACTTTCGGACAAATATTTAGCAATTAAAGAGAGTCCGAAATTTTCCGATTTAAGCGCCACCCGACAACGCATAATCAACGAAGAGCTGGTGGAATTCAAGTTAGCCGGCGCCTTTCTAAACGATGAGGGCAAAGCCAAACTGAAAGCTGTCAAGGAAGCCCTCGCCAAAGAAAACCAAAAATTTTCTGAAAACTTAATGGACGCGACCAACGCTTACGGTTTAATTGTTGAAAACAAAAAGGACCTAGCGGGCATTCCTGAAGATGATATTGCCTCCTTTAAAGAAGCCGCTGAAGCGGAAAATGAAGAAGGCTACAAAATTACACTTCAAGTCCCGCATTACTTAGCGGTATTGCGTTACGCTCAGAATCGAAAATTGCGTGAAACGCTTTATCATGCCTATGTCACTCGCGCTTCTGAATTTGATAACGATGGCAAATTCAACAATAACGATGTCATGACGCGAATCGTTGAGTTGCGTCAGTCTGAAGCGGCGATTTTGGGCTACCAAAATTACGGCGAAGTGTCACTAGCAACAAAAATGGCTTCAACGCCCGACGAGGTGGTCACCTTTCTTCGCGATTTAGCCAAACGAAGCTTGGCTCAAGCCAAGGTTGAAGTTGAGGAAGTTAAGGCCTTCGCTCGCGAAAAATTAGGAATTGCCGATCCACAAAGCTGGGATCTCACCTTCGCCAGTGAGAAATTGCGTGAAGCTCGTTACGCCTATTCAGATCAAGAGGTCAAGCAATACTTTACAGAGCCAGCAGTCTTCTCGGGTCTTTTTGGACTCGTCCAAAAACTTTTCAGCATCCGAATTGTTCCCGACACGGCCCCTGTCTGGCATCCGGATGTCAAGTTCTTCCGCATTGAGAACGCTCAAGGCGAAAAAGTCGCCCAGTTTTACATGGATCTCTATGCCCGGGCCAATAAGCGTGGTGGAGCTTGGATGGACAATGATCGAGTCCGTCGTCGTGTCAATGGCCACTTGGAAACGCCGACTGCCTACCTAGTTTGCAATTTCTCCAAACCAGTTGGAAATAAACCCGCTCTATTGACTCATGATGATGTGCTTACGCTCTTTCATGAATTCGGTCACGGTCTTCACCATATGCTCACTCGAGTTGAAGACGCTGCCGCCAGTGGCATTAACGGCGTGGAGTGGGATGCGGTGGAATGTCCGAGCCAATTTATGGAAAACTTTGCTTGGGACTGGACCGTGGTCGAAAAGCTCACCTCTCACGTTGAAACCGGTCAACCGATACCGAAAGCGCTTTACGAAAAATTGCTTGCCGCAAAAAACTTCCAAAGTGCCATGGCAATGGTTCGTCAACTCGAATTCGGGTTATTTGATATGCTCTTGCATACCCAATTTGATCCTCAAACCGACACCATTCAGGGACTTTTGAAAGCGGTCCGAAAAGAGGTTGCCGTCACTGACCAACCGGATTACAACCGATTCCCCAATTCCTTTAGCCATATTTTCGCTGGTGGTTACGCTGCGGGCTACTACAGCTACAAGTGGGCTGAAGTCCTCAGTAGCGATGCTTTCTCCTTATTTGAAGAAACCGGGGTGCTAAATCCTGAAACCGGCAAGAAGTGGTTGGATGAAGTTTTAGCGGTCGGAAGCTCACGGCCTGCGATGGACTCTTTTGTGGCGTTCCGCGGCCGCAAGCCCACAATTGACGCTTTGCTGCGTCACTCCGGAATCGCGCAAAAATAAGGGATTTTGTTATGAAATTAGCCACATGGAACGTCAATTCGCTCAAGATGCGAATCGGTCATGTCTGCGATTGGCTCGCAACGACGAAAACGGACATTTTGTGTCTTCAGGAATTAAAACTTGTTGATGAGCTATTCCCCAATGAGGCACTGGATGCCATCGGCTATCGGGCGATTTATCTCGGACAGAAAACCTACAACGGGGTCGCTATCGTTTATCGTGACGACACGGTTGGCGACCCAACCCATGTGGTCAAAAACATTCCATCCTTTGTCGATGAACAAAAACGACTGATTGCCGGCACATTCCCAACAACAGTCGGAAACTTACGCATTGTTTGCGGCTATTTCCCTAATGGCGCTGAAGTCGGTAGCGAAAAGTTTAGCTATAAACTCAACTGGCTCAAGCATCTACGTGATTGGTTAAAAGACGAGTTAACACACAACTCTCAATTGGCATTACTAGGGGATTTCAACATCGCGCCGGATGACCGCGATGTATGGAACCCCAAAGCTTGGGAAGGCAACATTCTCGTTTCACCTGAAGAACGAGCGGCTTTTACGGGCCTGCTGTCCTTGGGATTAAGTGATAGTTTTCGGTTATTTGAACAACCAGAAAAGCTCTACACCTGGTGGGATTACAGAATGTTGGGGTTTCAGAAAAATCATGGCTTAAGGATTGACCACATTTTGGTATCCGATGCACTCAAGGCTTCTGTTCATGCTGCCCAAATTGACAAAACGCCGAGGAAATGGACCAAACCGAGCGACCACACTCCTTATTGGGTCGAGTTAGATTAGCTTGTTAGCCAAATAATTCATGGGCGGTGTTTCTGAAAATTGTCGATACACCGTCCTTTAGTACTTATAGGCGCCTCTCTTTCCATTAGATTAGGATCTATGGCTCATATTCTGAAGTTGGTGCAACTTGATAGCCAAAAATGGTAAATCCTTACCTATTGGCGAAAAACCGGAGTGCAGATAAAAAGCGTACGCGTCCTCGTCAATCGGTTCCGTAATAAAAAGTGCCGCCCCTGTTATTTCCGCAACTTTGAGTGCATTTTCGATAGCATGACGAAGTAACGCTCGACCCAATCCAAGCCCCTGAAATTTTGTGGAAATCGCCAAACGACCCAATAAGACCGCAGGAATTGGATCCGGCATATTACGCCGGATAGCCGCTCGAGCGCCCTCATGCGCTAGACAGTAATTTGATATGCAGTAAAAGCCAGCGACCTTTCCATCCAATGTCAGTAAAACATAAGTTCGACTGCCACCACTTGCTTCATTGCTTCGGGATTTTTGTTCAAACCACGTATTCAGTGATAGTTTCCCACAATCGAACTCTGACAGATGTTCATCTGAAATAGCCGATAGTGGGTAAATACCATCTAACCGGAGCTCTTTATTCATTTCCAGAATTCCATGGATAAGGTGTGTTCATTGTTTTGGACAAACGATTCTTTACCTCTTCATGCATGGAATCATCGAGATAACGAAGAACCTCATCAAATTGGCTATCAGTCAAATAGGTGATTTTGCGATCGAGTTGTGAAGCAAAAATTGACTCCAATCCTTGAACAATGAGATCAGTTTTTGACAGTTGACTGGTTTTAGCTAACTCTTCAAGCCGACGAGCAGTGAACTCCGGTAAACGAACAGAAATGGCAACACTCATAGAAATCTCCTAACAGACAAGATGATTTTAAGAGGTTGTATATAAATATGCAATACAAAACCACTCTGCAAAGTTTCCCTAATGTCTCCCTAGATGGGCTTCAAGGACCTATCGCCCTCAGCAAGACATCAACTGGGGTGGATCTTTTATTCTTTCAAAACTCCTCTCCGCCGTTAGGAGACTCTCCACAGCTCACTCAAGCCTTACCGATTTCTTTTCCGAATTGTTAAAGGCAATGCCTAATAAATTCTTGGTCTCATCGATCGTTGATCGAGCGACTGGCACGGTCGTTATTGTTAGTGCTTACTGTTAAGAGTATTGAATTTTTTATATCAACATCAATCTCTTAGGTAGTCGGAAATGTCAATTGGCGGATCGTCAGGTTCATGAATAGCTTGAATCCGTTGTTTTAACCCATAGTCGAATTCATCACTTTTTCCGTCAAACAGATCATAATGTTGCATTTGTTTAGCGGTAATGTTCATCCAAGTTCCCAACCCTTCCGTAAAAGATAAGCCCGACTTTACGGAATTAAGGACTTTATGTTCTGAGGCTTCGGAATCTAAAACGAGCAACGGAATGTTATAGTGCCGTTTGCTTGCCTTATTGTTATTAAGATAGATAACACCGTCAATTTCTCGGTGAATCATCCCATGATCGGCAAAATACAAAATGGAAAACGGTCGTCCGCTTTGCTTTTGATATGTTTTCATTTGCCCATACAACTTTTCCAAAAACTCATCTGTGTATTTAATGCTCGATACGTAACAGGCGACATAAGACATCTTCCGATCATTCACCACGTATGGATCATCCATATCTTCAATTCGTTGACAGGCATCAGGGTGAGAACCTAAGGTATGCAACACAAACAAACGCGCTTTTTTTGATGTTTTTTCGCTCAAATAATCCTGCAGTATGTTAAGTAGAATTCCATCGGAATGTCTGGCGGTGTCATAACTGCTTTTGTTAACAAAGTGCTGAATTGTCGCTTTTGCGCCAATGGCTGAAACCGGTGTGTCGTACTCACCCAAATAACCTTGATTTGAAATCCAGTAAGTCTGAATACCAGCGGCATTTGCTAAATCCATCACGTTTAATGAATAGTCAGGTTGCCACTTTTGTTTGTCTGGTTTAGTCAGCATCAGTCTAAGAGAGCCAATGGTGTAAGTACCGCCGGCTGTCAGACCATCAACGATGGTTGCAGGTGCTTTTCCAATAAACGGTGTGTTATTGACTGGATAACCGTAAATATACATATAGTCGCGCCGTACACTTTCTCCGATCACCAACACATAATCTTTTTCACCTCCCTGATATGTAACATCACTCCAGTTACTGCCCTGAATAAGGCTCTCCAACTTCGTTTTTTCCACCTCAACCTGTTTATATGATTTTTCTAACGACGAAAAAAAATGCAGAGGCTTCATGAGAACCACTAAACTCAATACGGCGACAATAACTAACGATTTGTTTCGCCATGGTTGCAACTTGAAGCGTTGAGCGATTAAGTAACACACTCCCAAGATGAGTGGAATAGATAACGCCTTAAGGTAGCTCTTTAGCGAAATAATCCCCAGAAACTCCACGCTTTCTTTCGCATCGGTCGCCATCAAAGACGATAGTGCTTGATAGTCTGGCGGTCCATATTCAAACCCCACAGGAGTATATAAAGAACATAACGTAACGATCGGAAAAAGAATAAAGAATGACCGCTTAGAGGATCCTAAAAAGATAAAACTCAATGCCAAAACAAACACAGCGGTTCTCGAAGCATGACCATCCAACCCTGAGATAAGAAAACGTGCAGCAACATATAGAAGTATTGCATAAAGAACGAAAGCAACCGCTTGTTTCAGCTTGCTTAAATTGACTGATGACAAATGTCTTCTGATTGAATTCCACATTGAAGTACCTTATTACAGTTTCGCCCCCTCAAATGACTTTTTTAGATAATAATATGAGAGGAATAGGCAAAAATTGTAACAAAGCGTTAGTTAACCGTAAAGTTAACATTAACGAAATTCTTTAGAAGACTAACTTATACAAAACGTCACTTGCCTCTTGATCCCAACTCTGGAACGATCCAGCCCCTAAAACCGACTTAATTTTTGCATTGGAAAGACGGGAATTTAAGGGTCTGATTGCTGCAGTCGGATACTTTTCGGTTGAAATGGATCTTATCGATGTAGGCTCTAGACGCAACTCCGCACCAAAGTTTTTCGCATTTTGAACAATCCAACGAGCAAAACCACACCAGGACACTTCACCATCAGGCACCAAATGATAAATTCCACACAAATCCTCACGGCCGCTTTGCAAAATACGAATCATCTCATGAGCATGCTTAGCCAAAAATGGTGCCGAAGTCGGTGCGCCAACCTGATCATCAACAACATTTAAAGACTCTTTCGTCTGAGCAAGGCGCAAAATGGTCTTCATGAAATTTTTACCATGTTCGCCATAGACCCAGCTGGTTCTGAAAATCAGATGTTTGCAGCCGGCTTGTTTAATTAACTGTTCACCTTCAAATTTAGTTTGCCCGTATACATTTTGAGGATTGCATAGATCTTCCTCTGTCCAAGGATCTGAACCGTTTCCACTAAAAACATAATCAGTGCTGAAGTGAACTAAAAGTGCACCTGTTTGAGAACAATACGTCGCCATTTCTGACGGCGCCAGTGCATTAATTTGTCTAGCTTCTTGCTCATGGGTTTGAGCAAAATCCACCGCGGTATAAGCAGCGGCATTGATCACAACATCGGGAGAAAACGAGTGCAGACGAGTTACCAATCCTTTTAGATCATTCAAGTCACCGCCTTCATCAGCCCTACCCAAAGCTAAGAGTTCACAACGACTTTTCAAGAGCTTTTCAAATTCAAACCCCAACTGCCCATTCTTACCAAAGAGAGCCACGCGCATCACTAAGTCCCCTATAGACTATATTGCTTGGCGGTCCACTCGCGATAAGCGCCGGTTTTAACGCCATCGACCCAATCGAGATGATTCAGGTACCATTGCACAGTCTTTCTTATCCCTGATTCAAAATGTTCTTTGGGTCTCCAGCCCAATTCTCTCGAGAGTTTCGTCGCATCAATAGCGTAGCGCCTATCGTGCCCCGGTCGGTCTTTCACGAAAGTGATCTGCTCCGTATATGATTGACCGTCTCTTCTCGGTTGCAATTCATCCAAAATACGACAAATCGTTTTGACGATAGTGAGATTGTCCCGCTCGTTGTGACCTCCAACATTGTATGTTTCGCCCACCCGACCGTTAGCCAGTATCAGCCGAATGGCATCGCAATGATCTTTTACATAAAGCCAATCGCGAATATTTTTTCCGTCACCATAGATCGGCAATGGCAAACCACTTAAAGCGTTATTGATCACAAGAGGGATCAGCTTTTCCGGAAATTGATAGGGTCCGTAGTTGTTGGAACAATTTGTGGTAAGAACCGGTAACCCGTAGGTTCGAAACCACGATCTCACAGCGTGGTCGCTCGACGCTTTGGAGGCTGAATACGGGGAATTGGGGCGATAAGGCGTATCTTCGGTAAAAGGCGCTTCATCAAAAGTCAAACTTCCGTAAACTTCATCCGTGCTCACATGTAAAAAACGGAAAGCTTGTCGCTCGCTCCCCTCTAGCGTTTCGTAAAAAGCCTTTGCACAATTTAGGAGGCTCACCGTTCCCATGACGTTGGTTCGGAAAAAAGCATCCGGTCCGAAAATTGAACGATCCACATGACTTTCTGCCGCAAAATGCACAATCGCTCGTGGTCGATATTTGGCAAAGAGCGCCCCCACCAAATCATGGTCCAAAATGTCTCCATGGACAAAAATATGATGAGGATTCCCTTTTAAGCTCTCCAGATTTCGAAGATTGCCGGCATAGGTCAATGCGTCTAGGTTGACAACAGCTTCATCACTTTGAGCGAGCCAATCCAAGACAAAGTTTGAACCAATGAAGCCTGCGCCGCCGGTCACTAGAATCATTTTCAGCCCCTCTTACAAGAGATCCGCCAAAGATAAACGCACCCCTTTTAAATCTTTTTCAGATAGGTTGGGAGTCTCTGCGATGGGCCAGTCGATAGCGAGATCGGGATCATTCCATGCAATTACCCGCTCGTATTCCGGATACCAAAACTGTGTCGTTTTATAAAAAACTTGTGCGGATTCGGTCATCACCGCAAAGCCATGAGCAAATCCCTCCGGAATCCACAATTGACGAAAATTCCTGGCACTCAATTCAATGCCAAACCAAGCCTTAAACCTCGGAGAATCTTTTCGAATGTCAACAACAACGTCATAAACTGTCCCTTCAATGCATCGTACGAGTTTTGCTTGTGTATACGGCGCTAATTGGTAATGCAAACCCCGAATAACTCCTTTGGTGCTTTTAGAGTGGCAATCTTGAACAAAACGCACTTCACCCAGAGCTTTCGAAAAATCTCTTGCGTTCCAAGATTCCATGAAAAAACCACGATGATCCCCATAAACCTCAGGTTCAATAATTTTCACCTCGGGTAACACCGTATCTAATACTTTAATCGGCATAGTGAAAAATAAACATTTTGACTTTAACGTATTTTATACGCAAAACACTCTGTCAAACTTTCTTGTGTTTTTGCCATTATCTGCTTGATATTCATTGATAAATTAAGGAAATCTATGATGGCGATTGATACTTACAATTTCATGCAAAAATATGTCCTTTTGGCGGTTGACTATTCCCATTCCCCCATGAATAATAATCGCGACAAAAAAGAAATTGCCCTGATAGGGTTTAAATACCATCAGGGCTAGGGTGTTTGTGTGTGCTTTTTCTTAAAAATCCGTTGACTGCAAGAAAAATCTCGGAGCACTCTGACTGACCGAATCGATGCATTTTATTGTTCATGGAGTTAATCATGAAAAACGAATGGCGTGGTTTTAAAGGAACCCACTGGCTAGATGAAGTGGATGTGCGTGACTTCATTCAAATGAACTATCGTCCTTATGATGATGACGAGAAGTTCTTAGAGCCTGCCACCGAGGCCACCAACACGCTTTGGGGCATTGTCCAAGGTCTTCAAAAGGAAGAACGTGCCAAAGGCGGCGTGTTGGACATGGAAACAGAAGTTGTCTCCGGCATCACCGCTTATAAAGCCTCTTATATCGGCGAAAACACAAAGGATTTGGAAAAGGTCGTCGGTTTGCAAACCGATAAGCCTTTAAAGCGTGCTTTCATGCCCTTTGGCGGCATCAAGATGGCCGAGCAGGCGTGCACGACGTATGGTTACACCCCCAATCCGAAATTTCATAAGATTTTTACCGAGTACCATAAAACGCATAACCAAGGTGTTTATGACGCATATACGCCTGAAATGCGCTTGGCTCGCAAAAACAAGATCATCACGGGGCTTCCGGACACCTATGGCCGCGGTCGCATCGTGGGCGATTATCGACGCGTCGCGCTTTATGGCATCGACTTCCTGATCGCCAAGAAAAAGGAAGACATGGCGCACTGCGGTTGCGGCATCATGACCGATGAAGTGATTCGTCAACGTGAAGAAATCACCGATCAAATCCGCGCCTTGGAACAGATGAAAGCCATGGCCGCCGACTACGGCTATGACATCTCCAAGCCCGCGCAAAATGCTCGCGAAGCGGTGCAATGGCTCTATTTCGGCTACCTCGCTGCGATCAAGACGCAAAACGGCGCCGCCATGTCCGTGGGCCGTATCTCCACGTTCTTGGACATTTATATTGAACGTGACTTCGCCGAAGGCACTTTGACCGAAAGTGAAGCGCAGGAATTGATTGACCACTTGGTACTCAAATTCCGGATGGTGAAGTTTGCCCGCATTCCGTCATACAACCAACTCTTCTCCGGTGACCCGGTTTGGGCAACGCTTGAGTTGGCCGGTCTCGGAATGGACGGTCGTTCCATGGTCACTAAGAACGACTTCCGCTTCTTGCACACGCTCGAAAACATGGGACCGTCGCCCGAACCCAACCTGACGATCCTTTACACTCGTCACTTGCCTGAAGCTTTCCGTCGCTATTCAGCGAAGATTTCTATTGACACGTCTTCCGTGCAATATGAAAACGATGATGTGATGCGCCCGATCTGGGGTGACGACTATTCCATTTGCTGCTGCGTTTCGGCCACTGAAACCGGCAAGGAAATGCAATTTTTCGGCGCTCGCGCCAATCTCGCCAAGTGCCTCTTGTACGCAATCAATGGCGGCGTTGATGAAATGACCCTCATGCAAGTGGGTCCCCAATTGCGTCCCATCACCTCTGAGTACCTTGATTATGACGAAGTGATGCAACGCTTTGACACGATGATGGATTGGTTGGCAGGCCTCTACGTCAACACGCTCAACCTCATCCATTACATGCACGACAAGTACTACTACGAAGCCGCGGAAATGGCTTTGATTGACACGGATGTGCGTCGCACTTTCGCCACGGGCATCGCGGGCTTCTCGCATGTGGTTGATTCCCTTTGCGCCATCAAGTACGCTAAAGTGAAGACGGTTCGCAATGAGCAAGGCGTGGTGGTTTCTTACGAAACCGAGGGAGACTTCCCGCGCTACGGCAACGATGATGACCGTGCCGACAGCATTGCTGTTTGGCTCTTGAAGGCCTTCATGAAGAAGCTTCGCAAGTACCACACGTACCGCAACTCCGAACCGACGACCTCTATTTTGACGATCACGTCCAACGTGGTTTACGGCAAGGCCACCGGGTCGTTGCCCGATCGCCGCAAAGCCGGTGAACCGCTCTCGCCGGGGGCTAATCCGAGCTACGGCGCGGAACAAAACGGGCTTCTTGCTTCGCTTAACTCCGTTGCCAAGCTCCCCTACGAGTTTGCTTTGGACGGCATCTCCAACACGCAAACGATCAGTCCGGATGCTTTGGGCCACAGCGAAGATGAGCGCGTTAAGAACCTCGTTGCCGTTATGGACGGGTACTTTGAACGTGGCGCTCACCACTTGAACGTCAACATCTTCGGCACTGAGAAGTTGGTTGACGCAATGGAACATCCGGAAAAACCGGAATACGCGAACTTCACAATCCGCGTCTCCGGCTATGCCGTGAAGTTCATTGACCTCACGCGTGAACAGCAGTTGGACGTCATCGCGCGCACCTGCCACAAACGCATGTAGTTTTGTGACATAAAACCGACCGGCCTTCGGTGCTAGACGCTAGCGCAAAGGCCGGTCTTTTATTGGGAGAGTTTGTAAATGGCAAACGGATTCATCCACTCCTATGAAACCTTCGGCTCGGTCGACGGTCCCGGTGTGCGGTTTGTTTTATTCTTGCAAGGCTGCAAGATGCGCTGCCTTTACTGCCACAATCCGGATACTTGGAAAACGGGCATCGGCGAGGTTAAATCGGCCCGGGAAGTGCTGGACTTCGCTCTTCGCTACCGCTCTTATTGGGGTGAGCAAGGCGGCATTACGGTAAGCGGTGGCGAACCGCTTCTGCAGATGGACTTCATGCTGGAATTTTTCACTCTAGCAAAACAAGAAGGGATTCACACCACCATTGACACAGCCGCTCAACCTTTTAGTCGTCGCGAGACGTTTTTACCAAAATTCCAGGCGTTAATGGATGTCACGGATCTCGTCCTTTTGGATCTGAAACACATTGATGACGCCAAACATCGAGTGCTCACCAAGCACAGCAATGAAGCCATCTTGGATTGCGCCCGCTATCTTGATGAAATCGGCAAACCGGTTTGGATCCGTCACGTACTTGTGCCGGAATACACAGACAACGATGCTGATCTCAAAAAACTCTCGGACTTTATTGCGACTTTAAAGAACGTGCAAAAAGTCGAAGTCCTGCCATACCACACGTTTGGCGAGTACAAATGGAAAGAATTGGGTATCGAGTACACGCTTGCCGGCATTGAGCCTCCGAGTCACGAACGGGAAGAAAACGCGAAAAAAATTCTTCGAGTAAAAAGTTACGACTAACAAAGTCGCTTTCAGTATCGGCCCTCTGTCCAAAATAGTCAGAGGGTTGATGTTTTCAACACCTCTGTTTGGCTCGATTTAAATTCCCAAACTGATTCCCTTTCGAGACAAACCGCCGTAAGACACACTCAATCGCTCAAACTCAAAAACGGACGACGTTTTTCTTAAACTCAACAGCGAAAACTCAACAAACGTTCAGACTTAGAAATAAAGGACTGAACTTATGGCAGAATTAATCAGCCAGTCAAAACAGTTGGACTTAACGAGATCCCAATTCGTTTCGACCATTTTGAATGTACAGTTTTTTAACGCTTCTGGCAAAAAAGGCCATCATTTCATTAGCATCACCTGTTTCATAAAATTGTTCCAATCTTTGATGAAATTCAGTACTTTCCTGATTCAATACCGTGATTGGCCAATACCCATTTAACATCAAACAACCATTCATCATTAGGGATGCGGTTCGCTTGTTGGCATCAAAGAAAAATTGTGTTCTGGCCATGAATAAGAAAACTGCAATCGCTTGTTCTTTTGGGTCTTTAACTTCAGTATTAAGAAATTCAAAACCATTTTTAGCGAGCATAGGCAATTTCTCATAGGAAGGCGGCACATACTCAACATCGTGAATTCCGGTATTTAAATTCCTAAGAGTGCCCCATTCAAGCGCATCCTTGTAGCCCACAAAACGATGCAAATCACAAGCCGACTCAATAGCGACCCTAAATTTACCAGCCCTTAACAAACGTACAAGCTCTTTGGCACCGTCACCATAATTTTTAATTTGAAGAAGATCATTAACATCTAAGCCATCAACAGATTTACCGTTCAAAATGGTTCTAGTTTGAGGTAAAGTGGACGGGTTTTGCTCAAGAGTTCTCAAGCAATTCCATGTGATGTCCACTAAATTTTGATTAAAGATGTACGTTGCCTTTTCCGTATCACCGATAAAAGGAATATCAAAATCAAATGCACCGATTGACCAGTGCATTCCATTCAACGTCTTAAAATCACAACTTGGCATCAAATTGACCCACTCAAAAAATATAGAAACCTATTAACGATGTCTACGGTTAATTATTTCGCTTTTTGATTTTAATCGTTAAAGATCTAGATCCACAAATCTCGCTTCAGCTTGCATAGTCTCATTTTTTCCGCAGCCCCAACCCCGCCGTAAGACGCACTCAATCGCTCAAACTCGAAAGCGGACGACGTTTTCTCTGCTACCATAATGCAAGCGGCTTCTCATCAACTTTTGATGGATTGTTTCAGTCATTTGTTTTCTGTCTTTTCCTCGGCGCATAATATTAAATCACCTTTTTGGCTGGACAAATAGCATGACTCAACGCACATTGATCGCCGTGATTGGCTGCGGAGCTCTCGGTCGGATTTTTTCGTTAAACACGCAGAAGTTGCTTGGAGAGCATTACCAAATCTGCGCGCTTCTTGCTCGGCATTTTGACCATGCCGCCGCATTGGCAGAAGAAATTGATGCCAAGCCGGTTCACAACCTCGATGAGCTTTTGGCTCAAAAACCCAAAATGGTCATTGAGTTTGCGGGAGCTCAGGCACTTCGAGAATACGGAGAAGTCATTTTGAGTCACGGAATCGACCTTGTTGCGGTGTCAATAGGCGCATTGGCTGATCGCGAGCTCAAAAACAGACTGATTCAAGTCGCACGGGACAATCATGCGACGCTTCACATCCCCAATGGAGCGATCGGCGGTCTCGATTTAATGCAAACCTTTGCTCTCATGCAAGGGGCTAAACTGGAAATCGAAAATATCAAAGCACCGAAAAGTTTAAATGGCGCTCCGTATCTCAAAGGGCAAACGCTGCCTGAAGATCGCCCCACAACCGTCTTCGAAGGCTCAGTCAAAGAGGCGATCACAGGGTTCCCGAAAAATGTGAATGTCGCTGTGGCGGCATCGCTGGCCACAGAACCGGAATTTGCCCATGTAACGATAAAAAGCGACCCGAACACTCACGTTAACACGCATCACCTAACGCTGAAAAATGAGCTCATGACCGCTAAGATCACCATCAGCTCAAAGCCCGATCCACGCAACCCAAAATCCAGCACATCGACCGCTTGGAGCGTCATTGCGTTATTGAAAAACCTTGCATCGCCCGTGAAATATTTCTAAAGAAAACGGCAACGAAACTTAAATCCCGTTGCCGTTTTTTCTGACCGATTAAGCCTTTGGCTCATCCGTTTTTTCCGGATGACTTAGGAAAGGCGAAGCGGCTTCATCTTCTTCGTCATCATCTCGACGAACCGGATTCTTCGAAACAAACCAAGTGAAAAAGACCGGAACGAAGATAATGGCGATGCAAGTGGCAGCCAGCATGCCTCCCAACACCCCTGTGCCCATGGATTGGCGAGAGGCGGCGCCGGGACCGGTTGCAATGGCTAGCGGCAACACACCTAAAATGAACGCCAACGAAGTCATCAAAATCGGCCGCAACCGAATTGAGGCCGCTTCAAGCGCCGCGTCAAAAACACTCTTACCTTGCTCAAGCTTTTGCGCGGCGAACTCCACAATCAAAATCGCGTTTTTAGCCGTTAACCCAACCAGCACCAGCAACCCGATTTGGAAATAAATGTCGTTTGACATTCCTCTCAAATAAGTTGCCAAAAGCGCCCCCAAAACTGAAAACGGCACGGCAAGTACCACGGCGATCGGCAACGACCAACGCTCATATTGCGCGGCCAAAATCAAAAACACCACAATAATGCCGAAAATGAACGCGGTGGCCGCCGAAGAGCCAAGCCGTTTTTCTTGGAAGGCCTGTCCGATCCAACCGATCGCGTAGCCCTCTGGCAACACTTCTTCGGCGATACGTTCTACTTCAGCGATCGCTTCACCGGAACTGATCCCGTGCTCAGCTTCCCCCATGAAGCGAGCCGCCAAATAACCGTTCATTCTGGACAGTGTTTCAGAACCGGACGTTCGCTCCCAAGTCACAAGCGTTGACATCGGAATCATCTCTCCGGCGTCACTTCGTACCCAAGAGCGCCCTAAATCTTCGGGCTTCATCCGATACTTGGCATCAGCCTGCATGATCACACGATTGATCTTGCCGTTGCGTGTGAAGTCGTTGATGTACGTGCTCCCCATCATTGCCGAAAGCGTTCCGTAGATCTCGCTGATGTCAACTCCCATTGCCAGAGCTTTCGCTTCATTGACATGAATTGCCAACATCGGCGACTCGGCCTTCGCTGTCGCACGCAAACCAGTGAGAATGGGAGACTTTTGAAGTTCCGCGATAAACATTTCGGAAACTTGTTGCAACAGGAGCGGATCGTCACTTTCGCGAGATTGCAAAAAGCCCGTGAAACCTGCCGCGGATCCTAAGCCGCGAATCGGCGCGGGAGTCGAGGCCACAGCCGTTCCATCGGTCAACGCGTTGCCGATTGCTGTCACTTCTCTAACGACGTCATTGGCTGTATTTTTACGATCATCCCAATGTTTAAGCTTCAACACAAAGGTGGCAGCGTTTTGCCTTACGTCGTTGGCGACCGTATCAAACCCGGTCAATGTCAAAACCGACTCAACGCCTTCGATTCCACCCAATTTTTTCTGTAACTCATCAGCGACTTTTTCCGTGCGATTTAACGACGCCCCTTCGGGCAACGTTAAACTCATGCGCACAACGCCTTGGTCTTCGCGGGGAACGAAAGACGTCGGAGTGATCTGCACCATCTGATAGCAGGCAAGGCTGACCAAAATCAAAATGGCGCCGCTAGCCACTCGGTGATGAAGCGCCATGCCGACGACCCGTTGGAACTGATATGTGAGCGTTCCCAATCCCCGATTGAATTTTGAGAAAAAGCGACCGGGTTCTTTATGCTCATTTTTTAACATGATCGCACATAACGCAGGAGTCAGCGTTAACGCGACAAAACCGGACAAAGCGACTGAAATTGTAATTGTGATGGCGAATTGTCGATAAAGCTCGCCGGCCATCCCACCCAAGAACGCGACCGGGACAAACACAGCGGACAACACGAGCACGATGGCGACCAACGCGCCGGCGACTTCCTTCATGGCCTTTTTGGCGGCCGCCCTGGGCCCCAACCCTTCGCTCACCATGATGCGCTCGACGTTTTCAAGCACCACAATAGCATCGTCGACCACAATGCCGATGGCGAGCGTCATGGCGAAAAGTGTGAGCGTATTCAGCGAAAAGTCAAATAACCACAGCCCCACCATCGTCCCAATCAATGACACCGGCACAGCAATCATCGGAATGATCGTCGCGCGCCAATTTTGAAGGAAAACGAAAACGACAATAAGCACCAGCAAACCGGCTTCCAAAAGCGTTTTTCCCACTTCGCTCAACGAGGCTTCCACAAAAATCGTCGTGTCATCGGTGACCGTGTGCTTAATGCGGTTTTCGGGGAAATTTTGTACGAGCCGATCAATTTCAGCTTTAACCAGCTCGGCCGTGCTCATGGCATTTGCCCCTGTTTGCAGGTACACACCCACAGTAATGGCCGGTGCATTGTTTAAAAGGTTATAAGACGTATAGCTACGCTTTCCCACCTCGACACGAGCAATATCCTTAATGCGAATGATGCCGTCCGGCCCATCGGAGCGAATGGTAATATTGCCGAATTCTTCCGGTGTTAAAAGTTGACCATCCGTCGTGATCGAGTAAAAAAGCTGTTGCTCCTCGGTCGTGGGCGCCGCGCCCACCTGACCGGCTGCGTACTGGCGATTTTGCCGATCGACAGCGTTTTCCACATCCTGGACGGTGACTCCTAGCTGCGCCATTTTGTCAGGATTGAGCCAAATGCGCATTGCGCCTTGGACATTACCGAAAACACTCACATCGCCCACGCCGGGAATGCGCTTTAGGTCATCGACCATGTTGAGGTTCGCATAGTCAGCCAATTGCGTGGTGTTCATTGAACCGTCAGGCGAAGTTAACGCCATCATCAACAAGGTTTCTTCAGAACGCTTTCTGACCGTCACGCCATTTTGCCGCACCGTTTCCGGCAATCGCCGTTCCGCCGTTCGAACGCGGT
>DVNR01000042.1 GCA_018714205.1 Candidatus Aphodousia faecipullorum
TCAGTTGGATAGAGTACCTGGCTACGAACCAGGGGGTCGCGGGTTCGAATCCTACCCGGCGCACCAAATTTCAATGCCTTGATCTCTGATCAAGGCATTTTCATATGGGGTGAGCACCTCCATCAAAGGCGCTCTTCGATCAATGGTCTCCCTGCATCAATGTCAGAAGCGTTGCATCCGGCAACCAAGAAATGCTATAGCGCTTTTGCTCCAAATCATCACTTAAATAACGAACATCCGAACCAATGCCTGCGGCGAAAATCAAATCCGAATCAGCCCACAACAAGGGCAGCGACGAGCGATCATATTCAGCGATATCTGCCTCTTGATAAAGCGCTTTGAGCATCTTACGAGGACGATTGCGAGCGATCTTGAATTTTTCTCCCCCACGGCGTGGGCGAATTTGTAAAACCGCCGATGCCAATAGTGACTCGGGCACACCCCACCCATCTCCCTGTACCGGGCTAAACACAAGCTCACCGCTCCAACTGGGCACAGAGTAACGCCCCTCGCCTTTCCAAGTCAAAGTCTGAATGAGTGTGTTGTCACGTTTGGGAGCGACCGCTTCACGCATCACCAAACGAGCCCCATGGCGACGCATTTCCATATTGTCTATGCGAAATGACAATTTCGTGTCGCTATGCGTTTCTCTGGCCTGTCGCAAAGCCTCCTCTAATCGAGCTTTACCGGGTGGAACCAATGAAAAACTTTCAAACCAAGCCCTCAGCACCAAGGATTGTCGCATAGGAGAAAGCGCCATCAATGCGGGAATACTCAACGTATTGGCATCTAATCGAACTTTTTGAAGATCCTCCAGAGCCACCTCTTTCAAAAGCTCCGAAGTTTGCGCTACCAACTCCACGGAACGAGCTGCCGCCTGACGAAAACCCGGTCGAATTTTATCCATGACCGGCAATACCTCATGCCGTATCGCATTTCTCATATATGTTGTGTCGGCATTGCTTTCGTCATCAACCCAGCTAAGATTTTTCAGTTCAAGGAAACGCTCAAGCAACGGTCTGGCGATGTGTAACCAAGGACGCACTAATACCACTCCATCGGTTTCACGAACCAAGGGAAATGTCGCCAACCCCTCAACGCCGGCGCCTCTCATCCATTGAATCAAAAAAGTTTCTAAACGGTCTTCTTCATGGTGAGCCGTCATTATCATTGAGGCATCAAAGGCTTTCGCTGCCTTAACCAACGCTTCGTACCGCGCTTTGCGCGCAGCCGCTTCAATCCCTTCGCCCGTCGTTTTTACCGTGACATAAGTGACTTTGAAAGGCACATTGAGATTTTGCGCCATTTCACGACAAAACTTCGCCCACTTATTGGCGTTAGGACTTAAAGCGTGATGCACATGGACCGCCAGAATTTCGTCAATTAACGAATGGCGTTTTTGTTTTAATAGACAAAGCGCATTTAAAAGGGCAACCGAATCCCGACCGCCGGAAAAGCCCACAACGATCCTCGCCTTACGAGGCGAGGCGCTACCAGAAAACAACGAGGGAGTGTCTGTTAACCCCAACCCCTCAGCGATCGCCGTTTTCAGAGCGTTGAGAAGCTCAGTCTGTACGGTCTGTAACGATAACGTCGCCCACGCACGTTGCCTAGGCTTTCTTAACTGCGGTCTTCTTTGCAGCATCCGTCTTTCTTACCGTGCGCTTTTTAGCGACCGGTTTCTCTTCAACAGGAGTAGTCGAGACTTCTTCGGATTGATCTTCTGTTCCGACGAGTGTAACGACAGCCTCATCATCGGTCGAAACACTTGCCTTGCTCGTCAGATCCTGCACTTGCTGTTGTGCCTTAACTTCAAACTTGCCGTATTGCAAGAGTCGTTCCAAACGGCGCAGAACCAACTCCTCAACTGGCATGGCGATAAAATGACGCATCTGGTCGGTGAGGACTTTTTTCATGGAAGCCCCCATCAGGTGAGGATCGCGATGTGCACCACCGAGCGGCTCGGAAAGAATTCGATCAACTAAACCTAAATCACGCAGGCGATCTGCCGTCAGGCCGAGCGCCTGAGCAGCCTCGGGAGCGCGGGACGCGTCCTTCCACAAAATTGAGGCGCAGCCCTCGGGACTGATGACAGAATAAATCGAGTATTGCAACATGTTGACGACATCGCCCACAGCAATCGCCAATGCTCCGCCGGAGCCACCCTCACCGATGATCGTCACAATAATCGGCGTCTTCAAGTGGCTCATTTCATAAATATTATGGCCGATCGCTTCGGACTGTCCGCGCTCCTCGGCGCCGATTCCCGGATAAGCTCCCGGAGTGTCAACAAAGGTAAACACCGGCAAAGAAAACTTCTCAGCTAGTTTCATCAAGCGCAAAGCTTTCCGGTAGCCTTCTGGTCGACTCATGCCGAAATTTCTCAGCATGCGCTCTTTGGTATCACGTCCCTTCTGGTGACCGATGACCACAACTGGCTGACCAGCCAACCGCGCCAAGCCACCGATAATCGACGCGTCATCGGCATAGGCACGATCCCCGTGCAGCTCGTGAAAGTCCGTAAAAATCATCTCAATATAATCGAGCATATACGGTCGCTGCGGGTGACGTGCAACCAACGAGGTTTGCCAGGGCGTGAGCTCCGCGTAGGTCTTTTTCACGAGCTCCTCAGTCTTTTCCCTCAACTGCTCAATCTCTGTGGAGAGGTCGAGCTTCTTACCATCATCGCCTTCCTGCATTTTGGTAAGTTCGTCTATTTTTGAGTGAAGCTCCTCAATTTGTTTTTCAAAATCCAAAAATACCAGTTTTGCCATTCTGTAATCTCTTCCTAGCGGGGATCATTTTCCAATGATCGCCACAAAAACCATGTGGCCGCCGTCCGATAAGGCGCCCACGCTCCAACGATAGATTCTACACGGGAACGGTTGGCTTTGCGGTTAACGCTAACCACCGTTTCTTCAGGGAAATAAAGATTGACCAACGCTTGTCGAATTCCAAAATCGTCAATTGGGAAAACGTCCCCGCGTTTCAGTCCGAAAATTAGCACGCTCATCGCGCTCCAAGGTCCCAATCCCTTTACGGATGTCAAAACACGGATCACCTCGGCGTCTGCCATGTTCTGAAAAGATCGTTCGGACCACTCACCGCTTACAAAGCGGAAGGCCACTTCTTTTAGCGCATGAATTTTACGGGGATTTAAACCCAGTTTACGAAGCTCAGAGGTAGGGGTTATCGCTAAAAAACTATCCCAACGACCATGCCTTGTGCCACAAAGTCGGTCCCATAATGTTGCAGCCGCCACGTTGGTAATTTGCTGACCGACAATTGAACGGAAAATTGACTCGGCCACGGAACTGAAACCTTTAAAAGGAACCAGGCGATAGCGTTCGATCAGCTTAGCCATAACCTCATCGCTGAGAGAAAGCGCTTCATACGCTTTCTCCCAATACTGAGAAGTCATTTCCGGAGATCCGCTCATAAACAGCAACTATTTTTGCGTTTCAACCAACACTCGCTGCCAGTTGGTTCCTTGAGGCGTGTCCACAAGCATCACACCCATCTGCGCCAAACGTTGTCGAATTTCATCGGCCTTGGCGTAATCTTTCGCCTTTTTGGCGGCTGCTCTCTCAGCGATAGCCGCCTCAATCGCCGCCTCATCCAAACCGGCTGTCGAACCTTTCAAAAATGCCTTGGGATCGCCTTGAAGAATATTAAGGATAGATCCCAATGCTTTAAGTTGCCGGGTCATAGCGCCGTCTTTGCTCGCATGAGCGCGATTGGCTAATTCGAAAAGTTGAGCCACGGCGACCGGCACGTTGAAATCATCATCCATCGCCGCCTTGAAACGCTTGGCGCACTCTTCATTCCAATCCAGAGGCTCGCTATCCGGCGGAACATCGTTTAACGCGCCATACAGACGCTTCAATCCTTGGTAAGCGTCCACAATCAAATCACTGCTAAAAAGGATCGGGCTGCGATAGTGCGTTCGCATCAGGAAAAAGCGCAACACTTGAGCACCGTTGCCGACTCCGAATTTGTCATCCGTTTCAGCGATGGCGTCACGGACGGTCCAGAAATTGCCGAGCGACTTACTCATCTTTTCCTGTTTGCCGTCTTTATTCATAACACGGAGCGGACCGGTGTGCATCCAGTAATTGGCGAATTTCTTGCCGTTGGCCCCCTCGCTTTGCGCGATTTCATTTTCATGATGCGGGAAAATCAGATCAGGGCCGCCGCCATGAATGTCAAAAGTCTCCCCTAAGTAGTAACAACTCATGGCAGAGCACTCGATATGCCAACCCGGTCGTCCTTTACCCCAGGGGCTATCCCAGAGCGGCTCACCGGGTTTCGCTGCCTTCCAGAGCACGAAATCGATCGGATCGCGTTTCGTCATGTCGGCAGCTACACGCGAGCCACTTTGCAATTCATCAATCGACTTACCGGACAATTTGCCGTAATCTTTAAAGCCCCGAACGTTGTAAGCCACGTCGCCGCCGTCTGTTTGATAAGCGAGCCCCTTGGCTTGGAGCTTCTCAATGATATTGAGCATCTGGGGAATGAAATGCGTTGCTCGCGGTTCATGCGTTGGAGCAAGGCATCCCAACGCCAACATGTCTTCCTGCATTGCGCGACCGAATTCCTCGGTTAAAGCGTCACAGGAAATTCCGCGTTCAGCCGCACGACGAATGATTTTGTCATCGACATCGGTGATGTTGCGAACGAAAGTCACATCGTAACCACTCGCCTCAAGCCAACGGCGGATAATGTCAAAAGACACGAAGGTGCGACCGTGACCGATATGGCAATAGTCATAAACGGTGACGCCGCAAACATACATTTTGACTTGATGCTCATTGATCGGTTTAAAAGGCGATTTCTCACGGCTTAGCGTGGAATAAATCTCAAGCGACATAGCCAGCTTCCAAATTCGTTTAACTCAAGTGGGTAAGTATAAACGATGGCACGTCAACTTTATTCCCAGAATTTTGCCCAATCGAAACCTTTAGTAACCTAAACGCAAACCCGCCCCTGCTCAATGCTAGAATCCTCTAACAACACCTTTCACGGATGAGACAATGTCAGCAACACTTTTGTTATGGCAAAAGCGCCTTTTCGTGGGCTTTTTTAGCCTGGCGATTTTAGGCAATGCCTATGCGGCTTTCGAGTACGAAGAACCTAAAAATGAAACAGAACGAGCGGCCCTCATTGAGGAAATGATGAAGGAAGGCCAATGGTCTTTGGCCCTGGAACAGATTCAAAAAGGTATCAAGATCAACCCGAAAAGTGCCCAATTGAAATTTCAACGCGCTGTGGTCTACCAGCGTTCAGGGCAACTTGATCGAGCAAAAGCGCTTTTTGAAGAATTCATCAAAACATACCCTGAAGTGGTGGAGCCTTATAACAATTTAGCGGCGATTTACGCCTCAGAAGGCAACACGCGGCGCGCCCGAGCGCTTTTGCGCCAAGCCATTACCATCAACCCGCATTATTCTATGGCTTATGAAAATTTAGGCGATCTCGAACTGCAAGAAGCCCTTAAGTTTTATAAAGATGCCCTCAATGCTCGCCCCGATGACAAACGATTGCAACGCAAAGTGCGTACCATTGAGAAACAGATTCAGTAGGAGAATGACCGATGTCCACCCTTTTTTCGAGCGCGCGTTTGGCCTTGTCCGCATCCGCGCTTACACTTTGTCTTATAGCCACCCAAGCCAACGCCGCCCAGGTTGAATTCCAGACCAACATGGGCAGCTTCACCGTTGATGTTAACGAAAAGGCCGCCCCCAAGACCGCCGCGAACTTTTTAGCCTATGTTAAAAGCGGTTTCTACGACGGCACAGTCTTTCATCGTGTCATTCCCGGTTTTATGGTCCAAGGTGGCGGGTTCACTCCCGGAATGAATGAAAAAGACACAAAAGCGCCGATTGCTATAGAATCCCGAAATGGTTTGACAAACCAGCGCGCAACAATTGCCATGGCACGAACAGCTGATCCCAATTCTGCAACGAGCCAATTTTTTATCAATGTTGCCAACAATCACTTTCTAGACGCCAATCAAGCCTCTGACGGTTATGGGTACACGGTGTTTGGCAAAGTGATTTCCGGTATGTCAACCATTGATGCCATCGCCGGAGTCAAAACTCATTCTGTGGGTTTTTACGATGACGTCCCGCTCCGAGATGTGGTGATCAAAAAAGCTTCTATTGTTAAGTCAAAAGGAAAGTAATTTTATGATTCGTTTAACGACCAATTTCGGTGTGATTGACCTGGAACTCGATTACGAACACGCACCGGCCACCAGTAAAAATTTCGAGCAATATGTCCGCGATGGTTTTTACAACAACACGATTTTCCATCGTGTCATTCCTGGCTTCATGATTCAAGGCGGTGGCTTTGAACCGGGCATGAAGCAAAAAGAAACCCGTGCCCCGATCGAAAATGAAGCTGACAACGGTTTACGCAACGACAAGTACACCATTGCGATGGCCCGTACGAGCGATCCGCATTCTGCCACTGCTCAATTTTTCATTAACGTGGTTGACAATGATTTTTTAAACCATACAGCTCCCACCCCTCAAGGTTGGGGATACGCGGTCTTCGGCAAAGTGATTGCCGGAGAAGACGTTGTCGATAAAATCGCTCACGTGAAAACCCATCAGTGGGGCTTTCACGGAGACGTCCCTTGCGACGATGTCGTCATTGAAAAAGCCGAAGTGATTGAATAAAGCATAAAACCTTTATGAAAAGGACCGAATCAGCCTTGATTGGGTCCTTTTCTTTTTTCTGAGCGATAAAGTCATGGACAATCCACGACAAGACTTGATAAAATAACTATTAGTTCAAATCCAAATTTAAATTTAAACAATGAATTTGTAATAAATAAGACACTGTTTTCAATAAAATCAGTGCTTGCGCATGATAAATTGGCGATTTATTTGCCTACTTTTTAGGCAATAATTTTTGATAATGCCCATTTATAATGTAACGACTTAATAGAAAATCGACAGTTTTGCAATCTCCCTGAAGTTATGAATGATGCGTTAAGTACCCTGGGCATTGATATCGGCTCGACGACCATTAAATACGTGTTGCTTGATGAAAAGCTTAACGTCCTTGCGAGCCACTATGTTCGCCACCGCAGTGCTGTAGTTCAAACATTAAAGACATTGATCACTGAGTTGCTGACTCAATACTCGTGCGGCCGGGCTCGATTGCGACTGTCTGGATCCGGTGCGCTGTTGATCGCTCAGAAACTGCAGCTGCACTTTGTTCAAGAAGTGGTTGCGGCCGGCGCTTACCTCAAGCATAACGATCCGCATATTGACTGCGCGGTTGAGCTCGGCGGTGAGGACGCTAAAATTATTTATCTCACCAATGGCGTTGAGCTACGAATGAACGAAGCCTGCGCGGGCGGCACAGGCGCCTTTATCGACCAAATGGCGGTTCTCCTCGACACGGATCCGAGTGGGCTGGACACGCTTGCGGAGAAAGCGAAAAAGAGTCATCCGATTGCCTCTCGGTGTGGGGTCTTTGCAAAAACTGACGTTGTGGCTCTTCTAAACACCGGAGTTCCTCGCGAAGAAATTGCCCGCAGCATTTTCGAAGCAGTTGCCGACCAAGCGATCAGCGGTTTAGCCTGTGGTCGGCCAATTGACGGTCACATCGCTTTTTTAGGCGGTCCCTTGCACTTTTTGCCTCAATTGCGAGCTGCTTTTGAACGCAAGCTGAAATCGGAGCAGACCACATTTACGCATTTTGATAACGCTCAATATGCCGTTGCGTTCGGCGCGGCTCTTGATGCGTATGAATCTTCGACAAGCTCGTTGCCGGAAAGAGCCATTGAAGAGATCCTTCCTCTTTTGACGGATGACCTAGCCGCACAGGCCAACTCGGATCGCTTGGCTCCTTTCTTCGAAAATGAGCAACAGCGCATTGAATTTCAAACCCGTCACAGTCGGGAAAAGGCGTTGCGCAAATCGCTTCAGGAAGCCAAGGGCGATTTATTTTTAGGCATTGACCTCGGTAGCACTACCGTAAAGATGGCGCTTTTAGATCAAAGTGACGCCCTGTTATACCATTGGTATGCCAATAACGAGGGCGATCCTTTGCCCAAGCTCATCCCCGAAATTTTAAAACTGACCGCCCTCATCCCCTCTTCGGCTCGAATTCGAGCGATCTGCACAACCGGCTACGGCGCAGCGCTTGCCCAAGCCGCTTTGGGAGCCCAATTTAGCGAAGTTGAAACACTTGCGCACCAACGAGCCGCTGTCGCTTTTGATCCACAAACAAGCTACGTCATTGACATCGGCGGACAGGACATGAAATGCTTGCGCGTCAAGGCGGGAACGATTGCCGATGTGAAACTAAACGAAGCGTGTTCCTCCGGTTGCGGCTCCTTTATTGAAACGTACGCCAATCAATTGGGGCTTTCACTGCAAGCGTTTGTTGACGCGGCGATGCGTGCCCCACACCCGTGCGATTTAGGAACCCGTTGCACAGTTTTCATGAATTCCAAGGTCAAGCAAGCTCAAAGCACGGGCGCAAGCGTTGAAGACATCGCAGCCGGCCTTTGCCACTCCATCGTGCTTAACGCGTTGCACAAGGTTTTGCGAATCGCGGATACCGAACAACTGGGCGAGCATGTTTTAGTCCAAGGCGGCACCTTTTTAAATGACGCCATCTTGCGCGCGTTTGAACTTTATATCGGTAAAAACGTTATTCGACCTGACATCGCTGGCCTGATGGGGGCATATGGCGCCGCGTTGATCGCGCGAGAGCGGACCGATCAATCCACCGCTCAATTAGACTTAAGCGCTGAAAAGCTGGACTTGTCCAACATTAAAACGACGGAATTTCGTTGCCGTAGTTGCAATAATCACTGCTTGCTTACTCTACACCGGTTTGCGAGCGGTCAAAAACATGTGAGCGGCAACCGTTGTGACTTCGCGTTAAAAGCCGGCAATGACGCCAAAACTTCGCCCAAGCACTTTATTGATTTGAAATGCGACCTGCTGTTTAATCGTGAACCGTTGGCAGAGGCAGACGTGCCTCGGGGAACGATCGGCTTGCCGCGCGTGCTCAATATGTATGAGCACTACCCCTACTGGTTTGCTCTATTTACGGCACTCGGTTTCCGGGTGGAGTTGTCACCGTACTCTGACCATTACATCGCCGGTCTCGGAACCGACAGTATTCCGTCGCAGAGCTTGTGCCTGCCGGCCAAATTGGCTCACGGGCACGTGACTTACCTCGCGCAACGCGGCATCAAAACCATTTGGATGCCTTGTATTCCCAAAGAGAGGATCAGTTTCAAGGATATGCAGGGACGTTACGCTTGCCCAGTCGTCGGCGGCTACCCTGAAGCGCTTCGCTTAAACTTCGCTTGCGCGCACCCCAATACAAAATTGCTGACGCCCTTTGTTGACCTCAGCCAGCCGGGTACGGTGATTCGCGCTCTCGAAAGCACCTTCCCGACAATCGATGGAAAAACCATTCGAGAAGCTGAGGCCAAAGGACGCGCGGCTTTAGACGACTATCAACGTACAATTCGTCGCGAAGGCGAAAAGCGTTGGCGTGAGCATGAGCTCACGCAAAAGCCATTAGTGGTCATTGCCGCCCACCCTTATCACATGGATCCCCTCGTCAATCATGGCATCTGCACATTGATCAGCTCCATGGGTGTGGACATCCTCACGGAGGACTCCATCGCGCAGCTTTGCCCGAGCGAAGATCGAGCGCTTGATGTCATTGATCAATGGACATTCCATAGCCGCCTTTATCGGGCTGCCGAATTGGTGAAGAATAAGCCTTGGGCTGAGTTGGTACAGCTTGTCAGTTTCGGCTGCGGCTTGGACGCTATCACAAGCGAACAAATTCGCCGAATTCTTGAGCCAGCTGGGAAGCTTTACACCATGCTCAAAATTGACGAAGGTGACACCTTGGGCGCTGCACGCATTCGCCTTCGCTCCCTGTTTGCCGCAGTCAGTGACCGGAAACATCACGCAAACGCAAACTTGGCGACAGAAAAACCCATTGTTTTTTACCGTAAGCCGAAAAGCCAACCGGTCGAAGTGAAAAAGCTAAAAACCATCTACATTCCTCAGATGGCTCCGATTCACTTCCCGATCATGGAAAGGGCGTTGCAAACAATAGGCTACCAAGTCAAGTTGCTTCCTCACGTGAGTCCGCAAGCGCTGCAGCTCGGTCTTCGCTACGTCAACAACGACGCATGCTATCCTGCCATTGTTGTCATCGGACAGCTCCTAGACACCGTTCTCAACAAGGATTTCGACCCAACAACCAGTGGATTGCTTCTTGCCCAGACATGTGGCCCCTGCCGTGCGACAAACTATGCCACGCTCCTAAAATGGGCCCTTCGCGATCTGCACATGGAAAATGTGCCGGTGATCACCATTTCCCGTCATAAGGTGGAAGGCTCCTATCATCTCGATTTAGGAGTTCGGGGCTTTCGTCGTCTTATGATTGGTCTGCTATATGGTGACCTTTTGCAAAAGGTTTACTTAAACACCCGCGCCTACGAGGTGGAAAAAGGTTCAGCAGATGCGCTGCTGAAGAAATGGACGGAAGAAGCTCGCAAAGACGTCGCCTCCACGCTTTCAACCTTCAAGAGCAATGCACGAAAAATTGTGGAAGACTTTGCCTCGGTCAAACGTTTGCCGATCACGAAACCGCGTGTCGGCATAGTCGGAGAAATTTTGCTGAAGTACCATCCTCAGGCAAATCTACAAGTGGTTGAAGAAATTTTGGCTCAAGGCGCAGAGCCTCAATTAGGTGATATTTCAAGCTTCATTTTGTACTGTCTTTATGACCCGGTCTATCAGGCTCAAACACTTGACGGACCAAAAGTTAATGCCTTCTTTTCTAAAATGACGTTAAATTACCTCGAGCACCTCAGAGGTTACGTCAATGATGCGCTCAGAGGAAGTGTTTTCGGCACAATGAGCACATTGCAAGAGCTTCTTGAGCATCTGAATGGTCTGATGTCGCCGGCTCAACAAGCTGGCGAAGGTTGGTTATTGACTGCTGAAATGGTGGAGTTTTTGCACACAGGCACACCTAATGTGCTTTGTCTGCAACCCTTTGCCTGTTTGCCTAACCATATCACCGGCAAAGGTGTCATGCGCGCCTTGCGGGAGACCGTGCCCGGCGCCAACTTGTGCGCTATCGACTTTGAAGCCGGCACTTCTCACGCCAATTTCAGCAACCGATTAAAGCTCTTTTTGGCTCAGGCTGTGCAAAATTTTGAGGGGGAAGCCCCAAAGCCGGTTTAATTAACGCAGGTGCGTCATCATGGCTAATATTCCCTCTCCTCGACACGGCATTTTAATTGTGACCTTGCCGGGGCAAGGTGCGACTGGAACGCTTTTTTCCCATTACTTTGACCCCAAGGCCAAACACGGCAAAGTTCGCGATGCGCTTGCGCACTGGTTCAACCTCTGGGGAGTCTCAGTAGGACATAGCGCCAACTTCGCGACTGAACTTGAAAAAAACACGGCGGAAGTTGTCTGGTGCGATGACGTTCCTGCACATCTGCACGGACCACAGACTGTGCGGTTTTATGCTCAATGCGGTGAGCGAGTGTTGCAGAGCATTGAAACCCAGAGCCCCTCAGTCATCATCGTGTTAAGCGCCTACTTGTATGAAGCCATGGCTAGCGACTTTATGTCTGAGAAAGTAACGACTTTAATCGGCAAAGCCCTGGGCCCAGCTCGTCGGATTACCAACATGAGGCTTAAAGCGTTGGAGCAGAAATTTGAGAAGGCTCATATGCTTGTCCTTCCGACGCCTTCAAAAAACACAACCGACGCTTTTGTCACAACATTGACCGCTCCAATTCGAGACGCGCTCACCGCAGCAGGATTCAGTCTTGATGAAAGTCCGGAAACGTTAACGGACATAGCAAAATCATTGCTTGTCGTTGACGAAAAGACAACTCTTCAAACTTGGGAAAATCGTTTGCGAATTGACTCAGAGAGAGCTCGTTCGCTTTGGAATACGTTGGTCAAAGAAGGAGTGATATCAACGCCTGACGAACGTGGAAGATATTTTGTAAAAAAGAAGAGCTAGTTCAATGCATCGGCCCTGGAATTTTCAATAATCCAGGATCTTCACATGAAATGTGAACAATATAAAACTGAAAAGCCCGAGGACATGAAAGGCAAATTCTTCATGTCCTCGGGCTTTTGTTATCTAATTATGAGTAGGTGGTACTAACCTTCAACGACTTTCAGACCACTTTCAATGTTGGCAACCACGGTATCTTTGCCAAACAATTCAAGCGTCTTGTCAAACATCGGAGAGACCTTTTCCCCAAATACCAACACGCGGATCGGAACGGCGACCACAGGCATCTTAATCGAGAGTTCATCCATAATGCCTTTCAAGACACCGTAGATATTTTCGGCAGTCCAATCGGAAACATCTCGAGCGCGTTCCAAGAAAAGCTTAACAGCCTTCAAAGACACATCGTTGGCAAGGACTTCTCGAACCAGCGCTTCATCGCGCGTCAGCGGACGGTAGAAAATCATGCATGCATCAGCCAGCGCTTCCAGTGTCTCTGGACGTTGCTTGGTGATTTCCATCACACGGGCCAAATCCGCATGCCCGTCAACAACACCGCCTCTCGCTTCAATACGAGGTTTGACCAAACGTGCCAAACGATCATTGTCAGCTTCTGCAATGTAAAGGTGATTTAAGTGATTGAGCTTCTTCGGATCAAGGCAAGCCGGAGACTTTGAACAGTGACGGAAATCAAACCACTCCGCCAATTGCTGCTTTGTGAACTTCTCATCATTGCCATGCCCCCAACCCAAGCGAGCCAGGTAATTCACCAGCGCTTCGGGCAAATAACCCTTTTTCTCGTAATCCATGACGCTTGCGTCACCATTGCGCTTACTCAACTTGCGGTTATCCGGTCCATTGATAAGCGGCAAATGGGCGAATTCCGGCACTTCGGCTCCCAATGCATGGTAAAGATTGATCTGACGAGGGGTGTTATTGATGTGGTCCGCACCACGCACAACATGACTCACCTTCATATCAAGATCATCGACCACAACGGCGAAGTTGTATGTTGGGATGCCGTCTCCGCGCATGATCACCAAATCATCCAACTCGGAGTTATCAAAAGAGATCGGGCCGTAAACCAAGTCATTCCAAGTCACTTTGCCCGTGTCCGGATTGCGGAAACGAATAACCGGCGTCACCCCTTCAGGAATGGGACGACCGACGCAATTTTCAGGACGCCAGCGACCGTCATAGCGCGGCTTGATCTTCTTGGCCATCTGCTCTTCACGCAACGCTTCAAGCTCTTCCTTAGTGGCATAGCACTTGTAGGCAAGGCCCTTCTCAAGCATCATATCAACCACTTCACGATAACGATCCAGACGGTCCATCTGGTAAATCGGGCCTTCATCGTAATCGAGCTCAAGCCACTTCATGCCGTTAAGAATGACGTCAACCGCTTCTTGTGTGGAGCGTTCTTGGTCCGTGTCCTCGATACGAAGCAAGAACTTGCCGCCGATGAAGTGACGTGCATAGGCCCAACAATAAATGGCCGTGCGGGCCGTTCCCAAGTGCATCATGCCCGTCGGACTCGGGGCAATACGCGTACGAATTTCTTTCATAATGAATTGCAATAAAAAATAAAGCTGATCGGGGCATTTTAAGTCTTTATAGTTATTTCGTCCATAAAAACACTAAATGCCCTGAGAATAAAGGAAGATTTAGGCCGCCTTGCGCTCCTGATTTTTCAGTTTCGCTTCAAAATCTGACAACGATGACTTCACAACTTTGCTCAAAAGCACGAGCGCGATCACGTTCGGGATCACCATGATGCCGTTGAAGAAGTCAGAAAGCGTCCAGACCAAATTCACCTGTGTAATCGCCCCCAACACCAAAAAAGCGCAAACGATCAAGCGATAAGGCAAAATGCCTCGTCCCTTAAACAGATAGCGAACATTTTGCTCGCTGAAAAAATACCAGCTGATGATCGTGGAGTAAGCGAAAAAGAATAAGCAGATGGCTACGAACCCGACCCCCAGACTACCTAAGCCCACTGAATAAGCTTTTTGCGTAAGAGCAATTCCGGTGGTATCAAAATCCATCACACCGGTCACTAAGATGACGAGAACGGTGAAAGTCACAATCAACACAGTTGTAAAGACACCGAAAATCGCCACCAACCCCTGCTCGGCCGGATGTTCCACTTTGGCGACAGCGTGCGCGTGAGGCGTTGTGCCCATACCGGCTTCATTGGAGAACAGCCCACGGGCCACACCGAATTGCATGGCTTTGGCAACCGTCAACCCCAGAGCTCCGCCCCCGACCGCTTCCGGATAGAACGCCGCTGTGAAGATCAACTCAAAGGCCGGCAAAATCTGATCGTAGTGACAAATTAAAACATAAGAACCTCCGACCAGATACAAACCGGCCATGAAGGGAACCAATTTTTCAGTGACTCCGGCCAAGCGACCCATTCCACCGAACATCACAACACCGGAGAGGATAGCCACCCCTATGCCGGATGCCAACAAGGGCACATCGAAGGCATGATTAAGCGCTTGAGCCACTGTGTTGGATTGGACGAGACTGCCCATGCAACCCATTGTGATAATGGCAACAGCTGAGAAAAAAATCGCCATCGGTTTAAATTTCGGACCAAGCCCCAAAGTCATGTAAAACGCCGGTCCCCCCACAACACGGTCGTTTTCACCGGTCACTTTGTACTTTTGAGCCAAGACAGCTTCAGCAAAAATCGTCGCCA
>DVNR01000043.1 GCA_018714205.1 Candidatus Aphodousia faecipullorum
TCACCAGCGATATCATCAACGCTTTAATCGGCTTGGGCTATACTGACCGAGAAGCCCGCGCGGCTGTCAAGAAACTGCCTGATGATGTATCGGTTTCTGACGGCATCCGGATGGCACTTCAAAATATCGTCAAGTGAAAGAAGCCAGCATGGAAACGATTGAACGAATTGTAGCGGGTGAGTCTACCTCACCTAACGAAGAAAACATTGACCGCGCCCTACGTCCGACGCGCCTTGCGGACTACGTCGGCCAACCGAAGGCTTGCGAACAATTATCCATTTTTATTGAAGCGGCTAAAGCGCGAAAAGAGGCTCTTGATCACCTACTGATTTTCGGACCACCGGGTTTAGGTAAAACCACGCTGGCTCACATTATCGCCAACGAAATGGGAGTAAACCTTCGACAAACCTCCGGCCCCGTTCTGGAACGCCCTGGTGATTTGGCGGCGATCCTGACCAATCTTCAGCAAAACGATGTGCTTTTTATCGATGAAATTCATCGTCTGTCACCGGTTGTTGAGGAAATTCTCTATCCGGCGCTGGAAGACTTCCAGATCGATATCATGATCGGTGAAGGCCCCGCAGCACGCTCCATCAAATTGGACTTAAAGCCCTTTACCCTAATTGGCGCAACCACGCGGGCCGGGATGCTCACCAATCCGCTTCGGGCTCGCTTCGGTATCGTTTCCCAATTGCAATTTTATGAAACTGCCGATCTCGCCAAGATCGTCAAACGCAGCGCCCGACTGTTAAACGTTAATATCGATGAAGAAGGCGCTTTTGAAATCGCCCGACGCAGTCGTGGCACCCCGCGTATTGCCAACCGCCTTTTAAGACGGGTTCGTGATTTTGCTCAAGTCCGCTCTGACGGGAAAATCACCCGTACAATCGCCGATCAAGCGCTTCAAATGCTTGATGTGGACCCTCTGGGCTTTGACATGATTGACCGAAAGTTTCTTTTGGCGATCATTGAAAAGTTCAATGGCGGTCCCGTCGGCATTGACAATTTGGCTGCCGCTGTCGGTGAAGACAGGGAGACCCTTGAAGACGTGGTTGAGCCCTACTTGATTCAGCAGGGGCATCTTCAGAGAACGCCTCGGGGACGAATGGCAACCCTTTTGGCCTACAAACACTTTGGGTTTGAGGGGCCAAACGTTGGCAATCAAACGCCATCGCTTTTTTAATTGACTGAGAGCGGCTTAAATTTCGAAAAAGATTGCAAAAATTTAGCCGCTTGCCTTTAGCTTAAAAAACAATTGTTTATAATCTCGTTTTCCTATGATTGATGAATTCCATTGGCCGGTTCGCGTCTATTACGAGGACACTGACGCCGGTGGCGTGGTTTACCATGCCAGTTATTTAAAATTTTTCGAGCGCGCTCGTACGGAATTTTTGCGTTCTCTAGGTTGGAATCAGCAGGAACTCTTGAAAAAAGGATTATGCGCCTTTGTTGTCTCGGAACTGAGTATCCGGTACAAAAGCCCTGCCAAACTAGATGATCAACTGGATATCCGCACCCAGACTAAGGAGCTGCGCCGAGCATCGTTTGTGTTTGATCAGCGTGCCTATCGGGGGGATCAACTTATAAGCTCGGCTCAAGTCAAGGTGGTTTGCATTAATCCGCAAAAAGGTGTCCCCTGCCCGATTCCAGATGAGATGCTAGAAAAAATTCAACAGACTGTTGTCCTGGAAAAATAACCGATTCATCACTAGAAAACCGAGCATTGATAAAGGAATTTTGTCCAATGAACGCTAGCGCCGATTTGTCCATTTTGTCCCTACTCACGCACGCCAGTGTGGTGGTACAGGCTGTCCTGGCTATTTTGATTTTTCTGTCCTTAATCAGCTGGACACGAATTTTTCAAAAATTCTTTCAGTTGCGTCAAGCCAAGCGCTTGTCAGAAGAATTCGAAAGCCGATTCTGGAGTGGCACGGAACTCACAAAGCTCTACGAACATTCCCAAAGTCACCGAGAACGTTCCGGCACTCAAGAACGGATTTTCGCCTCTGGGATGACTGAATTTTTAAAACTTGCCAGCCGTGGCTCTAATGAGGCCCTAGACGGAGTGCGCCGTGCAATGCGAGCAACCTATCAGCGAGAAATGGATATCCTCGAGAGTGGTTTGCCGACCTTGGCTTCAATCGGCTCGGTTTCGCCTTACATCGGCCTATTCGGTACAGTGTGGGGTATCATGAACGCTTTCACAGGCTTATCCGCCTTGGATAACGCCTCTTTGGCAACAGTTGCGCCGGGCATCGCTGAAGCCTTGGTCGCCACGGCGATTGGCCTTTTCGCAGCTATTCCGGCTGTGGCCGCGTACAACCGCTTTGCCAACGATGTTGAGCGACTTTCCAACCGTTACGAAAGCTTTGCCGAAGAATTCCAAAACATCTTGCAACGTCAACGGAGCTAAACATCATGGAAGGACTTCGTTCTTCAAGGCGTTCTTCACGACGCCTCATGGCTGAAATCAATGTGGTGCCCTACATTGACGTCATGCTTGTGCTCGTGGTGATTTTGATGGTGGCCGCACCTTTTGTGAATCCGTCGCTTGTGAATTTGCCCAGCGTGAAAAAGGCAGAAAAAGCCCCCGAAGTGGTGGTTGAAGTGATCGTTCATCCCACGGGTGCTCTATCCGTGAGGAAGGGAAAAGAATTGCTTGCCGTTGATATGCCGGGGCTTATCGCCGCCGTCAAAAACGCTCAAGCCGGTCAAGCTGAAGTTCCCGTCGTGATCGCTGCGGACAAAGCTGTGCAGTATGATCAAGTCATTAATGTCATGAAACAATTGCAATCGGCCGATATTGCCCGCGTGGGCTTGTCGCTTAAGGTTGAGAAGTAACTGTGACCGAAAAGAAACCTACCCGCGAAAAGGCTCTCCCCACCCAACCCCAACAGAGCCATCGTCCAGTTGTTCGAAAACAAGATAACTGGGGAGTTTCGTTTGCGCTTGCCGTCATCGTGCACTGCATGCTTTTTGTCGGTCTTTTTGTCGTTTTTCAGTGGAACCGCGAAAGTGATGAAGTCGTCTACGCGGAATTGTGGGCACCTTCTGAATTGCCAAAAGGCGCTCCCGTGACGGCGCCCCCCATCCCGGAAGAAAAGCCGGTTGAACAGGAAACAGAGCCTGAGCCTCAACCGGAACCTGCTCCAGAACCTGAGCAAAAGCCGGAACCTCAGCCTGAAGAGCCGCCGCAAGAGACTGAGCAGCAACCTCCCGAAAACGCCGCACCCCCTTTGCAGGAGGAGACCCGGGAGCGCGTTGAACAAACACCCGAGGATGTTATTGAGCAGCAAGACGAAGAAAAAAAACGCGAAGAGCAAAAAAAACTTGAAGAACAAAAGCGTCTGGAGGAACAACAACGCCTTGAAGAGCAACGCTTGGCTGAACAAAAACGTTTAGAGGAAGAGCGTCGCCTCGCGGAGGAAAAACGGATCGCGGAAGAAAAGCGCATTGCCGAGGAAAAACGCCTTGAAGCAGAGCGTCAAGCGCGTGTTCGAGAGCAAGCCAAGCAATTGGCACGCCGCATGAAGCAAGAGCAAATGAAGCAATTAGAGGCGAGTTCGCAAAATAACGTTGCCGGCGTAATGGCCTCCGGAGGTAGGATTTCAGCCCAGTACACAGCGCAAATCATCGGTTGCATTCGCCCCAATATCATCTTCACGGTTCCACCCAATACGCGTCGCGGACAGTATGTGGCCCGTTATGAAGTTTCGCTTAACCCGAACGGAGAGCAAAAAGGCGCTCCCAAACAGTTAAAGACCAGCGGTTTGCCGGCTTTTGACTTGGCCGTTGAGCGCGCTATTGAGCAGTGCAACCCCTTCCCCTTGCCGCCTAGCGGTCGGGCTTATGAAACCATTCAACTAACATTTGATCCGGTTGATTCAAATAACCGCTAAAACAAAAGGTTTTTTATGGTTAAACTCAGTTACCAACAAGCGTCCGATTTAGGGACGACCTTCGCAACGGGCGTCCGAGACATTATTCGTTATACGACTGACGAAGCAAACCGTGCCATGAATGCCGGATTGCCTCTTATTCGTTTTTTACACCCTTCTAAAGTGCGTGGCTTTAAGGCCATGTGGGCCGCTCTTTTGGAAGCGACAGCGGTTTGGGTTGTCTGCCAAGAGTGCCCTGAATATCGCACCAATGACAAGTTTGTGAAAAAAACGCTCTTTCAGTTGGACTCAACACTGGAAATGTTGCTACCGAACGTTTTCAAAGAACTCTCTCCGGAGCAGCTTGAACACTACGAGCAAGCCCGCAAAAAGCTAATCTTTTTGGCCATGCAACCCGATGCCGTCAAAAGCGATTTATCCGAGCGTTTCCTCGTGCTATTACACGGTGAAGGTTCCAAACGTATCACTGATAAAACACAATTGACGACGCTTAAACAAGTGACGATGTCCGCTTCGGTTTTCCAGTCGCTTTTTGAAATTGAACTTGGCATCAACAAGAAAAAAGACGAAAAATTAAACCAGAAAATCGCTGGTTAAATGCCAAATCAAGAGCCGCCGATTGGCGGCTTTTTTTACGCTCAAAATATTTTTTCAAAACCTATTGACGCCTGAAATTCCCTTAGCGTATGATTGCCGCCCCATCTCGGACAATGCTCCGATTAACGCTGTAAATAAAAGGTGTCTGGTTATGTTTTCCGCATCGAATTCCTCTGTCCAACGCGCCACTTTAATCGGTCTTTTTGCCCCCATTTGCTGGGGTATGTCAGTGAGCCTCATCCGAGGCATCGCCGAAGGCTTTGGACTTGCCCAAGGTCAAACGCTTCTTTATCTCGTTGCAACAATCTGCTTGTTTTTTACCATTGGTCTTCCGCGCTTTGACCTAATGGATAAACGCTATCTATTCATAGCGATTCCAACGGCAAACTTAAGCTCCTTATCTTTTTGCCTAGCCATTTTTACCTCCGATGGCGGAGCACAAACGATGGAAGTCGGCATGGTGAATTATTTATGGCCCTCGCTCACCATTTTGTTTGCCGTTTTATTTAACCGAGTTCAAACTCGCTGGTGGCTGTTCCCGGGGCTCATTGTGGCGTTTGCCGGTATTGTGGTCATTTTGGCCGGTGGCAATGGGTTTTCGATTGCGGATTTTATCCTGCGCTTTCAGCATAACCCCGTATCCTACCTGCTTGGCCTTTCCGCAGCCGTGACATGGGCAGCATTTTCCAGCATGACCAAAGCATGGGGTGGAAATACTAATCCCAGCACTTTTATTTTTGCCATTGACACCACTATTTTCGGGCTACTTTGGCTATCCGGTCTTGCTGAAGGTCCGACGGAAATTCAAATGCGAGGACTTTTGAGCGTATTGTTTGGTGGTATCGCCATCGGTGTGGCCTACGCGGCATGGACACATGGGATGTCTAAAGGCAATATCACCATACTCGCCGCAGCATCTTACTTCACACCGGTTTTATCTTGCGTTTTCGCCATGTTCTGGATCAATGCACAATTAGACTCCAGCTTTTGGTCCGGTGTGGCACTCGTTGTCATTGGTTCTCTTCTTTGCTGGGATGCGACGGGACGCGGTGTCAAAGCGAAACTTAAAAATAACTCTCACCATGAGTAATGAGCATACCGTCAGGTTGTTGCGGCGAACGTTGTTTTGCCGCAACAGCTTGTCTATATCCCCTTTGTTATCTATCTGATTTTTATTTCCTTTCATAAAAACCAAGGGAAAACCCGTATTGCCCCCCCCGAAAATCACTAGCCTTGAGAGGGAGAGCGC
>DVNR01000008.1 GCA_018714205.1 Candidatus Aphodousia faecipullorum
TCAGTTGGATAGAGTACCTGGCTACGAACCAGGGGGTCGCGGGTTCGAATCCTACCCGGCGCACCAAATTTCAAAGCCTCAGTTTTTCGAAGAACTGAGGCTTTTTTGCTATTTATCGAAACATTTATCCTGACTGTCGATATCACTTGTGCACTTTTGAACAATCCATCAAAATTGAAAGCAAACTTGCCAACCTTTTTCTCAGTGATAGAACATGCAAAATCAAATTTTCTACCAACAATGGTCCTCCCCTTGCGGTCCCATGTGCATTGCCTCACTAAATGATCAATTGATCATGAGCGATTGGATTGACGGCTGGCACCGTCAGACGATAATGAAACGCTTTGACCGCATGCTACGCCCCCAGTGGATTGAAAAAGAAACTCCGATTATTTTAAAAGCCATCAAAGAGCTTAAGGAATATTTTGCAAAAGAAAGACGGTCTTTTGACCTCCCTGTCCATCTCGTTGGCAGTGAGTTTCAAGTAAAAACGTGGTTGGCTTTACAAAAGATTCCTTATGGAGAAAGTCGAACTTACGGCGACATTGCACAAGAGATCGGTCAAAGCGGAGCAAATCGCGCGGTAGGCGGAGCTGTTGGTCAAAATTCCCTTTCAATCATCATTCCCTGCCACCGGGTGTTGGGAAGTCGCAACACATTGACCGGTTACGGTGGAGGAATGGCGACTAAGAAGGAACTCCTTCGAATTGAGGGCATTTTCAACTCATTGTCTGACACAACACAAGGTTGAGACACAATCTTAATCAATTCGTTCTGGTAAATCGAGATAGCTCGGTTTATGATAGCAAGCGATACAAACTACGCGGTTTTCAGTAGAGAGACCGCGTTTTCTAATAAGGAGATCTACACCCATGTGTACCACCGTTATTGTCGGTAAAGCCGTATCTAAAACGGGTCGTGTTATCGTCGGTCACAATGAGGATTCCGGCGGACGCGTGTTGCATCAACAGTTTTATGTGCCCGGTGGCAAACATGCCGCAGGCGAAGTGCTTGTTGCAGAACCCGGACGTGCCCAAGTTCCCGAAGCTGCGGAAACAGTCACGACCTACTGGTCGAACATGCTTCAAATTGACGGGTCCTCTTTCGACCAAGGCTTTGCCAATGCGGCCGGCGTGGTGCTCTGTTCCAACGGTGGCGGTAGCTCTTTCGATGGCGACGATCCTGATGAAGCCTCTTTGAAATTAAAAGACGGCGGCGTGGGCTTCCTTTTGCGCCGCGTGATTGCCGAACGCGCTCATAGCGCACGCGAAGGGGTTGAAATCGCGGCCAAGCTTCTTGATGAATACGGTTACTTTGGCAGCGCCCGCAACTACACGATCGCTGATAAAGACGAGGCTTGGTGCTTGAACGTTGTGAAAGGTCATCACTATGTCGCCAAACGCATTCCCGATGACAAGGTGATGTTAATTTCCAATATGCTTGCCATCCGCTCGGTTGATATCAATGACCACGAAAATGTGATCGCCTCCCCGGGCTTAATTGAATACGCCATTGAAAAGGGCCGCTACACGCCGAAGGTTCCTGGCGACTACAGCGACTTTGACTTCGCCATGGCCTACCAAAGCGATGAAAATCGCCACGCTCCGACGAAATCGGTTCGCATGCGCTTAGGCTGGTACGCCATCACCGGTGACTACTACAAGGATGAATTGCATTACCCGGAAATTCTTCCTCCCGCCGCTCCGATGGGTGTTGAAGACGTCATTCACGTTTTGGGCTTGACCTGCTACGAATCGTACGCCACTCGTGGCGACGGTCGTGAAGATGCCTTCCACGTGTCTGCCCGCGACATTTCCCGCTCGCAAACTCGTGAATCTTGGGTGTGTGACCTCACCGAAGATCCCTTATTCATGACGATGTGGCGTTGCACGAGCTATCAGGATACCGGCGTTTACATTCCCTGGTTCCCGATGTCCGGCAAGATCCCGGAAGGTTACCAATGGATGACGCTTGAAGAAGCTCGAGCCAACCACTTCCATTTGAAACCCGAATACCTCAACTACGACTTGGATCACAGCTACTTCCTGTATGCCACGGTCGGAGAACTCACTAACTTCAATCGCGGTTTGTTGCCTGGTGTTCTCTATGTGAAGAAGCTTTACATGAGCGATGTTGCCGAACGCACAGCCAAAGTGGTCGAAAAAGCCAAAGCCGCTGCAACGCGCGAAGAGGCTGCTGAAATCCTCGGCAACTTCACTTGCGACGAGTGCAAGGCCATGGACACGGTCTATGAAGCGCTCTTGGATGCCATTAACTTGCATACCATGCACGTTGATGTGGAAACACTCAGTGTGAAAGATGAAGGCAAGGTTGAAGTCGTCCTCTTCGGCAGCCCCGAATTCAACGTTGAAGGCTTGGATTTGGACACGGTCTACTGGAGTTTGGGCTTTACCGGCAAGAAGGAATCCGTCAACGCTCCTGCCAAACCCATTGACTGCCGCTTTGAAGACTGGGATGGCGACGGCATCGTCGATGCGGTCCTAACCTTCAATGCGAAAGATGTGGCGCAATGGGCTATCCCCGGTGCTCGCATTGACACCTACCTGCGCGGTCTTTGCAACTTGATTCGCTTTGTTGCAATGGATGAAGTGGAATTCGTTGCCTAATAGCATCCATTGATTGCCAATGGGAAAGCCGTTCATTTTTGAACGGCTTTTTCGTTAAACGAGAAACTGTTAGAATGCTCCGGTCAACCAACCGTTAATCAACCATGCCGCTATTTTCCTGTCCCACCAATTCGCCGAAAGTTAATGAAATCACACTGACAGACCCCTGTTTTATTTCCGATCTGCATTTGAATTCAGAAGATGCCGGCGAGGTAGCGGCCTTTGAAAACTTTTTGTGTACGTTTGCGAAAAAGCGAAAAGAGTTAGTTATTTTGGGTGATTTTTTTGATTATTGGGTGGGCGATGACGCCCTTTTTACCGCGCAATCGATTCTCTCTCCTTTAGTTAAGTTCAGTCAGACCCATTCAATCTACTTTATGCATGGAAATCGGGACTTTATGGTCTCTAGCGATTTCGCGCATGCGACGGGTGCCACGCTTTTGGCTGATCCGACAGTGGCTCATTATCAAGATCTGACGTTATTGCTTTCGCACGGCGATCTGTGGTGCACGAAAGACGTTGAGTATCAAAAATTACGCCGTAAAGTTCGCAGCGTTTGGTGGCAATGGTTGATGCTTCGTTTCCCGTTAAAAAAACGTTTAAACATTGCGCACAACGCCCGAATGAAAAGCAAAACGAAAAAAAATAGGAAAAAAGCCGAAGAAATGGATGTCGATGCCCAGACGGTGATTGAAGCCGCACAAAATGTTTCGGCGGATATGGTTATTCATGGGCATACCCATCGCCCCGGTCAAGTCCCGTTGACAGCATCACTGTCAAGGTATGTGTTAGGTGACTGGCGTCATGAGGCCCCTGATCATTTTTGCGGCTCTTGCTTGGTGTTTGAACAGAAAACCCCTGTCTACCTGCATTTCTAAAAACAGAGTTTTATCATTTTGCTCCGCTTATTTTCGGATCAGGATAGTCATTCAACATTTTGATAAATCAGACACACTTTGCTTGCCTTCATCACAACGTGATTGTGTTATATTTTTTCTGAAATATCGCAATGGGGCCGGCATGGAAAAAACTCTTCGTATTCGTTTAATCGTCGCGCTTTTCGGATTAGCCGCTATCACCGGTTGTGCGGCTCCGACTGTGACAACCGAGGTGACTGTCGCTTCTCAACTGTCGATGACACCTGACATTAATCCATCGCTTCACGCCATGCCAGACTGGGGTGACAAGATCGCTGTGATGCCTGCCAATAAACAAAACAGCAAAGACCCAACATATAGTCAAATTAAGGCCGGCTTGGAATCAATGTTAAACCTTGCGCATCTTGAAGTTGTCCCGAAAGGGCATGGTGAAAAGTATCGATTAAGTGTAGATTGGTCTGTCAAACCTTCCCGTCAAATTGTTGCTTATGAGACTGTCCCTGCGACGGTTGTCGGTTTTGGAGGAGGCTGGGGTTGGGGGCATCCCGGCTTTCATCACCATTACAGAGGGTTTGGAATGGGACCGAGCATCGCTTGGGTTGAACGCCCCTATACTGTTCAAATGTACATGCGCTCTTTAACTGTGACGCTTTATGAAATGAACGGCTCACTTGCCGAGGATGTTTTTGCGGCCACGGTGCGCCATGAAGCCTCGTGCAATCAAATTCAAGATATTATTCCTTACATGGTGCACGCGGCCATCGATAATTTGTATGCCCAAAATGGGACCAAAACGCTCGTAACAGTCCCCGAAACAAGTGATGTTTGTCGATAATAAACCTTTCTTGGAGTCTGATCGTCCTATCGCTCTCATTACCGGAGCCAGTGGCGGACTTGGGCGAGAATTTGCGAAACTTTTAGCACATGAAGGTTTTCGTTTGATTTTGTTGGGACGAAATGAGGAAAAGTTAAGCGTCGTAGTGCAACATCTAAATGCGCCAACCATGATCTTTGAGCTCGACTTCACCGCCCCCCTTGCGATACAACAATTCGATCAATGGAAGAAAACTCATAACATACATATCGATTTGCTGATTAACAACGCGGGCTGGGGCAAAGTTGCCGACGTTGAACATACAACGGATTCCGAGATCTTATCCATGATCGATGTTGATATTCGTGCAGTCACTTTATTGACGCGATCTGTCCTCGAAGACATGCTTCATAAGCAATCAGGAAAAATATTGAACGTGGCCTCTATCGCTTCCTTCTTGCCTTGCCCGGGTTTCACTGTTTACGCGGCAAGCAAAGCCTATGTTCTTTCTTTTAGCGAAGCGCTTCGAGAAGAAGTTTCTGGCCGAAACATCACCGTCACTGCTTTATGCCCAGGGCCTGTTGACACTGATTTTTGGCATCGCGCGGGGCTTATTTCTACCAGACCGTTTGAAACGTTTTTGCTATCACCTTCACGCGTCGCTCAAATTGGGCTTGCAGCGCTTTTTAAGGGAAAAGCTGTTTGTGTTCCCGGTATCTTCAATAAAATTTTAGTGACATTGAGTGGGATAGCTCCACGCTTTCTAGTTCGAGCAATCTGTTCAAAGATCATTGCGTGGGCCAGTCAAAAAAACGGGAAAAATTTGCATTTTTCTAAACACTAGTAGATAATAACGGTCTGCGCGCCGGTAGCTCAGTTGGATAGAGTACCTGGCTACGAACCAGGGGGTCGCGGGTTCGAATCCTACCCGGCGCACCA
>DVNR01000044.1 GCA_018714205.1 Candidatus Aphodousia faecipullorum
ATCCTTTCATAATAAAGCCGCCCAAAGGGTTAGAAAAATATCCATCCTTTGAGCGGCTCGTTGTTGAGGTCTAATTCCTTTTCTTATTCGTGATGAGTTTCTTTAAACATTCTCAAACCGGTGGACATTGACGAAAGCGTCGTCGCCCCGCCCATCACGTCCTCTCTGAAGGACATATAGATATGGGCAATGGAGAAAAGGATAAATACATACATGCAGAGATGGTGCACCGTGCGCACTGCCTGAGCATCGCCGAAAAGCGTGATCACCCAGCCAAACCATGCCATCCAGCCCGTGTCCCAGCCCCAGGCCTGCGCATAAAGCGCGAAACCCGTCAGAATCACCACGATGCTTCCTAAAACAAACATAGCAAACATCGCGAGCTGCGCAAGCGGATTGTGCCCGGCGTATTCCGGCGCCGTTTTTCTCAGGAACAGATAGTAAAGCACCTGCGCGAAAACCCCTTTCCACCACTTCATTGACCAAAGCGGCGGAATGAAGATCATGCGAGCGTAACGGTTGCCCACAATCGCCCAAAAGATGCGATACAAGAACAAAACCGCAAAAATCATGCCCGCCACGAAGTGCGCCAGCCGAATGTAGCCTAGATCATAGGTCATCCAAGTATCACCCAAATTGGCAACAAGCGGCGCGCCGATCAAATAGCCGGTCACGATCATGACTGCCATGCAAACGGCCATCACCCAGTGCCAAATGCGCACGGGCGCTTCCCAAACATAAATCGGATGGGTGCCGCCAGTGGTATCGACCTCAAAAGTGACAGGATCAATTTTCATAGAGCCTCCTTAGCGGACACGCACGCTGCAAAGTTCGTGACCCTCGGGATCAAAAAGATGCGTCGCGCAAGCCAGGCACGGGTCAAAACTGTGGATGGTGCGAATAATTTCAAGCGGACGTTGCGGATCGGCGACAGGCGTTCCCATCAGAGAGGTTTCAAACGCGCCTTGCTGACCGTCGGTCGCCCGGGGCGAAGCGTTCCAAGTGGTCGGAACAATGGCCTGCCAGTTGGCGATGCGCGTGTCTTTAATCACGCACCAGTGACCCAGCGCGCCGCGCGGAGCCTCGCAAAAACCGACGCCACGGCATTCTTTAGGCCAAGTCTTCGGTTCCCAGAATTCCATATTGGCGGCGGTTTCATCGCCGCTTCGAATATTGGCGATCAAATCGTCAACGTATTGCACCATCTTGTTCGCGGTCCAATGGCACTCCAACGCACGAGCGGCATGCCGACCAAGCGTTGAATAGACCGCTTCGAGCGGCAGGTTAAGCTCATTTAAGAGATCAAGCGCCGGTTCTTTAAAGTGCTTGACATCCTTGGCGATCGAAACGATCAAACGGGCCAAGGGACCGACTTCCATCATATGACCGTTCCAACGCGGGCTCTTGATCCAAGAATACTTGCCCTTGTCGCCCAACCATTGGAATTTTGTCTTCGTGCCGACCGAGCCTTCCGGCAACTCAAACGCCTGTTCAGTGACGCCTTCCCAGGGATGCAACCCTTCTTTGCCAGCCGGGTAGTTGTACCAAGAGTGGTCGACGAATTCTTGAATTTGGTTGGTATCGCGAAGATCCACGTCTTGCACATGAGCGAGGTCGCCGTCGATAATGGCCCCGCTAGGCATTTGAAGCGATTTTTCCGACCAATCGTTCGCGATTTCCGGGAAGTCGCCATAGCAGAGAACATTTTTCTTCACAAGCCCGCCACCGTACTTGAACCATTCCGGATAGAACGAGGCGATCGCCTTGATATCGGGCAAATACACATTTTCAACGAATTCCACGGACTGCTTGGCGATATCGCGCATGTAGTTCATCGTGACTTCGTTGATCATGTTGCCGGCTGCCCCCGTGTCATGCATGTTGATCGGGCAAGCCACGCCGCCGACAAGATAATTCGGGTGAGGATTCTTGCCACCCAAAATCGTGTGGATTTTGATGATTTCGCGTTGGAAATCCAAAGCTTCCAAATAGTGCGTCACAGCAAGCAAATTCACCGCGGGCGGCAACTTCATGGCCGGATGACCCCAGTAGCCGTTGGCAAAAATGCCCAATTGACCGGAAGCGACGAATTTTTTCAGGCGATTTTGCACATCACGGAAATAACCGGGCGAAGACAGCGGATGACGCGGGCTGATTTTCTTTTGCAACTCGGAAACTTCACGAGGGTCCGCGGAGAGACTGCTCACCACATCCACCCAGTCAAGCGCCGAGAGTTGATAAAAGTGAACGATATGGTCATGCGTGTAAAGCGTGGCATTCATCAGGTTGCGAATGATGTTGGCGTTTTTCGGAATCTTGATCCCGATCGCGTCTTCGACGCTACGCACAGCCGCAAGCGCGTGAATGCCGGTGCAAACACCGCAAATACGCTCAACGAAAGCCCAGGCGTCACGCGGGTCGCGTCCCTTGAGGATGACTTCCAATCCGCGCCACATGGTGCCGGTGCTCTGGGAGTCGGTAATGATATTGTTGTTATCGATCACAGCTTGAACACGCAAATGACCCTCAATGCGTGTCACCGGATCCACGACGATACGACGATCTGCCATTATTCTTCCCTCCCGAGTTCCTTATTGGTATTTTTTGCGCGGGCCTGCGCCACAGCCGACATGGCCGCGTGCGCGATGGCAGCGACGCCGACAACACCCACGGTTGCCAAGCCCACCTTATCGGCCGTGGCTTCAATTCCACTGAGTCCGGGCGGCAAGATTGTGGGTTCATGTGAATAAAACGAGCCTTTGTCAAAGAAATTAGGCTCAGAGCACCCGATGCATCCGTGACCGGACTGCACTGGCCATGACAAGCCTTCGTTCCAACGAATTGTTGAGCAAGCGTTGTAAGTGGTCGGTCCTTTGCAACCCACCTTGTAGAGGCAGTAGCCGAGCTTGGCCCCTTCATCATCAAATTTTTCCACAAACTGGCCGGCGTCAAAGTGCGCGCGCCGATAGCACTTGTCGTGAATTCTTTGACCGTAGAACATCTTCGGACGTCCCAAGCGATCAAGCGGCGGCAAACGATCGTAGGTCAAAATATAGGTCACCACCGCCGTCATCACTTCCGGAATCGGCGGACAGCCCGGCACCAACACAATGGGTTTGTCGGTGATGATTTCAGTGATCGGCACCGCCTTGGTGGGATTGGGCTTGGCCGCTTGCACACACCCCCATGCGGCGCAAGAGCCCCAACCGATCACAGCCTTGGCTCCAGCGGCCACGTGCTTGATCTTCGCCAAGAAGGTCTCGCCGGCAGGAATGCAGTTCACGCCCTCATCGTTTAAGGGGACATTGCCCTCAACGGCGAGGATGTAGTTGCCTTTGTATTTTGTGATGGTTTCTTCCAATGCGGCTTCGGCTTGGTGGCCGGCCGCGGCCATGATCGTGTCATCGTAATCAAGTGAAATCATCGATAAGACAAGGTCTTTGGCAACCGGGTGGTAAGAGCGGATAAATGACTCCGTGCAACAAGTGCATTCCAAGCCATGAAGCCAAACAACCGGCAGACGCGGCTTTGTTTGCATCGCCTCGGCGATTTCGGCGGCCCCTGCGCTTCCAAGACCGAGGCTTGCGGCCGTCAGCGAGCAAAATTGCAGAAAACTGCGACGACTCACGCCCTGGCGACGTAACGCTTCGTATTGAGTTTCAAAATGGGTATCGTTCATGACGGGTAACTCCTTTGCGCCCGCACGCTCTTTTTTTGGTGTGTCGCGCAACTATGCCGACTCGATCAAAACAAAAATAGGCGCCCTGCGGACCCTGTATCCGATAACTTCATTGTAGAAAGACGATAACGGGAAACGCTTTCGCAAACTACCGTCTTTTATACCACCTAAGGATTAGATTATGCGTTTTTTTGTAAAAGGCGAGAAAACGCGATCAAAACCCAATTTTTCCTGTTTTTCTTTTGTTTTAGCACACTTAGAAAATTTTCTCATCAGGATTTTCGCTAAACGTGTCCAAATGGACAGCCTTTGCCCAGCTAAATGCTTTTGGTTTTGGAGTACGCTCAGGATAAAAGGATTGGAAAATGGCTACCGAACAATTGTTTTTCACGCAGTCGCCGGCTCATTGCTTCGAAAGAGCATTTGAGCGCATATACCGCGAGCGAATGGCGGGGCTTCCCATTTGCCGAGCCGATATCGCTGTCCGCGCGTTGGGTTTCGCTCCTTTTGCCGGGCACTGGTTGGGGGCACTGGTGACGCCGTGGTCGGTGCTGGTGATTCTTGCCGCCGGCGACAAGCGCGCCTGGCCAGAGGTTCAAATCGGGAAAATCATGCCTGTCACGCTGCCGGGCGGCGCGTTTCATTTTCTCGGCATGCATGAGCCGGCCATGGGCTCATTTTTAGCCTGTTCACTCATGAGCCCCATCGAGCGACTTTATCGCCAAAAAGATGTGGAAAACTTTGCCTTGAAAGCGCTCAACCTCATGATGACGCCAAGCCGCTTGAGTGAAAAAAGCGCTGAGCCCAATCGATCGACATTGAGAAGGCGGGATTTTTTCGCCCCTGAAGCACACGAAAAAGAGGGACGCTGATGGATTTTTCAAATTCTGCCGTCACATTCATCGTTGACAAGCATGCCAAGACCCCCGTTCGGCTCGTGAGCAGCCGCTCCAGAGCCATCGCGCAAGCTTGCGTGGGCCAAACACCGGAGGCGGCACGCGTGATTTTGCGTTCCCTTTTGGGCCTTTGCCCTGTCGCCCAAACCTTCGCCTTGGATTCCGCGGTCGCCGTTTTGGGCACCGAGTTTTCCGCAAGAACTTCTCAAGCCCGCTCCAAGCTTGTGGCGGTTGAAGCTATTCTGGAAACATTGAGGGTGTTAAGCCTGGATCTTAAAAGCCTCGTTTCGCGCGCGCACGTCAGCGACCCCAGCCTTAAAACCATCGGCGCGTTACGAGCCAAGCTGTGGCGACTTTCCGGCTCGACGCCCTTTGACACGGAGGCCGCATTGGCGTTGTATGAAGAAGCCGAGGCGCTTGCGATGCTGTGGCTAACTCGCGAAAAGAAAACGATCGGCGCCATTAAAACAGCCTACGATCGATTCGAAGAGTTGAAGTTAACGGGCGATCGACTTTTATTTCCCGATGAGCTCAAAAGCGAAGCTTCGCTCAAGTTTTTACTCGCGCAACTGACCGATGAGCCGGCGTTCGCCCTCGCGCCACGCCTTTTAGGCTGCCGAATTCCGGGCGCGCTCGCCCGCATCCGTTCCTCGGTTCAGGGACCCGCGGCTCGAAGCGAATTCACGGTGAAAGACCTCATTGTGGCGCGTTTTGTCGAGTTGCGCCACGTGGCGGCCGGACAGACGCCCGCTTACGGCTGCCAAGCGATCAAACTTGACAGCCATACGTCTGTGGGGATGGCTGAGACCGCGCGCGGAACGTTGCTGCACTTTGTGCGTCTTAAAAACGGCGGGATCGAGGCAATGCATATCGTGGCCCCGACCGAATGGAGCTTCCAAGTGGGCTCGCCCATGCTCCACGTAATGAATCAATACGTCAGCACGAAGCTGTCGGCGCCAAAGAGCACGGAATCGGGCTTAAAACTCATCGCCGCCGCTTTTGACGCCTGCACGCCGCTTTTTGTCCAATGGGACAAGGGAGGTCAACAT
>DVNR01000045.1 GCA_018714205.1 Candidatus Aphodousia faecipullorum
TCATTTAGTGAGAAGTTTTCGCAATAAGTTAAACCGAAAGCGAAGGTTCAAAGGAGTAAATTATGAAAGCGAAGTGGTTGGTTACCTCTTTAGTCAGTGCCGGTCTTGCACTGCCTGTGGCAGCTTTCGCCTGGCATGGAGGTCCGGGGTGGTGCGCCGGTTATGATGGACCGGGTTACGGTCCTGGACAGGGCTATGGCTGGCATCATTGGGAAGATGGTCCGCGGCACCATGCAAGACGAGCGCCTGCCTACGATAGACATGTCTATCACCACGGTGCCCGCACGTTCGGAATGAATGAAACGGATGCCCAGGAATTTATGCGTGATGTAGCCGCGGTGATCCATATCGGCCCGAAATCGCAAAAAGCTTGGGATGCTATGCAGACCGCTTATGTCGATTTGGCAAAGTGCCGTTATGATCGTTGGGAAGCGATGCGTCCGAATGCCAGAATGACTGAGCAGGATTATTTGGATGCACGTAGCGCGTTTATGAAGCACCATGCGGAGGCTTTTGATCGCTTTGTCAAAGCGCGAGCTGATTTGGTGAAGGTGTTGGATGAACATCAGCTTCGCGAACTTGAAGAAGTCATGATGACGGGCAGCCTAGTGGGGAATTTCAGTCCCGATCGACGCTCAGCCCCGCCTAAAGCGCCTCGAGCGGACAAACAGGCTTCGGCTACGGATACTCCGGTCTAGATACCACCAAAGAGGGATGGCGGTTGGGCGCTCTCCCTCTTGTCTTTGCCAGAAAATTCTCTAATATAAATCGCCAGTGGCAACGATTGCCCAAAAAAGAGTTATTGATTGGATTCTAAGCACAATTACCGAGTTGTTTTTAACACTTCAATAAGTCTGTGCTTTACAATAATTCTTATAAGTTTCAAGCAGTTATATATTATTTCCTTTTGGAAGATTGGGCGAAAATTATGATTGATCAATTTACGACGGATCCTTATAGCTTCGATGATGTCACCTCTTCTCCTATCACTCCAGTAACACCCACATCCGATGTTTTACGTTTAGGTCGTTTATTACCCTCATCGATTTATTTAGGTTGCGCAAGTTGGAATTTCCCCGGGTGGAAGGGGATCGTTTGGGGGGAGACCAGCGGAGTTGAAGATTTGACTCGGCGTGGCTTGGCCGCTTATGCGAAGCATCCTGTGTTACGGGCCGTCGGAATTGATTGGTCATTTTTCGGAACACTCAATGAGATGGCTTATGCCGCCATGGCCTCTCAAGTTGACGAAAAATTTCGGTTTTTAATCAAAGCACCGCAAAACGTCACCGATGCCGTAAAGCGTGACCCCAAGGGGCGTTTCCGCGCTCTAAACCAAGAGTTTTTGGATTTGCATTGCGCGATGCATGAGTTTGTCTATCCTGTTATTAATGGGTTGGGTGATAACGCTGGTCCCTTGGTTTTTCAACTTTCGCCGATTCCCCGTCCGTTATTGCCGACTCAGGCGGAGTGCTACAGCTACATTGATCGAATTGCGCAATTTTTTGCCGATTTACCAAAGGAAGTAGAGGGTGAAACACCGATCTATGCGGTTGAGGTCCGTACGCTGTCAATTTACACGAAACGATTATTGAATGCGTTGCGCCCGAGTGGTGTTCGTTTGGTGATTGGTGTTCACCCCTCCATGCCAGATGTGATCAGACAAACGGCCGCTTTACGCTATTATGAAGATCCTGAAGCCGAGGGTGAAAATTGGCAAATGAAAGGACCTTTGGTGGTGAGGTGGTCGTTAAATCCGATCCAGCGCCACGGTGTGGCCAAGATGACATACGCACCTTTTAATCGCATCGTGCATCCGGATCCTGCGACGCGTGCCGGCCTCGTTCATTTGGTTACTCAGGCGCAACGTTCTGGTCAACAAAGTTACGTCATTACCAATAACAAGGCCGAGGGTAGCGCACCGCTTACGATGATTGAGCTTGCGCGTGAAATCACTCAAAAGTTGACGGAAGAGAAAAACGTGGATAGCGATCCTCGTCAGATCTAATGCGACTGATTGATATTACTCAGAGAGTGGATGAGGTGTCTCCAGCATATCCTGGGGATGCCTCTTTGTCTATTGAGCGAACTGCGCAAGAACCGGCGCTTGTCAGTGCCTTTCGCATGAGTTCACACTTGGGAACCCATGTTGATGCGCCTTCTCATCTGCATCGAAAAGGGGATGTCTGCGACATAGATTGCTCTCGACTTATCGGGACCTGCCAACTGGTTCATATTCCCAAAATGAGTGGTCCTATTTCTCCACGAGATTTCCCAAACATTTCAGAAAAAATTCTGTTAATTCGAACGGGTTTTGTCGCGGGTGATGTTTGGAAGAGTTCTTTTGCCTATTTGACCGTTGAAAGTGTTCAGTGGCTGGTTTCTCAAGGTGTTGATGTGATTGGCATTGATACACCCAGTATTGATTCCGGTGACAGTCATGAATTGGCTAGCCACATTTGCGCTATTGACGCAGGCATATTGATTTTGGAAAATCTTTGTTTAACAAATGTCGAGCCCGCCAATTATCAGTTGATTGCGCTGCCTCTAAAAATTAAAGGGTTGGAGGCGAGCCCGGTGCGGGCGGTTCTGCTCAAATAGGAGTCACCGAATTGTCTCGAATTTTTATTAAACCTTGCATGATTCGATTTGCCCATTGTGATCCAGCTGGGATAGTTTTTCATCCCAATTTTTATGTGATGTTCAATGGATTGGTGGAAGACTGGTTTCGCGAAGGTTTAAATTTGCCTTGGGAGAATATGTCAAAGGCTAATGTCTTGATTCCCGTGGTTTCAATTAAATCTGATTTTATGAAACCCTTTCATATTGGAGATCAAGGCGAAATGCGGCTATGGGTAAGCCATATCGGCAATAGTTCCTTTACTGTGGAAATTGAATTCTATAAAGGAACCGATCTTCATGTCACATGTAGTGAAACCATGGTTTGCATTGATCCCCAAACTCGTCGATCAACGCCGATTCCAACTGAGTTACGTGCCAGAATGCAAGATTATCATGTAACGTCCTCTTCTTCAGAGAACGTTCGGTAATCCCCTTTCGATCAAAAAGCTTTTCTCAGATTGGTAATTCTTCAAACAGGCTTGCACAAGGATATAGTCTTTGTGCAACCTCCTTGCGGTCTTCATTTAAGTCACTCACATAAAACCGGTTAAATCCATGATGTGTGGAATCTGAGAGAAGCTTGTGTTCTTGAAGACATTCCTTGAGGTGGCGGCTGACTGCGGCTCCCGGCTGTATCAAATGCACAGGGTAACCCATCGTTGCTCGAATCGCTTCAGACAAAAACGGATAATGAGTGCAACCTAAGACAAGCGTATCAACGCCATCGTCACGCATGGGGGCTAAATATTTATTCAGCAGCTGGCGAGTCGTTGCACTATTTAACTCTCCATTTTCTACGCATTCCATCAAGCCGGAGCAACCTTGCGAATGAACGACACAACCTTGCGAATAACGAGCTAGCAATTGGCGATAGCGCGTTGATGCAATCGTCCGATCAGTGGCAATTACGCCTATGCGGTGATTGACAGATTGTACCGTGGCGGGTTTGACAGCGGGTTCAACACCTATGATGATATTTTGTGGGTTTTCCTCACGAAGGGTTTGAGCGGCCTCAGCAGTGGCAGTGTTGCAGGCTATGACAACAGCCTTGACTTTTTTGACGTGTAACAGAAAATGCGTGATTTTTCGAGCTCTATCTAAGATGTACTCGTGAGTTTGGTCGCCGTAAGGCGCGTAACCACAGTCTGCAATGTAGTAAAAATCTTCACTAGGCAATGCTTCCCGTGCAGCGAGCAAAATTGATAGCCCACCCCAACCAGAGTCGAAAAAACCGATAGCCTGATTTGATGACATGATTGTCTCCTACATTAATGGCGTTTTCTAGGTCGAGGCCGCCAGGCACTAATCATTACAGCCAAAATAATCAGGGTGGCCCCCACCCACTCAGACGACCCCAACCGTTCCCCAGCAAGCCAACCGATGATTCCGGCAAATACAGGTTCCAGGGAATAAATAAGCGTTGCCTTAAGCGCCGAAACATATTTGAGTGCCCATCCGATTCCAAATTGAACAAAGGCAACAATGGCTGCCAAGGCTCCAACGCAGGCCGCCAGTCCCCACGTCCATTGGGTGCTTTTGACAGGATCGTGAAAGAGCAATGTGCCTGAGGCTAATACGGCGACGGTTACCATTTGGGTAAAACTCAGGTAAAGCGGTCGGCAACCTGAGGCAAAATAACTTACAGTTAAAATTTCCACAGCACAAATTAATGCACTAAGGATGGTAATCCATTCACCGAGTTGGCCATCAAGATTTAAAGCAAAAGGATTGGCAAAAAGAGCCATTCCACAAAACGCCATCACAGTGGTTAGTGCAATGGTTGCAGTGGGCTTTTGATGCAAAAAAAACCATTGTAAAAGCGGTACAAAGGCAATATAAAGACCCGTTAAGAAGGCGGAGGTACTGCTGGGGATCGTTGCCAGACCAATTGTTTGCAACGTATAAACGCCAAAGATACAGAGACCGACAGCAATCCCTGCCTTCCATTCATAAGACGAAATCTGATTGATGCGACCTTTTAGTAGAACAAAAAGAATAAAGCTAGCCAAAATAAAGCGAAGCGCAACCACGACAACGGGGTCTGCCCAGCGAAGGGCAATCTGCAAAGTCAGAAAGGTTGATCCCCAAAGCAAGGTAACAAGGACCAGCAGCCATTGAGCATAGATAGACCGAGTCATTGGTAAAAAACTCTTGTCGTATTAAGTCAATCAAAATGTTCATTGTCTGACAAATAACGCCAACGGCCGACAGGCAACGCACCAAGGCGAACATTGCCGACGCGAACTCGTTTTAGACGCAGAACTTTAAGACCAACGGCTTCACACATGCGGCGGATTTGACGCTTTTTCCCTTCTCGTAAGATAAACTGCAGTTCGTTTTCATTGAGCCATTGAACCTTCGCCGGCAGAAGCGCTTCACCGTCCAAGGATAATCCGTGATTGAGTAGCGCCAACCCCTCTGGTGAGAGGGTTGGGGCTGATCCGTCAGAGTTAGCGACACGAACGATATATTCTTTTTCAATGGTGCTGTTCTCCCCAATGATTTGCTTGGCGATCCGTCCATCTTGAGTCAGCACCAGCAGTCCAACCGAGTCAATGTCGAGCCTTCCAGCGGGAACAAGGTGCTGCAGGTGTGAGCGGTTAAATTGAAGGGGAGTGTTATCTTGCGACCAACGATTTTCTGGCGTAACAAGCACTTTGGCGGGTTCATAGCCGTCTTCAGCTTGTCCGCTCACATATCCAACGGGCTTGTTGATTAAAACAGTCACCAACCGGGCCTGTTCAGCACGAGCTTTTGATGAAATTTTGATGCGTTGCGAGATGCTTACTTTTTCCCCCAACACAGCAATGTGATCATCAACTTTGACCCAGCCTTTCTCAATCCATGCGTCAGCTTGTCGTCGTGAGGCGATGCCTAAATCGCTCAAACGTTTGGATAAACGGATTAAGTTCTCAGACATTGCCCCTCCGAGTGTTAAGCGGCCGCGCGACTAAGACGATCTTGAACAGCGTCCCAACGGTCGCCTGTGGTCGGACGTTCAATAAGAATAAATTCGGCACCGGCTTTATCAAGATCATGTAAACGTGAGTATAGCGAGTGCATGTAAGCAGCGGCATCTTCGTCAGCGGCAAACCATTTGAGAACATTTGAGGGTGTTGCCGATAACTTTTCCGCGGGCGCCATCACCGCAATTTTGTGCCCGACATAATCTTTTAGTCCTTGCGAAATGTCATCGACGAGGATGACTTTGGTCACCGGAGCGTAATGGCTCTTTAGCGTTCCAGAGGCTCGAGGAGAATTTTTGCCACCATCAGGAATGGAGCAACCAAGCGCTTCTTCCAACATATGTCGGGTAATTGCGCCATGGCGTAAAATTTCGGGTCGCTCTCCCGATAAATTGATAATCGTTGATTCGACCCCCACGTCGCAGTCTCCCCCATCAAGAATAAGGTCAACTTTACCTTTGGGTTTTTCTCCTAAATCGTCACGCACGTGTTGCGCGCATGTGGGAGAAATACGACCGAAGGTATTAGCCGATGGGGCTGCAATTCCTCGATGGTGTTTGCCGGCAAAGGCTTTAATGAGAGCCACAGCCCAGGGGTGCGAAGGACAACGCAATCCCACGCTATCTTGTCCGCCGGTGACCCAATCTCCAACACGGTCAGCTTTTTTCAAAATCATTGTCAAAGGACCGGGCCAGAAACGTCTGGCGAGAACATACGCACTTTGAGGGATGTCTTTTGCCCAATGGTCAAGCGCTTCTTCTCCAGTGATATGGACAATTAGCGGATGCGTCGTTGGACGGTTTTTCGCTTCAAAGATTTTTTTTACGGCTTTTTCATCATCAGCATTGCCAGCAAGCCCGTAAACGGTTTCAGTCGGCATGGCAACCAGCCCTGAACATTCCAGGACATCCACGGCTGCGCGAATAGCTCTTTCATCAACAGGTACCATACTATTTCGGCTCCGGTAAACCTAAAATTCGAGCAACGAGCTGCGCTCGTTGTAACGCTTCATCAAGTGTTTCCCCTACACAGGTAATGTGTCCCATTTTTCTAGCGTGCCGAGCTTGGGCTTTTCCGTATAAGTGCAGTTTCGCTCCTGGAACGGCCAGCACTTTTTGCCAATTGGGTTCTTTAGGATTGTCGTGTTCGTCAAACCATAAATCACCCAACAAATTAAGCATAACCGCTGGTGAGTGCTGAGTGGTGTCAGCCAAGGGTTGACCGGTCATGCAACGCAGCTGTTGTTCAAACTGGTTGCTCCAACAAGCGTCAATGGTTGCGTGTCCGGAATTATGAGGCCGAGGTGCCATTTCATTGGCGACGATTTCGCCATTTTGCAAAACGAAAAATTCGACGCAAAGCACACCAACATAATTTAACGCATCGACAATTGCAGTGGCATACTCTCGAGCTTTTAACGCGGTTTCTTCTGGAACGCGGGCTGGCATAACGGTGACAGCCAGAATTCCTCGACGATGCAAGTTTTCACATACTGGGAATGTGGCGGTTTCCCCATTTACACCACGTGCGACAATAACCGATACCTCTCGATGGAGATCTAGGCGCTTTTCTAAGATGCAATCAACCTCTTTGAGCTCAACGAAGGCTTGGTGCAAGTCTTCACGGGATTTCACCTGAACCTGTCCCTTGCCGTCATAGCCTAAACGTGCGGTTTTCAAAATGGCGGGGAAAAGCTCGTCGGGGATTTTGTCAATGTCATTTGCTGTTAACACCGGAACATGTGGCGCAACAGGAACTTTTGCAACAGTTTCAATAAATTCTTTTTCGGCGTTACGATCTTGAGCAACTGCAACAGCCGATCCTGGGGGAGCCACAAAGACGCTTTTAGCCAAGCGATCAAGGGCTTGAGCCGGAACATTTTCAAACTCAGTGCTCACGGCGCTTGTTGTTTTGGCAAGCTCGTCCAACCCCGACTCGCTTAAATACGGTTGCGCAATGTGTTTGAGGGAAACTTCTGCTGCGGGTGACCCTGCGCCCGGCTCGAGAACGGTGACATGATAGCCCATATAGGCAGCCTCTATAGCGAACATACGCCCGAGCTGCCCTCCGCCCATCATGCCGAGAGTGTGACCAGGATTAAGCGGCAATTGATCTTGTTGCATGCTTGAAGACCTCTATTGGATTAAAGGGGTAAAACCATATTACGAGCTTTTTCATTTTGGGCTTTTCGGAACGCATCAATTTTTTGTTGCATTTCAAGACACCCAGCTGCCGCAAGCATTTGTATTGCAAATAAGGCTGCATTCCCGGCACCAGCTTCTCCAATAGCGAAGGTTGCGACCGGTACGCCTTTTGGCATTTGCACGATTGAAAGCAAAGAATCTTCTCCCCGTAAGTAGCGCGAGGGAATCGGAACCCCTAACACAGGGATAACGGTCTTGGCTGCCAACATGCCAGGCAAGTGCGCTGCGCCGCCAGCGCCTGCGATAATGACCTTCAGACCGCGTTCCCGAGCGGTTTCCGCATAGCGGAACATCTCGTCAGGCATGCGGTGTGCTGAAACAACCTGCGCTTCAAAGGGAACATTAAACTGTTTGAGGATATCACAAGCATTTTTCATGATATCCCAATCGGAGTTAGACCCCATGACAACGCCAACTAAAGGAGTGTTTTGCATTTATTGTTCCAAATTCGCCAGAATGCGAAGTAAGAGTGAGAGTAAGAAAAGCAACGAGAGCCGCTTCAAACAGGAAACGGCCCTCAGAGTCAATTAATACAGTAGTGACAGTTAGATAACATCACGATCTGCCAAACGCCTGAGCGCCTCACGATATTTCTCGGAGGTCTTTTCAATGACCTCTTTCGGCAAACGCGGCGACGGTGACGTCTTGTTCCAAGGTTGGGTTTCAAGCCAGTCGCGGATGTATTGTTTGTCGTAGGAGGGGGGCGACATGCCTTCGTTGTATTGATCTGCTGGCCAGAAACGCGAAGAGTCGGGGGTTAAAACTTCGTCCATCAAACGAACGGTTCCGTTTTCATCTTGGCCGAACTCAAACTTGGTATCAGCGATGATGATACCTCGCGTTAAAGCGTATTCAGCAGCACGTTGGTACAGCGCAAGGGAATAGTCGCGAATTTGAGTGGCGATGTGTTCTCCGACCATTTCGCAGGCTTTTTCAAATGAAATGTTTTCGTCGTGTGTGCCGACTTCAGCTTTGGCCGCAGGGGTAAAGATCGGCTCTGGCAACTTTTGCGCTTGCTTAAGGCCGGCAGGCAACTGTACTCCACAGACTTTGCCCGTCGCTTGATAGTCTTTCCAACCACCTCCAATGATATAACCACGAACGACGCATTCTATCGGAATGGGCTTGAGCTTCATGGCAACGACAGAGCGTCCTTTAACCTGAGCTATTTCGTCGGCGGCAACCACTGTGGTGGGGTCAATGCCAGTTAAGTGATTGGGGACAATCCCGTCAAGCTTTTCAAACCAGAAATCAGTGAGTGCTTGCAAAACCATGCCTTTGTACGGAATTGGATCTTCCAAAATCACGTCAAAAGCCGAAATTCGGTCGGTGGCGATGATTAGCAATTTATCATCGCCGAGCTCGTAGCTGTCACGGACCTTGCCGCGGTAGATGCGCTTTAAAGAGTGCAGCGAGGTATCAAGAATAGGCATAACCGTTTTATCCCCTCAAAATTGGTGAGGCCGACCAGTTGATTGGTCGACGGTGAATCTAAACAGGCTAATTGTAGCGAGTTTTTGTTTGAGTGCTAGGCAAAAAATGTGCAGTAAAGAACACTAATCCAAACCATCAAGCATAGACCGATGGTTAGTGAGACCGCGCAACTTCCCATATCTTTGGCTCGCTTGGAGAGCGGGTGAATTTCCGGGCCGATTCGATCAACGACTGCTTCAACGGCTGAATTTAAAATTTCAACGATGAGAAGCAGCAAATGCACGCTGACAATCAGTATTGATTGCATCAAAGAAATGGGCAATGCAAAGGCGATAACTGCCGCCACGACTAACAGCCAAAATTCTTGTCGAAAAGCTTCTTCGTGTTGGTAGGCAGCCGTAAAACCATCCCTAGAGTATCCGCAGGCGTTAATTAGCCGTCGCAAGCCACTCTTTCCTTTTAAATCGTTGGCGTCTTTTATTTCACTCATGATACGAAAAAAGGGGAACGGCTTGAACTGTTCCCCTTTTCAAACGGGTTAGAAATTACAAAACATTTTGCTTGAGCTCACCGCTACCGTAGCGTTTAGCCATTGTGAAAAGGTCCACCGGTTTGATGCGGGCGCCTTGGCCTTCACAGCCAAATTCGAGATAGCGTTTCTTGCACAGCTCGTAAGCAGCTTTTCGAGCGGCTTTCAAATATTCGCGCGGATCAAACTTGGAGGGATTTTCTACCAAGTAGCGACGTACGGCCGCCGTCATTGCCAAGCGGATATCTGTGTCGATGTTGACTTTGCGTACACCGTGTTTGATGGCTTCTTGAATTTCTTCAACGGGCACACCGTATGTTTCACGCATATCCCCACCGAATTCTCGGATTTCAGCCAAGTATTCTTGAGGAACCGAAGAAGAACCGTGCATAACGAGGTGAGTATTGGGTAAGCGACGGTGAATTTCTTTCACGCGCTCGATTGACAAAATGTCGCCCGTTGGTTTACGCGAGAATTTGTAAGCGCCATGGCTCGTTCCAATAGCAATAGCCAAAGCATCCAATTGAGTCTGTTGAACAAAATCAGCTGCCTGATTAGGGTCCGTGAGTAACTGATCTCGCGTCATCTTTGCGTCCGTGCCGTGTCCGTCTTCTTTGTCACCCTTCATCGTTTCAAGCGATCCTAAGCAGCCTAGCTCACCTTCAACGCTAACACCGATGCAGTGAGCCATTTCTACAACTCGACGAGTCACATCCACGTTGTACTCATAAGAGGCAATCGTCTTACCATCGCCTTGCAACGAACCGTCCATCATGACCGAGGTGAAGCCCATACGCATTGCCCCTTGGCATACGGCGGGATTTTGGCCGTGATCTTGGTGCATACAAACGGGGACGTCAGGATAAGTTTCCACAGCAGCCTCAATAAGACTTCTTAAAAAGAGTTCGCCGGCATATCGGCGGGCTCCAGCCGAAGCTTGCATGATGACGGGAGCTCCCACTTCTTGAGCTGCCGACATAATGGCTTGAACCTGTTCAAGATTATTGACATTAAAGGCCGGTACGCCGTAACCGTTTTCTGCGGCGTGATCCAATAATTGACGTAAAGATACAAGGGCCATGATTAACTGTCCTAGAGTATAAAATGACTGATCCGACTATTGTAGCGAAAATAAGCTAAACGTACTTTTTCCACCCGGTATGAAATCAGCCTTGCATGATTGAATCGTTCTTTTTTACTTGTGTTTTAATGCCGCTTAAAATCGCTTCTGCGACTTTTTGCTGGTAGGCTGCTGTTTTCAATTTTCGCT
>DVNR01000046.1 GCA_018714205.1 Candidatus Aphodousia faecipullorum
TAACTACCGTATAGGTAGTTTAGAAATTCGAGAAGTTAGAAGACGGCACGGAGTATCTGTTAACTACCGTATAGGTAGTTTAGAAACAACGTGGTGCCCAGATTTCAATTACTCTCGCGTGTTAACTACCGTATAGGTAGTTTAGAAAATGGAACGCCGAGGCCGAAAATCGACCAAAACGTTAACTACCGTATAGGTAGTTTAGAAAAGTTGGCCACAAGAGCGCCAACAGCTAGAACCGGTTAACTACCGTATAGGTAGTTTAGAAAAAAGGTGCCCGTCCCTGCTGTTTTTCGTCGGCGTTAACTACCGTATAGGTAGTTTAGAAAATCCAGCCTGTCGGAGCAGATTTGCGTAAGAAGTTAACTACCGTATAGGTAGTTTAGAAAACCGGGCTTTCGATTGCCGAAAAGAGGTTTCTGTTAACTACCGTATAGGTAGTTTAGAAACTCAAGGACCGATATGTATGCGACCTGGCTTCGGTTAACTACCGTATAGGTAGTTTAGAAAGTGTACTGCAACTGCTTGTGGAAGCTAGTCAAGCTAATTAACGTTTAAAGTGTCTTAACGTTTGAGATAGAAAGTCCATTCTTGCAGGGGTACGTTTCAAATCCGCTAGACCCAAAATATTCGTAACGTATTTTGAAATTATCAGAAGAAACCATTGCTCGAAATAATTATTGAAAGATTACTGCGACCGATAATTCGAGTTCATCGGTTCTTGGAAGTTGATCAGCATACAAAAATTGATAAAAAACGATGAGCTTTCGTTAAATCAGCTCTTTTGATTCTCTTAAATGCCGTGTAAAACGATACCCTTTGAATTTTTCATCTTATTTTGGATCGGGTGCATTTCAAAAGTAGTCAAAATACCTCAGAAATTCTTTTAATCTATTCTCCTTAAATTAGCTAAACCGAAAGGAAAAAATCCTGGGAGTGTCTATCAAACATCGGTCATTTCCCGCTAAAATTCGCTTGTTTGGAAGAAAGGAGCCTAAACAATGGCCAATATTGAAAACGTCCTGCAAATGATTCAGGACAATGACGTCAAGTTTGTTGACCTTCGCTTTACTGACATCAAGGGCAAAGAGCAGCATGTGAGCATTCCGGCTCGCAGCGTCGACGAGGACTGGTTTGAAGAGGGCCAGCCTTTTGACGGCTCCTCAATGGCCGGTTGGAAAGGCATTGAAGCCAGCGACATGATTTTGATTGCGGATCCGGATAGCGCCCGCTTGGATCCGTTCCGTGAAGAAAGCACTTTGATTCTCACCTGTGACGCGACCGACCCCGCCACTGGCAAGGGCTACAATCGAGACCCTCGCTCGATTGCAAAGCGTGCCGAAGCTTACCTGAAGTCAACGGGAATCGGTGACGAGGCTTTCTTCGGACCGGAACCTGAATTTCATATTTTTGACTCGGTCGTTTGGGGCAACGATCCCGAACACACGTTCTTTAAGATCGGTTCGGATGAAGCCGGTTGGGCTTCCAAGATTGATTACGAACAAGGCAACCTCGGTCATCGCCCGGGTCACCAAGGGGGATACTTCCCGGTGCCGCCGATTGACTCGTTCCAGGACATGCGCGCTGAAATGTGCCTGTTGATGGAGCAACAAGGCGTGCCCACCGAGGTTCAGCATCATGAGGTCGGCGCCGGTCAATGTGAAATCGGCACGCGTTTTAACACGTTGGTCAAGCGTGCCGACTGGACGCAGATCGTCAAGTACACCATTTGGAATGTGGCCGCGGCTTACGGCAAGACGGCGACTTTCATGCCGAAACCTGTTGTAGGGAGCGCCGGCAGCGGCATGCACGTTCACCAATCGATTTGGAAAGATGGCAAGAACCTTTTCGCCGGCAGCGGCTACGCCGGTTTAAGCGACATGGCGCTTTATTACATTGGCGGCGTGATTAAGCATGCCCGTGCGTTAAACGCCATCACGAATCCGTCAACCAACTCCTACAAGCGCCTGGTTCCGGGTTTTGAAGCGCCGGTGAAATTAGCGTACTCCGCTCGCAATCGCTCCGCGTCGATTCGTATTCCGCATACCGCAAGCGACAAGGCTCGTCGTATCGAGATTCGCTTCCCGGATCCGATGGCCAATCCCTACCTGTGTTTTTCCGCTTTGTTGATGGCAGGGCTTGACGGCATTATGAACAAGATTCACCCGGGTGAAGCGGCCGATAAGAATTTGTATGACTTGCCGCCTGAAGAAAACGCCAAGATCCCGACGGTTTGTGCTTCGCTTGACGAAGCTTTGGATGCTTTGGCAAAAGACCACGAATTCTTGACTCGTGGCGGGGTTTTCTCCGAGGATATGATCGAAGCGTACATTGACTTGAAAGCGAAAGAAGTTGAGCGCTTCCGTTTGGCGACCGCACCGATTGAGTTCGAGATGTACTATAAGTACTAATCTGGGTTGCAAACCTGACAAGAAAGAGCTTGACCGTTGAATCGGCCGGGCTCTTTTTTTAATAGAAAATCCTGTGAATCGGTACAATTAGCGAACGACAACCGTTAGTTATTGCTCCTTCATGAATTTCAATAGCCTTCAATCCCTTCATCAAACCCTTTTAAAGCTTGGCTGCAAGACTCAGCATTGCGATCGTTTTTATCGTTCGTTATTTAGAGTGGTTCCTCCGATTGAGACAACTGACGAGCGTTTCCCTAAAGCTTTTCGCGACGCTTTGCCAGAGTTGTACCAGAATCTCTCAGAGGTTTTGACGGTAGTGGACAGCCAACAAGGGGATGAAAAAGACTCTTTGAAACTGCTTTTTTCGCTTGCGGACGGTCACACGATTGAAAGCGTGTTGTTGCCAAGAGAAGGCGTTTGTGTGTCCTGCCAAGTCGGTTGCGCCGTCGGTTGCTTATTTTGCATGACGGGGCAGTCCGGCCTTATTCGTCAATTGACGGATTTGGAAATTGTGGCTCAGGTCATTGAGGCCAAGCGGCGGCGTCCTGAAACACGCAAGGTCGTCTTTATGGGGATGGGAGAGCCTTCGCATAATTTGAAAAACGTGATGTCCGCGATTACGTTTTTGGGAACGTATAGCCAAATACCACATAAAAATTTGGTTCTTTCGACAGTAGGGGATCAACGGGTGTTCGATGCCATCAACGCATCGGTCGTCAAACCCGCTCTGGCGATTTCGCTACACACGACGGTTGAGGCAAAACGAAAGAAATTACTGCCTCGGGCCGGGAAAATCACCATAGAGTCGTTGATTGAGCAAGCGGAAAGCTACGCTCGCGCAACGGGCTATCCCACCCAATATCAGTGGACGCTCATGGACGGCGTCAATGATGGGGACGATGAGGTTTCAAACATCATCTCGTTGTTATCCGGACACTACGCCATGATGAATTTCATTCCGGTCAATAGCGTGGATAACCGATCTTTCATCCGCCCGAGCGAGGCTCGGCGCAAAGCGATGGCGCAGGCCTTGAAAAAGGCGTATATCGTTGCCAAATTCCGGCATTCCGCCGCACAAGATGTGGAAGGCGGCTGTGGGCAGTTGCGCAGTCGTCATATTAAAAACGAGTCGCTCGTTCGCTTTCCTAAAGATGCGGGAATCGCTGTTGATGACGCCTTGATTTTCGGTAAGGGTGAGCGTGATGATCAATGATTTTTCAGCATTGGGGCTAAGTGAGGCCATCACGAAAATTGCGCGAACAAATGGTTGGGGGTCTCCGACGCCGATTCAATCCCAAGTGATTCCATTGATACTTGGCGGGCATGACTTATTGGCCATCGCACAAACCGGCAGTGGGAAAACCGGGGCCTTTGCTTTGCCGATCATTGAAAGGTTGCTCACCGAATCTCTTCGAGGCGCTGACGCGAAACCGATCGCGCTCATTTTGTCACCGACTCGGGAATTGGCCCAACAGCTAACGCAAGCGATTCAATCGGTTGCTTCTCCTTTGGGACTGAGTGTTGCCACATTGATTGGTGGTGTGAGTATAGCCCTTCAAGCGAAAGCGTTATCGAAGCCGATTGACATTGTCATTGCCACACCCGGTCGTTTACTGGATCATTTGCGGCGACGTCAAATTGAATTGTCCGGCGTGCGGTTTTTAGTGCTGGACGAGGCTGACCGCATGCTCGACATGGGCTTCCTGCCTGACATTCAATGCATTGTCAAACACTGTGGATCCGATCAAAGTCGGAAAAAGCTCCAGACGTTGCTTTTATCTGCGACGCTCAGTGACGAGATTCGCAATGTGGCTCGGCAGTTTTTGTTCAATCCTCAAATGGTGCGGATGAACGCGAACCGAGCGGCGGTCAGCGTGAATCAACGGTTTTATCGGGTCCCGAAGTCTGCTAAGCCTCTTTTCGTCCGGGATTTGATCGTTGATGGCCAGTTGCGGCAAGTGCTGATTTTTGTCCGTGAGAGGCGTCAGGCGGATGCGCTCTTTAAGGATCTGAAAGCGGATGGCTTTCGGGTTGATGTGCTGCATGGGGAAAGGACGCAAGCTGCTCGAACAAATGTTTTGAAAAGGTTTAAGCAACATGAAATTGATTTGATGGTCGCCACCGATGTGGCCGCGCGGGGATTAGACATTTCGCAGCTTCCCGCTGTGATCAATTTTGACTTGCCGCCTAACTCAGAAGACTACGTCCACCGCATCGGTCGAACTGGCCGGGCGGGCAAAGACGGTGTCGCCTACACGCTTGTCGATGAAACGCAAGGGTATCGTTTGCAGGCGCTAGAGCGGTTTCTTAAGCAAGCGATTAATGTCGAAGTGCCGACCGCTTACGAGGCGTTCTTTAAGCACCATGAGAATCAATCGGCTCAAGCGAAGCCCGGTGAGAGCAAATTCGTTTCCAAATCGATGTCGGAAAAAGAAAAATCGACGCCAACGCAGCGCCATCGCGCGCAGAAGCAGGCGATGAGGGGAAAGCCGGAAACACGATCTCGCCGACCGGATCCCAGATCAAAGCAAACGCAAAATGAATCGGTTCAATTCGATTACGTTTTACCGGATTTTTAGTAAAAAATACTCGGTCCTTTTGCAAGTAACCGTTTCGATGGGCAAATCGCCGCATCGTTGGCGTTAAAATGCAAAAGGATTGAGGCTTGAAGCGTTGAATTTTATGAAAAAATCTTTTTGGCTTTTTTGCATCGTCGCGCCGCTTTTGACCGGTTGCATGAATGGCCCTTCCGATCCGCTTTTTGATGCGACGCTGGGACAACGCACGGTTTGTTCGGCGGTCAAGCCGGTTGAGGGCGATGATTTATTGAGCTCGGTCCCTTTTAACTGTCCGGACTTGGATGTGTCAACCACTCTAAATGAACTCAGAGATGCCGGTTGGCGGCTTGAAAATGTTCGTTTGGGTGAAGACGTTCGCGTCAACGGTCAGATGGCTTCCGAAGTGGATATCACGGTAAGGAAAATTTACTGATGCCAACAAACATTGCAAAAAGACTCGCCGCTTTGAGAGCGGCTTTGGAATCGGTTCATGCCAACGCGTTTTACACGACGCTCACCGACGCTCACCTGTCAGAATATATCGCCGAATGCGATAAATTCCTGACTTTTTTAACAGGATTCACAGGCTCGGACGCCGAATTGCTTGTGACGAAAGACCGGGCTTATTTATGGACGGATTCCCGATATTGGGAGCAGGCGGATCGGGAGTTGGTCGATACCGGCATTCTCGTGATGCGTTCTGGCGACAAAACGGTGCCGGATGTTAAAACACTGATCACCACATTAAAAAATGACGGATCCGCACCAATCTGCTTGGCGTTGGATGATTTAAGAACGGATGTCAAAACTTTTCAGAGTCTTCAAGAAGTCGCCGATGTCACGATTGCTGTTGATGACTCGTGGATTCGATCGGTTTGGGGCGATCGGCCTGAGCGAGTGTTTCGCGCGCTTTATGTCCATCATGCGAGTTCGGTTAGCGCCCATGATAAATTGTTGCGTTTGCAACAGCATTTGGTAAAGACTAACGAAAGCGACAAGGCGCAACTTCTTTTAACCCGATTGGATGACATCGCTTGGCTGACTAACCTTCGGGGATCGGATATCGCGTTCAATCCGGTGTTTCTCAGCTGGGCTCTTATTTCCCAACATGAGGCGACGCTCTTTCTAAGTGAAGAGGTCATCACTTCGCAGATTGGTGAACACCTTCGTCAGGCCGGGTGGTTGACAGCGCCGTATGACGCAATTTTTGATGCGCTTCGCGAGCTAGTCGGGAAAAAGGTGCCGATACTGGCCAAGCCAACGGACTTGAACGCTCGAATTCGTTCTTTATTGGGGGATTGCTACGAGCCTTACCACCAACCGGTTCCGCTTTGGAAAGCGGTGAAAACCCCGCAAGAGATCGCTGGCCTTAAAGTCGTCATGAAAGCTGACGGAGCGGCGATTGAAGCTTTTATCAAGGAACTGAAGGAGCGACTTCAGAAAGGGGAACGATTAACGGAAAATGACGCGGTGGACATTCTTCATGCCAAACGCGCCCAAATCCCCGGCTTTATCGGTGAAAGTTTCGGCACGATCGCGGCGGTCAACGGCAATGCCGCTCTCGCGCATTATGAACCGAAGCCCGGCAGCGGAGCGCCAATTGTCCCGCCTTGCGTTTTGCTCGTTGATTCAGGCGCTCATTATGATCGGGGAACGACCGACACGACGCGGGTTTGGTTCCTGGGTGATCCCAGTGATTTCCCTGAGCAGGATTTAAAGGCGTTAAAGCGTGATTACACCGCGGTTTATCGCGCAATGCACGCTCTGATGAATGCGACTTTCAAACCCGGCACCATCGGCAAGGAGTTGGACCCGATCGCCAAGGCGCCCATTCACGCAATCGGCGCTGATTTTGGACATGGCACGGGACATGGCATCGGTTTGACGCTTAATGTGCATGAAACGCCCCCCAATATTTCCTCCCGTGATCGAGAGGGAACAGTCACACCGTTTGAGCCCGGCATGATTGTAAGCGATGAGCCCGGCATTTATCGTCCTGGCCGCTGGGGCATCCGCATTGAAAACATGCTGCTTTGCGTTCAAAAGGACAATGGTCTTTTGGGCTTTGAATCATTGACGCAATGCGCAATTGACGAGACCTTGCTTGAGCAAAACGACTAACTCGCCCTCGGATGCAAACCGAACCTACCTCGTCATGACGCAGGCTCGGGTGCCTTCGCTTGTGCTCAAGCTTGGCATTCCGACGATGCTCTCCATGCTTGTGACGGCGCTCTACAATACGGCTTCAACCTACTATGTGTCGTATTTGGGAACATCAGCGGTTGGAGCGATGGGAGTTGTTTTCGCCCTTCAAACGATTATCCAAGCGATGGGGATTATGATCGGGCAGGGGTGCGCTTCGCAAACTTCCAGGCTTTTAGGCGCCAAGCAATATGTGCATGCGAACACTCTGGCAAGCTCCGGTTTGTGCATGGTGTTGTTTTTATCTGTCGGTTTCGCTTGTTTGGCCTTCGCGGGGCTTGATTCGCTTTTGACTTGGATGGGGGCGACTGAGACGATTTTGCCTTACGCCCGATCCTATTGCCGGGTTATTTTGCTCGCGGCGCCTTTCATGGCGGCATCCTTCACACTGAATAATTTTTTGCGTTCTGAAGGCTTGGCGATCATCGGGATGGTGGGGCTAGGCATCGGCGGCGTTCTCAATATTCTTATTTCGCCGTTTTTCATTTTCACGCTCGACGCAGGAATAGCGGGAGCGGCTTGGGCAACGGCTCTTTCGCAAACGATTTCCTTCTCGGTTTTGCTCTTGCACTATCTTCGAGGCAACGGATCCATTCAATTGCACTGGAGCTATGTTTCAAAGAAAGCGTCGCTCTACGCCTCAATTTTTAAGTTCGGCTTTCCGTCCCTGACACGCAACAGTTTGGGAGCGATCGCCGTGTCGGCGCTTAATCTAATGGCTGGGCTATACGGTGACGCCGGTGTCGCCGCCATGAGTGTTGTCGGTCGCGTGATGATGGTGACCAACGCTTTTCTGATCGGCCTGGGGCAGGGTTTTCAGCCGGTATTGGGCTATAACTGGGGCGCGAAGCTTTTCTCTCGAGTGAAACTGGCGCTCGATGCAACGATCTGCATGGGCATGGCTCTGATGGCTGCGCTCGGCACATTGGGGTTTGTGTTCGCTCCCGAAGTGATCGGCTTTTTTGAAGTCAATGACCCAGAGGTGCTCGCCATCGGAGTCTTGGCCTTAAGGCTGCAATGCGCCGTGGCGCTTTTAACGCCAACCAATGTGATCGGCAACATGGCTTTTCAGGTCATTGGTCGGGCAGGTGTCGCGACACTTTTGGCGGCCACTCGACAAGGACTATTCTTTTTGCCATTCATACTCATTCTTCCCGGTCATTTCGGAATCCTCGGCGTGCAGATGGCGCAGCCACTCGCTGAAATGTGTTCGTTTATTGTTTGTGGCTATTTTCTTTGGCATTTCAGAAAAGAAGTCAAGGATCGATTGAATTAATTACTAACACTCTTGTGCTTTCGAACGGTTTTAAATCAGGCTCCTAGTGCTTGAGCCGTTGTGCTAATCATCGTAATCTAACTTATTGCTTATAAGTAATATCATCAAAATATTCAATAAATGTAATATTTTTGTTGTTGGCAATCTTTGAGTTCAACAACGTATTCTTGGAAATTAGCGTCCGAAGCAGAGAGTGTGACAAAATACCCTATTAGGTTGCTTGTCTAAATTTCAAACGTTGTCAACCGATCAAAACGGTGTCAAACACGGATGTTTCGCCACCGATTCTCTTAGTATTGAGGATTGCCATGCATTCAAAGCTATTGAAAGCCGCCTTCGTGGTCGGCGCTTGTGTCTTCGCCTTCACGGGCAACGCTTTTGCCCAGCAAACCATTCGCTTAGCGCATACGGCGGCGGTTTCGCACGCTCACCATCAAGCGGCGGAGCTTTTTGCGAAAAATGTTAGTGAGCGCACCAAGGGTGAGCTCAAAGTGGAGGTTTATCCATCGGGCGAGTTGGGTGATCAACCGGCGCTCGCCGAGCAAGTGACGATGGGCGCTTTGGATATGGCGGTTGTTTCGTTGGGCAACATGGCCATGTATTCTAAGAAGCTCAACGCCATGACCGCTCCGTTTCTTTTCGAAAATTATGATCAGGCCCATCGAGCCATTGACGGGTATGTGATGGGGTGGATGAACGAAGGTCTCGAGGACTACGACTGCGTCGGCTTGTCCATGTTCGATTATGGTTTCCGCCAAACCACGACCAAAGGGGTTGAAATCAAGTCGGCGGATGATTTAAAGGGTTTGAAAATTCGCGTGCCACCCTCCACGGGGCTTTTGGCGGCTTTTGACGCTTTGGGAGCCAACACGCAACGCATCGCGTATTCAGAGCTTTACACCTCGTTGAAGCAAGGCGTTGTGGTCGGCGAGGAAAATCCGGTTTTCACGATCCTTGCCGATTCGCTTTATGAGACGCAAGACCAATTGGCGATGACCAATCACTACTTTGATTGCCAGGTTCTCCTGATTAACAAAACTCTTTTTGAAGGTTTCAGCGAAGAAGAACAAACGATTTTGCGTGAAGAGGCGATCAATGCGCAAAATCTCACTCGCAAGCTCATTTCCGAAGGCGAGTCGGCCGTTGTCAAGCAACTTCAAGAAAAAGGGATGCATGTGACCTATCCCGATCGACAAAGCTTCATTGACAAGATGGCGCCTGCGTATGAAAAAGTCGGAGAGCTCGCCGGAAAAGAAGAAATGCAAGAGCTTCTCATCGCCATTAAACTGGTGAATCAAAAATAGTTTCTTTTCGAGGAGTCGCTCCGTATGATCATGTTTGCCATCTTTGCCGGGGTCTTGGTGCTGCTTTTATTGGGCGTCACCACGGCGGTTACGATGGGGTTTGCCTCCATCGCCACCTTTTTGCTCGCGGGTGGCGACATGAGTCGGCTTTTTCTCGTGCCTCAGCGCATGTTTGCCCAAGTTTCGGGCATAACGCTCATGTCAATCCCGTTTTTCCTCTTGATGGGCAACCTCATGAGCGTTGGCGGCATTTCTAAAAGCCTTTTCGGCTTCGGACGTGTCTGCCTCGGTCATTTGTGGGGCGGGCTTTCCAACGCGGCCATTGTCGCTTGCATTGTGATGGCGGCGATGTCGGGATCGGCGGCGGCTTGCGCCGCGGGCATCGGGATGATCGCCATCGCGGAGATGACCCGATCCGGTTACGACAGGGCCTTTAGTTGCGCGACGATCGCGGCGGGCGGCGCCCTGGGACCCATTATTCCGCCGAGCATCACCCTCATTCTTTACGCTGGGCTCACGCAAACGAGTGTCAACGCGCTTTTCGCCGCGGGAACCGTGCCGGGGCTTTTGCTTGGGGTGTGCTTCATGCTTTGGTCCTCTTATGTTTGTCGCAAAAATCATTATGCGAAAACTGAAAAAGCGTCATGGTCGGAACGCGGCAAGGCGTTTAAAGAGGCGTTTTGGTCCTTGCTGACGCCGGTCATTGTGATCGGCGGGATGTTCGCGGGGCTTTTCACGGCCACTGAAGCCGCCGCGGTCGCTTCGTTTTACGTGTTTATTCTTGGGATGTTCATGTTTAAAACGCTTCACTGGCGAGACATCCCGAGTATTTTATGGAACACCGTGGAGCAAACCGCCAAGGTCATGTTCGTCATCGCGACGGCCGGTTTTTTCCAGTACGTGCTGTTGTACACCCGCATTCCTCAGCAGACCATCGCGTTTGTCTCTTCCAGCTTTTCCTCGATCGCCTTGGTGCTGCTTCTGATCATTTTGATTCTGGTCATCATGGGTTGCTTCATGGAGGGCACGGCGATATTGCTCATCACGGTTCCGATCTTCGTGCCCATCGCTAAGAGTTTTGGTTACGACATCGTTCAATTGGGCATTGTGATGTGCATCGCATTGGCTGTGGGGGTGTTGACGCCTCCGGTCGGGCTTAATTTGTATGTGATGGCCTCGATTACCGGCGAGAAGGTCATGTCGATTGCGAAAGCCTCTTTGGGGTATGTAGTGATCATGATTTTAGTGACGATTTTAGTGGCGTTTATACCGGGACTAAGTCTTGGTTTGGCGGGCATTGTAGGGTAAGGAGCGGCGTTTGATGAACCATTTTTTCAAGTGTTTGGTCGTTGTTGATCAACTGATCAGTCGGTTGACTCGGGGGATCTGCGTTGTGGCGTTGGGCGCGATCGTCATCATGTTTTTGCTTAACGTCTTTGTCCGTTTTGTGCCGGTCTATAACTTCACCCAAACCGATGACTGGATTCAGCTTTGCCTGATTTGGATGATTTTTTTGGGAGCGCAGGAGTTGGTTCGCACACGCAACCACTTTGTGGTTGAGGTGGTCACCGAGCGACTTGAGGGAATGACGGGAAAGATTTGCCGCATTCTCGTCTGCTTAATCGAAATGCTGACCTATGCGCTCATTTGCTACTACGGGTGGGTGTGGGTCATGCGCGCGCACGCATATATGCAATCGATTCCCTGGATGCAGGTCAAAGTGGTCTACGCGGTCATCCCGATCAGCGCGTTCTTTATGACCTGTTACTCGATTCGGGATTTAGTCGCGGCCATTCAATTCAATGGATACCACACGCCGTCGGTGTCGGAAGATTAGGAGACAATCATGTATTTAGCTCAGATGTGTTGGAAGGAAGCTGAGAGTGTTTTGCGGGATCCGCAAACCATCATCGTGTTGCCGGTGGGCTCCACGGAGCAGCACGGATGTGTCGGCCCTTTGGGAACCGATTGGATGATTCCGGAAGAATTCGCCCGCAGGCTCTCGGACTTGCCCGGCGTCGTGGTGGCTCCAACGGTCTGTTACGGGGTGGCGCCTCACCACACAAGTTTTCCAGGGACGGTGGACATCGGTCTTGAGACCATGATCGTTCTGATGGAAAAGATTCTGACCTCATGGTTTGATCACGGCGCCAGGCGCTTTTTGATCTTAAATGGCCATGGCGGCAATGATCCGGCGTTGGATCGAGCCGGACTCAGTGTCTATCGTCGAGGCGGCCTGGTGTCGATTATTAATTGGTGGACGGTGGCGCCGCAGTTAAATCCGGCTTGGGTGACCGGGCACGGTGATGCCCAGGAAGTGGCCGCCATGATGGCTATTCACCCGGATTTCATTAAGCCGGGCTACATGAGCGACAACGAAATCGGTCGCTTAACCGATGAAGTGATTCCGGTGCATCTGAATGCGGCTCGTTTTCAAGGGGCGACCGTTCGCGTCATCCGGGACGTGAGGGATACGGTGTCAACCGGTGGTTTTGGCGGACTCAAGGCTCAAGAAGCCACTCCTCAATGGGGAACGGAAATGATGGATGCGGTTTCCGATTGGATGAAAGCCTACATCGGGCAATTCCGTTTGATGACTTTGCCGCAAGGCCAATCGAAGTGATTTTTCAGTTTTTTTAATTTTTGTAGAAAAAGCCAATCGGCAATGCCTTATTCTGGTTGCGCGCCGTGCCGCGAACCCCGGCGCGTCCAACCGGCACGATGACGCATATCCTGCGAGTTCAGGACATAGCCTCCTGACATAAGACAAATCGGTGTTTGAGATGCGAATTCTTCATACTTCTGACTGGCATATCGGCGCGACGCTTTACGGTCGCAAGCGTTACGATGAAACTGAAAAATTTCTCGCCTGGTTGATTGACGTTATTCAGGATGAAGCGATAGACGCGCTTTTAGTGCCGGGCGATATTTTTGACACGTCAACGCCAAGCTACCAATCTCAAGCGCTTTACTACGGGTTTTTAAATGATGTCAGCCGTAAAACCGGCTGCCGTCAAGTTGTGATCACATCGGGCAATCATGATTCGCCCACTTTCTTGGATGCTCCCAAACCGCTATTGAAGGCCATGAATGTTCATGTTGTGGGCAGCGTCTGTGACGCTCAAGATGAGGTGATTGAGCTTAAAGACGCGGCGGGTGTGACACAGGCCATAGTTTGCGCCGTGCCTTTTTTGCGTGGGCGCGATGTTCGCTTCAGCGAGGAGGGGGAAAGCCCTGAGCAAAAAGAAGACAACCTTGTCAAAGGCATCGTCGAGCACTACAGAGAAGTCTATGTTAAAGCGTGTCAGCGTTCTGAGGCGGTTGGGCATCCTGTGCCCATCATTGGGATGGGGCATTTGTTTTTAGCGGGGGCAACGATCTATAAAAGAGACGGCGCCGCGGCTGCCGAGCGTGATTTATATGTTGGCAATCTCGGTCAAGTTCCCGCCGAGCGGTTGCCCTTATTTGACTATTTTGCCTTGGGGCACCTTCACATCGCACAGTGCGTGGCCCGCAATGAAGCCATTCGCTACAGCGGCGCCCCGCTTGTGATGAATTTTGACGAGATCAATCGAAAACGCTGTGTCTACGCGGTCGATATCACGCCGGGGCAATGCGTTGTGAAGACCCTTGAGGTGCCCGCCTTTCGACAATTTCGTCGCGTCAAAGGCGACTGGAGCAGTATTGAGGCGGACTTGCAACATCTCAAAACGGAAGCGTTTGAAGGGTGGGTGGAAGTGATCTACGAGGGACGCGAGACGATCTCGGATCTTCGTGAAAGAGTGGCGGCGATGGCGGAAAACAGTCGCATTGATGTGTTAAAAATCCAAAACACGTTGCTCTATAACGCGATCATTCGCGAATTTGAAAAAGAAGAAGCCCTTGAGGATTTATCGGTTAAAGAAGTTTTTCGACGCCGGCTAAGGCAAGCTAACAAAACCGAGGCGGAAATGGTTGAGTTGGAGAAGCTTTTTGATGAGGTCGCGCTCAGTCTTCAAAATCAAGAGAACCTTGTCCGATAGGAAAGAGCGATGCGCATTGAACGAGTTCGTTTTAAGAATTTAAATTCGTTAGCCGGTGAATGGACCATCGACTTCACAGATAGGGCTTATCTATCGAACGGGATTTTCGCGATCACCGGGCTCACAGGATCCGGTAAAAGCACGGTCTTGGATGCGATTTGCCTCGCCCTTTACGGTCAGACCCCGAGGCTTGCCGCGGTCAACAAGTCCGGCAATGAAATCATGACCCGCGGCACAGGCGAGTGCTTCGCCGAAGTCGTTTTCTCAACCGACAAAGGCGCATGGCGCGTGCATTGGAGTCAGCGCCGAGCGAGAAATCGCCCCGATGGCGCTTTGCAGCTTTATCGACACGAGTTGGCGCAGGTGCCTAGTGGCGAGTTGATCGCCGAACGATCCCAGACAGTGGCCAAAGTGGCTGAAATCACCGGTCTGGATTTCAAGCGTTTTACTCGTTCGATGCTTTTAGCTCAGGGAGATTTCGCCGCTTTTTTGAGGGCTTCGACTGATGAACGGGCTGCCATTTTGGAAAAAATGACCGGCATGGAAATTTATGCGGAAATTTCCCAAGCCGTTTATCGCCGATCGGCAGAGGAAAAGCAAAAGCTGCAGGTTTTGCAAAACGAATTAAAAGGCGTGACGCTTTTAAGCGAGGAAAGTCGTCGTTTACTCAATGAGCGTGAGGGCGCGCTGAAAACGGAAATCAAAACACTTAAAGCGATGCTTCAGACGCATGAGAGAGCGCTTGATTGGGTGAAGCGTCTGACTTCGCTCGAAAACACGCAAGCTGCGCTTTTAAAGGAGCAAGAGGGGCTTGAAAATGAAAAAAAGCTTTTTGAGCCGGAAAGGCTGCGATTGATTGAAGCGCTTAAAGCGCAAAATGTCACCCCCGCCTATCAGGCGCTCAAGGCGTTAAAGCAAAATGCTGAAACCCTTCGTTTAGCGAAGATTTCGGCGCAGAAATCGCTTCCGTACGTAAAAGCGACACTGAGTCAATCTGAGCTTGATGAGCAGAAGTCTGAAAAACGTGTTTTAGAGGCTCAGAAACAACTTGATGCGGTTCGACCTCTCTTCACGGCCGTTCGCCTTTTGGACGCCTCCATTCAGGCGAGTTCGCTTCAAGTCAACGACGAGTTGGCTCAGCTTACGAATCAAGTCAACTCATTAAGCCGCGAGCGTCAACAGCATCAAGCGCTTCAAAATGAAAAGGCGGATTGGCAACGCTGTTTAGCCGAATCGGCTCTGTATCAGAAAGAAAACGCCTGTGACGCCGCAATTGCCCAAAATCTCTCAGCCATCCATGTGCAGGTAGACAATCTTGAGCAAGCGAGGGCGAGTTTTGTCAACGCGACTCATCTCGTTAAAGAGCGTCAAAAGGCGCTGGCGGTGCAAAGCAAGAATCTCACGCTTGCTCAAGCAGAGCTTCAGGACTGTGAAGCCTCCGTTCAAAAGAAAGAGGCGCGACTTAAAGAAGCTGAATTTCAGCAAAAAGCGTATCTCGGCGAAGAAAGTCTCACGTCACTTCAGTCTAAGCTTGACGCTTTGCATGAAAAGGCTCTGTATCGACAAGCGGTCGCGAGTTTGCAGCAACGCCGGAAAGCATTGATCGAGGGAGAGCCCTGCCCGCTTTGCGGGGCCTGCCACCATCCGTATGCGACGGAAAATGTTCCTTCTTTGGATGAAGTGAAACTTGAAATTGAGGCCGCCAAACAAGATTTGGAGAAAGCTCGGGAAAACGCCGAATCAACCGCGAAGGCTAAAGAGGAACTTGAGAAAGCCCGTCGAGCGCTCATCGAAGCGAGGGCGCGAACGGAGTCAATCCGTGCTCTTTTGGAGGGGAGCCAAGCGCTGATGTCTGAAGCGCTAAAGCAAGAGGCTGCGGCCAAAACCTCAATGACCCTTAGTGAAGACAAACTCCACCAAACACTATCAAAATACAGTTTGAAAGACTTTGAAGACCTTCAAACGGTGCTTCAAACCCTTGGGGAGCGTGCCCGTCGTTGGGAAAAATCGATTAGTGACTCCCAGCTCGCTCGCGAGCGTCTTGCGGCACTTGATTCAAGACTAATTGAAATGTCTCGAACGCTTGCCGCCAACCAAGAAGCGATTGAGCTAAAACAATCGGCTCTGAAAGACTTGCGGCAAAAGTTAGCGGATGAGAAGTCAAAACGCTTTGAGCTTTTTGCGGACAAGGATCCTCAAGCGCAGGAAAATCAGTTCAATGAGGCGCTTAGCGAGGCTGAGAAAGAAAAACAACAGGCTCGGATAAACACTCAGAAAGCCACCATGGCCCACGAGCGATTGACCGCTTCGATCAAAGCGTATGAAGAACAAAGCGCGGCGCTTGAAAAACAAATTAATTTGGCCCAACACGCATTGAACTTGGCGCTTGAAAAAGAAGGCTTTGCCGAGCTTCATGAGTATCTTTCAGTTTGTTTGAACGCCGAGACGCTTTCAGCGTTGCAAGAAAAAGATCGGGTGCTTCAGGAGAAATCTCAGACGTTGTCCGGTCGCATCGCGATGAATCGCGATTCGCTGCACAAGGAACGCTCAAAAGCGTTAACTACGCTTTCCGTTGACAGCTTGCAAGACAAGATCCGTGATGCTCAAGCAAAAGAGGAGTCGCTCTCAAGTGAGTTAACCGGGATTTTGTTGTCGCTTCAAACCGATGACGAGCGCCGAAGACAATTTGACTCGTATGTCAAAGCGGTCGAAAACGCGCGAAAAATCAGCGCCGCGTGGGGCAATTTGGCAGAACTTGTGGGATCCGCTGACGGTAAAAAATTTCGTAATTTCGCCCAAGGCATCACTTTTGCCACCCTAGTGGCGCATGCCAATCAGGCGCTCATGAAGATGACTGACCGATATTTGCTGCTAAGCAGAGAAGACGACGCGTTGGAATTGGTTGTTCGCGACAATTATCAGGGCGGGGTGATTCGATCGACAAAAAACCTCTCGGGTGGGGAAAGTTTTATTGTCAGCCTTTCGCTGGCGTTGGGGCTTGCAAAACTCGCTAGCCGCAACGTCAGGGTGGAATCGCTTTTTTTGGATGAGGGTTTCGGAACGTTGGACGAAGAGGCGCTTGATCATGCCTTGCGCACACTCTCGGGATTGCACCGACAAGGTAATTTGATCGGCGTGATTTCTCACGTGCCGGGATTGAAAGATCGGATTGCGACGCAAATTGTGGTGACGCCACAGTCACAAGGGCGAAGCGTTTTGTCCGGTCCCGGCGTCACTTTCAAAAAGTCCTAAACAACTCCCCTCTGGTCTCTGGACCAGCCACGTTTGTCAAGGGGTTAGGAAAAATAAATATTCATAGTCTCGAGCCGTTTCGAGGTCTAGCGGACGTGGAATAAATAGCGAGGGGCTTTAGCAACGAGCAGCCTTATGCCGCGAAAGCCGCTGGACAGAGTCCTGTTTCGATAAAATCAGCTATGCGGATGCGTTAAGCGAAGCGCAAAAGCGCATTCCGCTTGGCGACTCTTTATCGAATCGTCATCGTCTTGGAAGTTCTTTTAACCAGGTCCGCCCACAAAAGAGGGTTGCTTCGCATAATCTCTCAGGCCTGTCGGTAACCCTTTGGTTACCATGACCAAAATGAATTCATCAGAAGTCTTGTCCTTGCCAAATAAACAGGAATGTAATTTCTACAATCAGCTGAGAATAGCTGTTGGACAAGTCCTCAATTGGGATCTCTCATTTGCGGTTATTAGACTTGGAGTTTTTTCTCTTTTTTATGCTGATTCAACAGCTTCACAGAATTTTCACGGATTCCTCCCTCTGTTAACTGAGGGCTTCTTCCGTGAAAATTCTTTGATCATCAGGTGTTTTTTTCGGGTTTAAGTTTCTGGATGCGAAAAGACGAATGGGCTTTTGGCCCATTCGTCTCTAAAAGTAACGCTTAAAAAGTGTTTAAGCGATTAATTCCAGCCCATCGTTTGCAAAACGGTCAGTGCCACAATGGCGATGATGAAAGTGCAGCCCGTATACGGCAGCACATAGCGCCACCATTGACGGATGTCGACACCGGTCATCGACAGGGCGGCCGCCAGCACGGCAGACACCGGCGTTACGAAATTCGTCAAGCCGTCGCCTAATTGGAAGGCAAGGCAAAGAACTTGGCGCGTGATGCCCAAAACGTCCGCCACAGGGATGAAAAGCGGAATGAGCATCGGCACTTTTGCCGGACCGGACGGAATCAACAAGTTGAATGTTGTCGTGAAGATGAAGATGCCGGTCGAGACAAATGCATCACCCAAACCACCAATCACAGTGACCGCCGCATAGGCGATGGTGTGCAAAATCTTTCCGTCGGTGAGCACAATGCCAACTACTTTTGCAAACCCGATCATCAAGCAGATGCCGCCCATGGCTGAAGCGCCTTTAAGGAATGTGACGGCAAGCTCATTGGGGTTGGTGCGGTTAGCGAAGCCCACGACAATCACGGCGACCATTGCGAAGGCGATCAAAGTGGGGAAGCCCCAGCCGTAAGCGGCCGCACCATAAGCATAAATGGCAAACGGAACCAACATGCAAAGCACGGTCACGATTTCGCGCAAGCCCAGGGTTGGAACGGTTTTGCCAAGCGTGTCATTGGCATCGGGTTGTTCAACGAACCCGAGAATGCTTTTTGACGGATCGCGACTGATTTTCAGGCAGTAACGCGTTGTCCAGAACACGCACAGCAGGGTCAACGCGGCCCACACGACCAAACGCGCGCCGGTTCCTGACATCGGAGGCAGGCCCGCGGTTTCTTGCGCCATTAAAATAATGGCGACCGTGGGACCTGCGGCTTGACCGGTGATGTAGGAAAGGTAGAAAATGGACATCGCCGCGATTTTGTCAAGCCGCAGTTTCTTTACAAGCACCAAACCCACCATGACGAATGTCACCAGCGAGTCCTGACCAGCCAACGCTCCAATCACAGACATCAAGATGACGATGGCCGGCACAAGGACCGTGATGCTCTTATCTTGAAGTCGGTAGACCGAGTAGTTGATCAGGGATGTGATGGCGCCGGATTCAATGACGACATAAATTAAGCCGCCCATGATGAATAAAAGCGCGAAAATCACCCCTTGGCTGGCTACGCCGTTGGTCACTTCAACCAATGCTCGCCACGGACTGATCGGGGAGCTTTCCACATAATGGAAGGAATTCGCCACGACAAAGCCGGTTTGAGGATCGATGTCATAAAGGCCAGCGGGCACAATGTAGGTCAAGCCGCAGCAAATCAAGATGATCAACAAAATCAAAATAAGGACATGCGGCACGCTGAAACGACAGACTTTGTCGGTGAATTTTTCTTTTGCTTCCGACATGGTTTTCTCCTTTATTGGGGACGAGTAAAGGTCACCGATTGACAGGGATTGGCTTGGTTGTCGAACACTTTATGGATACAGTGTCTCGCTTCAAAGCACGGCCAGTCTTTTTCGTCAAACGTGCCGTTTCGGAAGAACTTGCACCAGTAATCCATCATGGTTTGCGATAGCCGAGTCATTTCCTCTTCACTAGCTCCGGCGAGCATCGGGGCGTCTGCCCATGAGGGGAGCGTTCCGAACACAAAAGGCAATTCGAGCGTGTGGCAGGACTTGAATTCGGATTGGGGCGCTTTCCAAGTAAACTGATACTTCCAGGTCGGACAGCCGCTTTCGGCGATCAACAAAGAAAAGAGGTTGTCCGGATAGTCATAACGCATGTATTGACCGAGTCGAATGGCCTTTTCTTCTTCGGCGTTTTTCGGACGAACGAAAGCGAACATCTCATCGGCGGTCGTGCCCATGATGACATGCAGTTGGCGTTTGACAGCGCCTCTGGCGGCGGCTTGCGCGGTCGCTTCCGGGCTTGCCCATTCATCTTTCACCGGCTTGAACAGCATGCCGCCGAATTCTTTGCCCATTTCCGCGAAGACGGCGTCTGTCGCTTTCAAGATCTCGTCGACGCTCTTGGCATTGATTTTTTCACGCAAGGCAGGATCTTTAGGATCCAATCCCAGATGCTTGAAGTGACATTCTGCGATGCGAATCGCGTCCGCTTTGGTGTGATTGCCCCGGCCAATGGAGGGGCTTTCGAGAATCGCGTTATGGAAAAGTCCTTCTGTTTCAGGCAGGCCCATCATGTGCACGATCGCATTTCCGCCGGCCGATTGCCCGAATACAGTCACATTATCCGGATCGCCACCAAAGGCGGTGATGTTTTTCTTGATCCAGCGCAACGCTTCAATTTGGTCAAGAATGGAGAGGTTGTCCGTGTTGAGAGCCGGGTGATACAAAAAGCCCAAAGCGCCCAATCGGAAGTTCACGCCGACAACAACTAAATTGCCATGTCGAGCCAAGTTTTCTCCATCGTACCAATCAATGTTCGCGGCGCCGCTGATATTGGCTCCACCATGAAACCAGACTGCCACCGGATGGCGCCCTTCAGTCGATGGCGTCGTGATGGTCAAAGTCAGGCTGTCTTCACCGATCGGGTGATGCAATGGTCCCATGGCCAGTTCAAGGTCGGAAGGACCTTGGGGGCTCATAGGACCGTGGCGAGTAGCGTCCAAGACACCTTCCCAGCGATCGAGCGGTTCAGGTCGGCAAAAACGTCGCTCTCCAACCGGCGCCTTGCAATAGGGCACGCGGAAGAAACGAAGCATTCCGTTATGCGTAAAACCTCTGATATCGCCATTTTCTGTGTGAACGAGCGGTTGTGTCATAGGAACCTCCTTATTGATTCACTTATTCACTTGTTCGCTAGGTACATTACTACAAATGTAAAAATTTTGTCATAAGCATTTTTACTGAATGCTTTGCTCTTAATGTGGATTTCTTCGGTAGCGGTGTTTGCAAAGGCGTGTTTGAAAGTTCCTGACGGAAAGCCAAGTACTCAGTACAATTCACAACTTGGAGGGTTGAAAGCCAAACGACTGAAGTGATACACCGAAAGCTTCAACTATCGGAGAATTTGTGTAAACGAACTGAGAAAGAGGGGGCGCCTTAGCCTCTGCCTGAAAACAGAGGCTTGCGCATTGATGCTTTATGACTGGAAATCTAAGAATCAAGAAACAATCGGCGGCTGATTTGGTTTGTCAAAAAATGAAAGAGATGGTCGCTGACGGCTCGTGGCGCCCAGACCAAAAAATCCCCTCTGAAGCGGATTTGGCTGAGACTTTCGGGGTTAATCGGTTAACGGTACGCATAGCGTTGCAACGTCTTAACGCTCTTGGGGTTTTGGAGACTCGCGTTGGCGAGGGAACCTATGTGCGATCATTCGATTTTGACAAGCATTTGTCTGAGATCGCTGATTTTTATGTCAATGACAAAGTCATGGACGATACGTTGGAGTTTCGCGGCGTTGTTGAATTAGCGGCCGCGGAGATCGCCCTCAAGCGCGGGAAAAATCACGATTTGGAACCTTTGCGCGCATGTTGTCAGGCGTTTGAAGAGGAAGTGCGTCGGTTTTACACATTGTCTGACCCAAAGCAAAAGCAACAGGCGTTTGTCAAAACCATTGACATCGGCCTGGCTTTTCACACCGAATTAGTTAAGCTTTCAGGAAACGCTTTGCTAAGTTATGCATTTAGCATCGCCAAAGATCCGATCCGCAGACACATGACCCGCAACGCCGCTTTTCGCGTCAACGATGCCAAAAGCGATCAATCGAAGGTTTGGGTCAAGGCGTATTGGGATGTCTACGATGCGCTGAAAGAACGGGATTTGCCCCAGCTGCTGGACGGACTGAAACGAGTGATCAATTTACCCACGGTTTAAATAAAATCGATAAAACAAACAGATAGGCCATGACTTTGCATTGAGAAAGAAATAATTGCCTCAGTTAACGGGTTTAAGTCTCTCATTTTCAGTTGCAACTTTTTAACAAATCCTTGGCAACTGCTCGCCGTTGAGCCAATCAACGCTTCGTTTTCCGCCCAATAGTGTCGTCATTTCCACAAAGCCGGCATTTTCTTCGGTGACCTGTCCGACAATGGCCGCGTCTTGTCCGTAAGGGTGTGAGCGAAGAACAGACAGTGCCTTCTGAGCTTGCTCCGGTCGGCAAATGACAATGACCTTGCCTTCATTGGCGACAAAAAGCGGATCTAAGCCCAAAAATTCGCAAGCTGCCGCCACCGAGGGTTTAACGGGAATGTTTTTTTCATCAAGCAAAATGCCGACACCGCTTTGGTGAGCGATTTCATTGAGTGTCGCCGCCAATCCGCCTCGGGTTGGGTCGCGCAAGACATGGATCCCGGGGACAGCCTTCAAAAGAGACTCGATCATCGCGTTTAGTGGCGCGGCGTCGCTTTTGATATCGGTTAAAAACGTCATATTTTCCCGCAAGGATAGAATCGCCGTTCCATGGTCTCCCATTGAACCGGACACCAAAATGGCATCGCCCGGTTGAGCCAAGCGTCCCGAAATGGGTTGGTCAGTCAGTTTTTCTCCGATCCCGGTTGTTGAAATGTATATGCCGTCGCCGTGCCCTTTTTCAACGACTTTCGTATCACCGGTCACGATGGCGACGCCGGCTTCTTGAGCGGCTTGACTCATTGAGTCAACAATGCGCTTGAGCTCTTTAAGTGAAAAGCCTTCTTCCAAAATGAAACTGGCGGCGATATAAAGCGGTTGCGCCCCACACATGCTGACATCGTTGACTGTGCCGCAAATAGCCAGACGGCCAATGTCGCCGCCGGGGAAAAAGAGCGGGGAGACGACATGCGCGTCGCACGAGACAACCACGGGGCGTTTTAGCGCCGGAAGCGTCGCCCCATCATGACCGTCATCCAGCCAGGTGTTCTTAAAGGCTGAGGCAAACGCCTCTTCAATAAGTTGGGCGGTGGCTAGACCGCCCGCGCCGTGACTCATTTCCACTTTACCGTTTTCAAAATCCAGTTTTTTCACGTAAATCGGTTTGATGCTGCTCATCGGTGTGCGTCCTTTATTTCTTGTGTTTGGGCGAGTAACGCCAGTAGGCGGCGCATGCTCCTTCAGAACTTACCATGCAAGCGCCGATCGGTCGCGCCGGGGTGCAAACTTTGCCAAATAGCGGGCACTCAAACGGCTCCTTTTCTCCTCGCAGTATGGCTCCGCAAGCGCAGGCTCGATTATCCTCAATGTGAATGTCTTCCAAATGAAACCGTTTTTCCGCATCAAAGCGGCTGAAATTGTCGCGTAGCTTTAAAGCGGATTGACTGACTTCGCCAAGCCCTCGCCACTCAAAGCTCGCGCGTTTTTCAAAGACTCTGTCCATGAGCTTAATGGCCACGGTGTTTCCGTCACGAGTGACGGCTCGAGTGAACTCATTTTGCACCTCATGCTCTGCCGCATTGGTTTGGTCAATGAGCATCAAGATGGCAAGCAGCATGTCAAGCGGCTCAAAACCGGCTATCACCACGGGCATTTTCCAGTTTCGGCTAAAGGGCTCGTAAGCGGCCGAGCCAATCACTGTCGAGACATGCGCAGGTCCCACCAAGCCGTCCAGTTTGGGGGCATGGGGATTTTGGGGGGCGGTTTGCAAAATATGGCTCATGGCCGCCGGCGTGAGCACATGATTGACAAAAACGGAAAAATTCCTCAGCCCCTTCTTTTGAGCGGATAAGATGGCGACCGCTGTCGGCGGCGTGGTGGTCTCAAAGCCAATGGCGAAAAACACCACTTCCCGACCGGGATTGTCCTGAGCGATTTCAAGAGCATCCATCGGCGAGTAGACCATGCGGATATCCGCTCCTTCGGCTCGGGCGTCAAAAAGGGATTTGCCGCTAGCTGCCGGCACTCTTAACGTGTCGGCATAAGTGCAGAGGATGACGCCGTGCTTGAGTGCGAGCGTTTTGGCCATCTCGATTCGACCGATGGGCAGCACGCACACCGGGCAGCCCGGCCCATGGATCATTTTGACATTTTCGGGCAACAGATCCGTTAACCCCCAACGCGAAAGGACGTGGGTGTGGCCGCCGCAAAACTCCATATAACGGTAAGTTTTCCCAGACAACGCCTTCGCGCGAATCTCCCGAGCTAATGCTCGGGCTTTTTCGGCATCCCGATATTCAGAAACGTATTGCATGAGTTCGCGCCTTAATGTTCGTGTTCAATCGCCGCCAATGTTTGAAGGGTTTTTTCCGCCTCTTGGGCGTCGATGCGGTTAAGCGCGAAGCCCACGTGCACGATCACCCATTCGCCGACAACCGGCTCGTTAATCAGCGAAACATTGACCTCTTTTTGCACTCCGTTGAAGTCACAAAGCGCGGTGTCGGTGTCTTTAATTTCCAAAATTTTCGCTGGAACTGCTAAACACATGGATCTCTCCTACCTTTCGCCATCGTAAACCATTTCTTTTTGTCGGTTTTTAAGCGCTAAATGCGCAAGCCAGATTTGCCCCAAGGCAAGCCCTCCGTCGCCGGTTGGAACCTTGACCGGATAGTAGGTTTCAAAGCCCATGTCGTGAAGCCTCTGAGTCAGCTCTTGAGTTAAAACGCGGTTTACCATGCAGCCGCCTGTGAGCGCTACCGGCCCCTTATAACCGATTCGATGGGCGGCTTGTTGTGTGAGCTTTGCCAGCGCAAGCGCAAGAGTCGCGTGAAAGTCCGCGGCAGTCTGAGCCGGGTGCGCTTGGCCTTGAGTCGCGAGAAAACGCATGTAGGGTAAAAGGCTGACGGTGTGATCGTTTTCAAAGGTAAAACCGTCCTCATGGGCGCAGCCCTTGACTTGGCTGGCAAGGCTTTCCAGAAGCATGGCCGCCCGGGCGTCGTCATGTTGCGTGTCGCATAAGCCCAGAAGGCTTGAGGCCGCGTCAAAATAGCGACCCAGTGAAGTGGTGAGCGGGCTCAGGGATCGATTATGAACCAATTGGTCAAAATGCGACGCTTGAGACAGAGTCGGAAAACGTTTGGCAATCGCGTCATTCATTCCCAACAAAGTCAAAACCGCAGCTCCCATCCGAGCCGGTTCAAGCGCGGCCCGATCGCCACCGGGAAGTGGCAACGGCGCCAAGTGGCCGAGTCTGCTGAAGTGCCCCGCACCCACCAAGAGCAATTCCGACCCCCAAGCTTGATTATCGGGCCCCAATCCCACGCCGTCCAAGGCAAGTCCCAATGTCGGCTCTTCGCGCTCGAGTTCCGCCATGGCAACGCCGATGTGCGCCGCATGATGGTAAATCGGGAAAAGACTCGCATGGCGTTGCTTAGCTTGGCGCGCGGCAAAACGCGAACTTAAAAAATCGGGATGAGCGTCTGCCGCATACACGGTGGGCTTGATTTCAAAGAGTTTTTCAAAGTGTTCGATCGCTTGTTCATAGGCGCCCAAGGTTGCGGAATTTTCAAGATCACCGATGTGTTGCGTCAAAAAAATTTCATTGTCACGGGTTAACGCGGCCGTGTTTTTGAGGTAGGCGCCCGCGGCAAGCATCGGCTCGAACGTTTCCTTAAAACGCAACGCCTCGGGCGCATAGCCTCTGGATCGGCGGACAAAAACAGGGGTCTCGCCGATTAAACGCACAACGGAATCATCGCAACGGACCAAAATGTCCCGATTGTGAATGAGCCAAAAGTCGGCGATGCCGGCTAATTTTTCATACGCCTCATCGTTATCGGTCACAAGCGGATCGCCTGAACGATTGGCGGAGGTCATCACAAGGGCCTCGTCTAGGGCCAGGGCGCGCGTCCATTGGGCGCCGTTAGGCTTTCTGGCGAGGCTATGAAATAGCAGCCAATGCACGGGCGTGTAGGGGAGCATGAGTCCGATGTCGCTTAAGCCCGGCGCGATGCCATCCAATTCTCGAGCCGGATTTTTCGGCAAAAGGACAATGGGACGAGCGACGCTTTCGAGCATCTTTTGAGCGGCAGGGGACACGTTGGCAAAAAGCTTCGCGCTTTCAGCGTTGGCGACCATCACGGCCAACGCTTTTTCATCGCGCGCTTTGCGACGGCGAAGTTCAGCCACAGCTTTCGCATTTTTGGCGTCGCACACCAAGTGAAAGCCGCCCAAGCCTTTGACCGCCACAATGCGCCCTTCACGAATAGCGCGGACGGCTTGATCAATCGGATCGCCGTCAATCGGTTTTCGATCGCCGCCGGTAAAGGCAAGGTGTGGACCGCACACCGGGCAGGCGTTGGGTTGCGCATGGAATCGTCGGTCAAGCGGATCGGTGTATTCAGCTGAACAATCGGCGCACATTTTAAACGGTGCCATCGTGGTCTGAGGCCTGTCGTAGGGCAGGTGCCGAGTGATGGTGAAACGCGGACCGCAGTGTGTGCAGTTGGTGAAGGCGTAGCGGTAGCGGCGGTTTCCCGGAGTGAACATGTCCTCAAGGCAAGCTTCGCATGTGGCGGCGTCCGCGGTGATCGCGGTTTTGACCTGTCCTTCTTGACTTTCGGTGATGGTGAAGTCCGTGTAGCCTCTCACGTCACAGTCGTGTGGGGTGATGACATCAATTCGGGCTAAAGGGGGCTTTTCTTTCAAAAGGACGTCAGGAAACGCCAAAACGGCTTCTTTGGGGCCTTCCAGCGTCACACCGACGCCTTCGGCGTCATTGAAGACTTCACCTTTGAGATGCAATTCTTTGGCGATGCGAAAAACTGTTGGGCGAAAGCCCACGCCTTGCACCAGGCCGTTGATTCGGTAAAACCTTGCAAAAAGTGCCCCCATAGGATGCCTCACTTGTTATAAGGACGCGATAATGCGCTGAGCCTTGAGCCATTCAATAAATTTGTCGATGCCTTCGCCCGTGGTGGCGGAAACTCGCAAAATCTGAATCTTGGGATTGACCCGTCGGGCGTATTCTTCACAACACTCGATGTCAAACTTGACGTATGGCAGCAAATCCACTTTGTTGATGATCATCAGATCAGACGCTCGGAACATGTCCGGATACTTAAGCGGTTTGTCGTCGCCTTCGGTGACTGAGAGGATCACCACCTTGTGGGCTTCGCCCAAATCAAACTCCGCCGGACAGACGAGGTTGCCGACATTTTCAATAAAGAGCAAGCTATCATCGGCGGGCTCGAGATGGCTCACTGCGTGGCGCACCATTTCCGCATCCAGGTGGCAGCCCTTGCCGGTGTTGATCTGGTGAGCGGGCGCTCCGGTCGCGCGGATTCGATCCGCGTCTTGACTTGTCTGCTGATCGCCTTCGATCACCGCGATGGGCAAATCGGCTGCGCGACGAATCGTTGCGCAAAGCAATTCTGTTTTGCCTGAGCCGGGGCTTGAAACAAAATTCAAAGCCAAAACATGATGCGACCTGAAGTCATTTCGGTTTTGCGCTGCAACCGAATTGTTGCGTGACAAAATGTCCTCTTCCACGTCAATCACCCGTTTGCTCTCATGCTCGTGGTCATGATCATGATGCGTATGGGTGACGAGGTTGCCGTTTTCATCACGATGGGTGTGAGTGTGCGAGTGTTCAGACCCGCAACCGCATGTTGTGCACATAACGCGTTTCTCCTTGATGACTGATGGGCAAAGCCGTTAGTCTTCGCCCACGATATCTAAAACTTTCAATTCCGTGCCGCCGGTGGCTGTCAGATGGTAGCCGCCGCAAAACGGGCAAGCCTCGCCGTAGCGGGGCAGCGGCACCGTTTTTTCACAATCCATGCACCAAGCTTTGCCTTGCGGGCGCTCGATGACGAGCTCGGCCTCTTCGGCGACGGAGTCGCGCCTGGCGGACACCCAAGCAAAGCGCAAAGCCTCGATTTCAACACCGGCTAACTGACCGATCGCCACACGAACGCTTTTGATTTTTGAAAGCGCATTGGCGTTTGCCGTGCGCGTCACCACATCAATGATCCCTTCGGCGATGGATAGCTCATG
>DVNR01000047.1 GCA_018714205.1 Candidatus Aphodousia faecipullorum
GCGGGAATAGCTCAGTTGGTAGAGCGCAACCTTGCCAAGGTTGAGGTCGCGAGTTCGAGACTCGTTTCCCGCTCCACAGTTCATTGGAAGAATGTGGCGCGATAGCAAAGCGGCTATGCAGCGGATTGCAAATCCGTATAGAGCGGTTCGACTCCGCTTCGCGCCTCCAGCGATGTGGTTGTAAGCAGGTATACGCGGGAATAGCTCAGTTGGTAGAGCGCAACCTTGCCAAGGTTGAGGTCGCGAGTTCGAGACTCGTTTCCCGCTCCAGAATTTGGGAATGAGCCGTTGTATGGATACGACGGCTTATTTCTATACAGAATTGGTTGGCCGAGTGACGGAATTGGTAGACGTAGCGGACTTAAAATCCGCCGCCAATTAAAACGGCGTACGGGTTCGATTCCCGTCTCGGCCACCATGAATCAAGAGCTAGAGGGTTTCTAAACCTTTCTAGCTCTTTCTATTTCTACCATTAACTCCTTGTAATTACAGGGGTTTTATCTCATTCAATCCCTTTCTTTCTCTTTCTATTTCTTTCTTTGCCTTTCTCCTGAGCGCATTCAATAATGTATCCGTAATGTATTCATTGAACTCAAAGAAGTCTTGAAATTTTGTATCCATCGATTTTGGATACATTAATTAGGAGTGTTGTATGGCTAATCGTGCAGTTTCTCTTCTAACAGACAGGCAAAACTGGTGAAAAAACAATAGCAGTCGGCGGGGTAAAAGGTTTAGCTCTCAGAGTTAGGCAGACTCAAGAAGGTCTTAAAAAATATTTGTATTGTGAATGACTATAGATGGGAAGGATCTTCGTCCCTTTCAATCTATTCTGTAGGGGCAAGCGTTGTTAATTAGGAAGTCATTTAGACTATTTGTATGGTCTTAGCTATATGTCTTTGTGGAGTATTTTTATCCACACTGCAGAAAATGATAAGTAGTTTACTAAACACGATACCCCGTGCCATACTTGATGCGAATCTTACGCTGTCGCAGACTGATTTCAATGTCCATCGGCAATTTTAACGATGCATCGTCAGGTGATAAAGCTCCAGCCTAGAGCAGCTTAAAGCCGTAATGACCTGCGGCAACAACCAGCATAGATCCCAAAAAGCAGAGGATGTAGAGGGCACAGAGCTTACGCATGGCTGCGTCTCTTTGGGCCTTCTCTAAAGACTGGTCTACAGCGAGCTTAGGTAATTTGCTTTGATAGCTGAACAAGAGCCCAGTAAAAAACGCAATGGGAGCAGACCAAAAAACTGATAATTCGTGTGAAGCCAAGAGAGCTCCCAGCGCAAGCAACGCAGCAATGATGATGTAGTTTTTAATCATATGATTCAAGCAAAAGAACTGAAGAAAAATGTTCCAAAAGCATAAAAGCCGAGATGTACCCAGCCCACCGGGGCGAAAAGCAAACTGGCAAAAAGCACTACTATGCCGTTGTCCAATATAAGCGGGAAAACGCAAAAATAGTAGACAAAAAAGGAGGCAAGAGGAATCAGAAAAAATAAAAGCAATGTCAACAGCTCTTTGAGCGTCAAATCCTTTGATTTAATGCGCGAAGAGACCGCACTAAGAGAGTGAAGCCAAATGTTTTCAGTCCACATGGCATAAACACAGTAATAACCGAAAACCAATGCCAATCCGGCGACGATCCAAAAATTCATGGCAAAAGAACACAAAACAGAATTGACGTATTGTATCGCTTAAAGATTTACCTCTGCAAAAGAAAACCGCCGACTTGTGGGAGTCGGCGGTCAGTCTTTTATATGATCATCCAGAAATCATCAGCTGATGATGTACAAGAAGACCATAACCGCGATGTTAACAGGCAACGAGCGCTTGATAACTTCAAGCGGCGAGACGTTAGCGATACCGGCGATAATAATCACACCAGCAGCAATCGGAGAAGACACACGACCTAACGTGGCGGACACAATAGCGATGTAGCCCAAGTCAGGAATCGTCATGCCGAATTCAGCAGCGTGCGGCGTCACAGCTTCATTGAAGGCAAAGCCAGCAGCGTCGCCGGAACCGGTCATAATACCGAGAACCATCGGACCGATAGCAGCACCGAGCTTGGCAACTTCAGAAGAGTGCTTCAAGTATTCAACGAAAACGTCGATCACACCGCAGGTGCGCAAACCAGCTGCGAACACGCCAGCAGCAATGATCAAGCCCAACACGTTGCCGTAGCCACGACCCATACCGTCGAAGAACTTCTTGAGCAATTCGGCTGGGTTGGCGCGCGTCACAATAATCGTGTAGATGAAGCCGAACAACATGGCGGTTGCCACACTGATCTTAATGCTCGGGAACCAGAAGGCGATCACGAACAAAATGATCACAGGAAGAAGCGGAGCCAAAGCCCAGAGGGGATTCGGATGTTCCGGCAATTCCACGTCGGAGTGGTTAACACCACCTTCAGAAGCGAAGCCACCTTTCTTGAAGTCACCGTAGATGAAGCAAACCACGGTCAAGCACACGATACAGAAAATAGAAATCATCGTCGTGCGAAGGCCCGTGTAGGTCACGAATTGCATCACATCCCATTCAGCCAACTTGGCAACGAAGATGTTGTGCGAGGAACCCGGAGACCAGAAGGAAGGAAGCGTCGAAGCAATAACCGTTGCGGCAGCCATGGCCGGACGGAAGCCTGCGCGAACCATCAAAGCGACGATCGTCGGACCGATGGCGGCGCACATGCCGGACAAAGAAGAAATAGCCAATGACGTGATACCGGTCACGATCATGCAGCAAGGCAAAAGCAAAAGACCGAGCTTGTTAAGCGGCTTGGTCAAAAGAGAAACCAAATGCAAGTCGCACTTGGTTAAGTTCATCACGGCAGCAAAACCCATTGATGAGCAGATCACGATGATCAACGAATTGTTGGTCATCGATTTGTCGAATTGTTGGAAAGCGGCCATCGGGTCCAATGACAGAATCGTCATAATCAGACCGGATACCAAGAGTACTAAACGAGTCTCGTACTTCTTGACAAGGCCCCAGACCGTACCCACAACTACGATCAAAGCCGCCCACATAGTCCAAGTCATGTCGTTCTCCTAAGGGGAAAGATTGCAAAAAGCTCCCAGCTTATATAGTGGAATCTGGGAATACGTTAGACAAAATGTCGTGGCGAAATTATAGGTAAAGTGACTTACGCAAAATATAGTAGATACCCCTAGGGTTCTTAAAAATTTACTAAAACCATGACATGGGACAAAGAAAAAGAAAAAAAATGATAAGTAGGTATTTCATCTTAGATTATCGGAATACAATAAGCGCACCTTACTAATAACGTGTCCAGGAGATGGACATATTTTTGTCAATAGGTGTACCGATGCTTAAACATAATTACTATGGCAATTTCAGCGCTGAAGAGTTTGAAAAGCTCCCTATGATTCTGCAGCGTTTCCTTTCATACACGCAATATGACACAACGTCTGATGCTTCCAGCCCAACGGCTCCCTCAACGGAAGCTCAGAAAGCCTATGCCCAACTTTTAAAGGCTGAGTTTGAAAGCGTTGGTGTTAAGAATGTCTATGTCACAGAATTTGGCATCGTGATGGGCTTTATTGAAGCCACTCCCGGTTATGAGGATTGCCCTGCAATGGGGTTGATTGCTCATATGGACACATCCCCGGAGGCAAGTGGAGCCCCTGCCCAATGGAGCGTGATTGACTATCAGGGTGGTGACATTGTTCTTAACAAAGAAAAAGACATTGTCTTGCAATTGTCCAACTTCCCGGAAGTGGGTAAATATGCAGGTCAAAAGTTAGTGGTCACCGATGGTACGACGCTTTTGGGCGCAGATGACAAAGCCGGTATCGCTCTTTGCGTGGAGGCTGCTCGCTACGCCATTGAACATCCTGAAATTCCGCACGCCAAACTCTGCTTTGCCATCACGCCGGATGAGGAAATCAGCCGTGGTACGGTGAATTTCAACATCGAAGAATTCGGCGCGCAATATGCCTATACCTTTGACGGTGACGAGTTGGGTGGATTTGAAACCGAAACCTTCAATGCCGCCATGGTCAATGTTCATTTCGAAGGTTTGAATGTTCACCCGGGTTCTGCCAAGGGCAAGATGGTTAACGCTTTGCGCATGGCAATGGACTTTATCAGCCGCTTGCCTGCCGAATCCGTTCCTGAAAAGACCGAGCTTTACGAAGGCTTCTTCCATCCTCTCGCCATTTCGGGCGCAGTGCGTGGTGTTGATCTTCGCATGTTGATCCGTGATCACGATAATACGAAGTTCGAAGACCGAATGGAATACGTCCGTAAGGTCGTTGAAGAGATGAATAAAGTTTGGGGTAACCGCGTGACGGTTGACATCAAGGTTCAATACCATAATTTGAAGAACTATCTTGACAAGCACCCGATGGTTTGTGACATCGCTCGCGAAGCTTATCGTCGCGCTGGCGTGGAAATTCATGAAAAACCGGTTCGTGGTGGCACTGACGGTGCTCGCTTGTCTGCGCGTGGCTTGCCCACTCCGAATCTCTTTACCGGTGGCATGAACTACCACGGTGTTTATGAATGTTTGTCTGTGACCGGCTTGGAACGTGCGCTGGACGTGGCTAAACAATTGGTCGCCATGTCAGCCGAAGTGAAAAGTCTCAGCAAGTAATTTGTTTCTGACAGCTCAGGAACCCTAGCTTGACCGCCGACTGTTTAATCGCAGTCGGCGGTTTTCTATACGAAATTACTTAAATTTAGGAAAAACCGCTAATTCGTAGTACCTAGAAATCTACGAAAAATCATTAGAAGATCATTGACTGCTTTTAAAAAAAGTAAAAGAATAGTACACAATGCTCGAATGGAAATTCACACAAAATTTCTGAGCAATTTCTTAAACAACAAGACCGAGTGAAAGATGATTGTCCGCCAATCGTTACAAAGCCAATTAAACCTTACGGGACTAAACCGTAAGTCGGCGGTCTTGTCTGTTGTCTCTAATGCGGCTTGTCTCCGCAAAGATCTCTTTTCAAGCTTTAGTAACGGACAACGATGGTGTCGTTACCCGTTGTCCGTTTTCGCTTACGTTTGGTATTACCGCTATTAATCACAAGCGTCTGATCCAATGAATTAAATACCTTTGAAGGTATAAATGTATCGATAACTTCCCGAAGTGTATCGATAGCGAATGAAAAAACTAAAGTTTAAGGAAAGTATCATGAAACCCCGTCTTCAAGCGATTCTCTCTACGAGTCAAAATGCCGGCAGGGGTATTTCTTCACCGCTAGATTCTAGACTAAGAAAGGAACTTAAGATGAGTACCTGTGATAAATCTCAAGAAAAAGTGACAGTTGGGTGTTACATCTCTTTAGCATTGGCGATTCTCTTTTTCTCCGGTGTTTGTGCCAGTGCCAGCCATTGGTGGGGAATTTGCGATTATATGACGTTAATGGGTAAAGCCGGACGTGTTGTTACAGGAGTGGTTGAAACAACGGATGGTTTGGCAACAACAACTGGTTCGTTTCGAGGGGCTGGTGGCACTGGTGCTTTGGATGGTTTTATGTTTGGCATTTCGTCAATTCTACCCGGTGTCATGCTGGTCATGGGGATGATCAACATCTTTGAACATTACGGCGCATTGCGTGCGGCTCGACAACTTTTGACACCCCTAATGCGTTTTTTAATTGGTGTGAGAGGCTCCGCGGCTTTAGCCTTAATTGCGTGCCTGCAATCGACTGACGGTGGAGCGGCGATGACTCGAAAACTAAAAGACGAAGGGGAATTAACTGAGGTTGAAGTCAACAATTTCGCAACATTTCAAATGGTTGCAAGTGCTCCGATAACCAATTTTGTGACGACCGGCGCAGCCTTTTTCGCCTTGACTGCAGCAAATGGAGAACCGGCAATGCTCACTAGCATCGGATTTGGTTTAGTGGTTTTGTTAGTGGCGAAAGTGTTGGGCGCCAATTTAATGCGCTTAATACAACTTCGAGCCAGTCGGACTGTTAACGTCCGAGAGTCTCAAATGGCGAAAGCCCCCGTTTTGGTAAAAGATTAAAACTATGTGAGGAAAGATCATGAGCGCAGTGATAACTAAAAAACCGATGATTACCGACATCTTTGTTGAAGGGGCTCGTAAAGGCTGGGCAATCGGAACCCATTCGATTTTGCCAAATCTGGTCATGGCGTTTGTTTTAATCCGCATGTTGTCGGTCTCGGGTTTGTTGACGTATTTCGGCACTCTTTGTGAACCGGTAATGGCTATTTTCGGTTTGCCAGGTGAGTCGGCTATGGCGTTAATGGCAGCCTATATGTCCATTGGCGGAGGCGTTGGCGTTGCAGTGGCGCTGTATGAAGAAGGGGCCATCAATGGAATGCATCTAACGATCATTGCGCCTGCTATTTTTATTATGGGAGGCCAGATTGCCTATATGGGACGTTGTCTTGGCGCCATCGGTATCGGCGGAAAAGTGTTGTTGGTCATTATGTGCATTCCTCCTATTATTGCGATAGGCTCTTTGTTAGTTATGAGATTGTTTGTCATGGGGATGGTGGGCTAGGATCAACCATTGGATGAAAAGACAGCTTGTTATTTGATAAGTTGAATTGCTGGAGTTCCGAGAGAAATTTTCGGAACTCTTTTTCTATCCTTGGTGGACAGCAAGCGCACATTGCGAGTAGGATGAGAACTTCGAATTTTTATTGCTAACAGCCTGCTATGTCGATTTTTTTGATTATTGCCATTGCAATGGCGATTACTTTGGTGCTTTTGCGAAAGCATTTCCCGATTGGGATTGCGATCATGGTCGCCGGGATTTTTATATGGTTGATGACCGGTCCTCAAATTAACGAGTTGACGCAGGCTG
>DVNR01000048.1 GCA_018714205.1 Candidatus Aphodousia faecipullorum
GTGAGTAAATTTGAAAAAACTCCTTATTTTTGATACACTTAGAAAGTTGTAACTCTTTTTTTCCTCATATGTCTTCTTACCTATCGCTTATTCTTCTTGTCGCACTAATTTTTACCAGCAGCTTCTTTTCAATTTCTGAAATTTCGCTAGCAGCAGCGAAAAAAATTCGTCTTCGCACTTTGGCAGAGGAGGGTCATAAAAAAGCATCCCGAGTTATTGCATTGCAAGAACACCCAGGACACTTTTTTACGGTCATCCAAATTTCTGTTAACGCCCTCTCCTTGGCCGGAGGTATTTTAGGTGAACGTTTTTTCTCTCCAGCCTTCGCGCACCTTGCTCTTCTTTTGGGAGCCAAGCCAACAATCGCTGAAACTTTTGGTTTTTGGGCCGCTTTTATCGTTTCCACGGTGGCGTTTATTTTATTCGCTGATCTCATACCCAAACGATTGGCCTTAATATCCCCAGAAAAAATCGCCATGACAATTATTGGTCCCATGTCGATACTTATTCGTTTGCTCAAGCCCTTCATCTGGTTTTTTAATGGATTGGCAAACATTATTATTCGGAGTCTGGGATTGCCCGAACACGCGAAAGACAAAATTACCTCTGAGGATATCCTTGCTACTGTTAACGCTGGTACCGCCGCCGGGGTCATTGCCACCGAAGAACAAATCGCCATTGAGAATATTTTCGAACTAGAAAGTCGAACGGTTCCCAGTTCAATGACGCCTAGAGAAAATATCGTTTATTTCTTGCTTGATGAAAAAGAAGAAGACATTTGCCGAAAAGTCATTGATTTGCCACACAATCAATATCTAGTTTGCAATGGCTCGCTAGATAATGTCGTTGGCGTAACTGATTCAAAGTCCCTGCTCGGCAAAATGATGAGTGATCAAAAGTTTTCGCTTAAAGACGATGGATTGGTTCATCCCGTACAAATGGTGCCAGACACTCTGACCTTGTCTGAAATTCTTGACAATTTCAAACGAACACATAGTGATATTGCCGTTATTATCAACGAATATGCTTTAGTTGTCGGCATTATCACCTTAAATGACGTTATGAGTACTGTAATGGGAGATCTCGTCAGTAATGAAGAAGAATCTCAAATTCTTGAACGAGAAGATGGCTCTTGGCTCGTAGACGGTTCCACACCGGTCGAGGATTTGGAACGTCTTTTAAATGTCGGCAGTCTACCAGACGATAACGCCTACGAAACCGTCGCCGGTTTTATGATGTATATGTTGCGAAAAATACCTAAACGAACTGATCGAGTGGTTTACGGTGGGTACCGCTTTGAGGTCATTGATGTTGATAACAACAAAGTCGACCAAGTCCTGGTCGCCGCCATAAAACCAGAGTCGAAAACAACAGCAACACAACCGCCCGCGTCCTAGCGTCACAAGCCGCCAGTTTTTTGGCGGCTTGTGAGAACTCTTCTCTCCCCCGAGTTACATTTTCTCTTTCTTTGCTGTCAAGCGTCTTGCGGGGCTAACTTGAGAAAATTCGAAGCCGACCTTCCCATCCTTTCCCAACGTCAATATCGCCGAAAATTTACGTTTGGTACGATTTGAGACAAAATCACTTAACTCATCGCTCTTACCGTCTCTCAGCAGCTTGGCTGCTTGTACAGAGGAAATGGGTTGCTGAAGAATTGTTTTGCCTAAACGAAAATCGCATGTTTTGCTCAATGTATTTTCGCAAACATAGCCTTTAGCGCTGTCTAAAACACGACCCCCGCACTTCGGACAAGTTCCTACAGAATCCAATTCGTCTGCATTGATCTGCTCTTTTTCCGATTGTTGTTCCTGACCAAAATCGAACTCTAATTTAAAGTCTTCGCTGATGCGCAATTTCGCACTGAACGGACGTCCCATTTTACTTATGAAACCATCCAATGGCCCAATTTCTTTGTTAGCAAGAAGTTGTTCCACTTCTGAGACTTCAAACGTACGTCCTCCAGGATGTTTAGGCAAACTAAAGTCGCAGTGTGTGCAAGCAAAGCGTCTGTAATTTTCCACAATTTCACCGCCACACTTCGGGCAAGGATTTTTCAAGTGCGCCGGATCCTGTATCGGGACAGTATCCCCCTCGTAACGTTTAGCAGACTCCACGATATCGACCGTCATATTGCGAATTTCTTTCATAAACTGCTCTCGAGTCACCTGACCTTGCTCAATTTGCGCCAACTTGTATTCCCACTCTCCGGTAAGCTCTGGTTCAGATAGCTCGGAAACACCAAGCCCTTTTAAAAGAGCAAAAAGCTGACGAGCTTTATAGGTCGGGCACAACTCTCGACCCTCCCGACGCAAATATTTTTGCAATAAGAGCCCTTCAATAATGGCCGCCCTTGTTGCAGGAGTTCCCAATCCCTTGCCTTTCATTGCCTCACGCAATTCGCTTTCTTCAACCAACTTTCCAGCCCCTTCCATTGCTGACAACAACGTTGCTTCTGTATAGCGTGGCGGAGCCTTTGTCGCTTTTTCTTGCACCAAGGCCGAAACTGCTTGGACTTTTTCCCCCATCCCGATTGCAGGCATCGTATCATCCTGGGCGGTTTCACGTCCATACACTGCCAGCCATCCAGGATTGACCAAAACTTTTCCTTCAGTTTTTAGTTTTTCCCCAAGAATCGTCGTTACACGCGTTGTCACATCATATTCCGCTGCTGGATAAAAAACCGCCAAAAAGCGCTTCACAACCAAGTCGTATATCTTTTCTTCAACTTCTGATAGTTTTTTAGGCGCTTGTAGTGTAGGAATAATGGCAAAGTGATCAGAAATCTTTGAGTTATCAAAGATTCTTTTTGTCGGTTTAACCCAATGATTCTCTAAAATCGCTTCAACGCTTTTCGTATAACAGCTATTTTCCTGAAGCATCTGCATTGTGGCGCTCACTGTCGACAGATAATCCTCCGGGAGAGCTCGCGCATCAGTCCTCGGATAAGTCAATGCTTTATGCTTTTCATACAGTGATTGAGCAATCGCCAGAGTCGTTTTCGCCGAAAATCCAAATCGGTTATTGGCTTCTCTTTGCAGGCTAGTCAAATCAAATAACAAGGGAGATAGCTGAGTGGTTCGTTTCGCACTTTCTTCTACGGTGCCAAGCTGCTGATTAATCTTGTCACAAATCTGTTGCGCTTTCTCAGCTTCCCAAATTCTCTCTGCTTTCTTTTGAGGACTAGCCTCATCTTTCTTGAAAGACGGATCAAACCAAATAGCTTCATAATGGCCCTGCTGAGCACAAATATCAGCGTGCACTTCCCAGTATTTTTGACTGACAAAATTTCGAATTGTTTCTTCACGCTCAACCACAATGGCCAATGTCGGTGTTTGCACACGACCAACAGTGGTTAAGAAAAAACCTCCGTCTTTACTATTAAACGCTGTCATAGCGCGAGTACCATTAATACCCACTAACCAGTCGGCTTCGGAGCGAGAGCGCGCGGCATCGGCCAAGTTCTGCATCTGTGCATCCGTTCTCAGGTGCTCAAATGCCTCCCGGATTGCCGCGGGTGTCATTGATTGTAGCCACAGTCTCGAAATGGGTTTCTTGCACTTACAAGCCTGCATGATGTAGCGGAAAATCAACTCACCCTCTCGCCCAGCATCGCAAGCATTGATCACAGCCGTTATATCCGACCGTTTCAACAAACGCTTCAAAGACTTTAACCGATCTTCTGTCTTTTTAATCGGCTTTAAGTCAAAACTTGGAGGTAGCATCGGCAAATGCGCAAACGTCCATTTGCCGCGTTTTACATCATATTTTTCTGGGACCGCCAGTTCCAACAGATGCCCAACAGCTGAGCTAACCACATAACGATCCCCCTCAAAATAGTCTTTCTCACGGCTCATCCCACCCAGAGCCTTGGCGATATCAGATGCCACAGATGGTTTTTCTGCAATCACCAATGTTTTTTCACTCATTTTTAAATCCTAAATTAGAGCTCTCTGAAAAAATGCTTTTTTAGAGTAACAGCAAAAGAGGTATTTTGGGCAAGTTTTTCCACAAAAATTTTGATTAAAGAGCCCTCAATCCCATTTCTTTGACAATATCCTGGGTTGACTCGACAAGTTTAGCCCCCTCTTTGATTAACTGATGACACCCTTTGTGCAACGTTTCGTGAATTGATCCCGGCACAGCCATGATATTACGACCGACATCGCCTGCCTCTCTAGCCAGACGTAGACTCCTGGAAAACAAGCTCGCCTCAACAATAACGAAATGTTCACATGCGGCGAGCATCATTTTTTGCCTATCAAACCACATGCTTTGCTTGTTGAAGGTGGAAAATGGCAATGAGGCGCTTACCATCAAACCATGCTTTCGCATAAATGAAATTTTCTCAACGTTCTCACGATCCGACATGGCTCTGTCAGAAACAACAACAAACCCTTTTTTGCTTTGTGCCGCCCCTTGCAATGCTGCATATTCTATGCCAGAGCCCATCCCCTGAACCAGGGTAAGTGGTTCCTGCATCAAAGACTTCGCCCAAGAGCGGGCCGTTGACAATCCCTCATCAGTCGGATGAGTCGAGCCAACAATGGAAACCGTAGGATAATTCAGAAGCGATAGATCACCGACGGAGAAAAAAGCCAAAGGTGGATAAGGAACATTCAATAATCGGGAAGGATAGTTATTATCACTTATCGTAACAAATTGAATGTCCTCATCTTGTAACCATTCAAGCGTTTTTTCAATTTGATCTAGACGTTGATTCGACGGGCCACGTTTTACCAATAAAGCAATATCCGTGGACACATAACGAGTCAACGTTGTCCAACTCGCATCGAAAATGAGTTCAGGAAGACCAATCGTTTTTAAAAGAATTCCCCTGACATCATCATCGAGTTCTGACAAACTTAGAAATTTTAACCATGAGGATATTGCCTCTAACAACATAAACTCCCATTTGAAATTCAACTGAACGCAATTAGACGATCCGGGATTTTCATCGTACAATGAACCGTCTGATAATAGGAAAATCCCTCTTTACTGGAGTAGTTATTCGTGTCAGTTTTGCCAATTGTTCAATTTCCCAATCCGATATTATCAACGGTTTGCACACCAGTGACAGAAATAACCGATGAAATTAGAACACTCGCATCCGACATGGCACAAACCATGTATGAGGCTCCTGGTGTTGGTCTCGCGGCTCCTCAGGTCGGTCACGCAATTCGATTAATCGTTCTTGATGTTAGTGAAAACAAGGACAATCTCATCACTCTTATCAACCCTGAAATCATTGCCACAAGCGATGAGTGGGTCTGCGGTGAAGAAGGTTGTCTATCGTTACCTGGCATTTGGGAAAAAGTCGATCGACATGCCCAAGTTACTGTGAAATATACTGACTTGGACGGCAAATCTCAGACAGTTGAAGCTGACGGTCTACTGTCTGTTTGCTTACAGCATGAGATGGACCATTTGGACGGCAAAGTTTTTGTCGATCACCTCAGCCGACTCAAATACGACAGGGCATGCGCCAAACTAAAAAAACGTCGTCTCCAAGAAAAACATCGAAATTAACCTTTCGGCTATTCTTTATATCGGTGGCAGTGCTTAGCCACTGCCGCAACAATGCCCGGCAAATGTTGCCTGGGTAGTCCGTGTCCCATTTTGTCTATCACCATAAGGCGCGCATTGGGAATTAAACGAGTTAGCTCCTCACTCGCTTTTAGGGGTAAGAGGGGGTCTTGCTTCCCGTGAATGACTAATGTTGGGACTTTTATTCTTTTTAAGGATTCTGATCGGTTACCAGAAACCAAGATAGCTAGAAGCTGTCGTTCAGTTGCGCTGAATATTGGCGGATTATCCACCATCGCTTTCGCGACTTGATAAATTTGTTGCTCTTCGTAGTCGCAAAATCCTGCGCCAATGACCTTAAGTTGCCTATGAATGTAATGAGCCATGCTGCTCAAATCGGTTTCGCTTTTCGGATGCTTCAATAATGCGGCAATAGCGGACCATTTACCGAGACCTGTCCGAGGATTTCCTGAGGCACTCATAACAGAAATTAAGCTACTCACCCGCTGCGGACTGTTTAGTGCCATAACTTGAGCAATCATACCGCCCATGGAGATCCCTAAAACATGTGCTCTTTTAACGTGAACCGCGTCTAAAACGGCTTCTGCATCAGCTGCCATGTCCTCCAATGAATAAGGACCTTGAACCGTTTTTCCAAAAAGCGTTTTGAGAATCGCCAAACTGATTCCAAACGGACCAACTGGGATATCAATACGACTTGATTGCCCACTATCGCGATTGTCCATCGTGATGACTCTGAAACCTTGCCTGACCAACCCGCCGATAAACTCTTCCGGCCACGCTTCAGACGGCATTCCTAACCCCATGATAAGTAAGATCGCTGGCGCCTGATCATCCCCCCAGACTTGATAGTGAATCCGTACGTTATCTTTCGTTATTAACCAATATTGCATAAACTCACTTTCCGTTCTTTAGTGTATGTTGTAGCCAACACTTGTTTGTATCCTTGTTCTACAACAGTCAAAATATCAGTATTCTGATCAAATTTAGACTTTTCACAACCAAATATGAAGATTATATTTGCAGGAACGCCTCCTTTCGCAGCGAAAGCGCTACAGGCTCTTTTAGATTGTGGCCATGAAATTTGTCTGGTTTTGTCCCAACCAGATCGCCCCAGCGGACGAGGAATGAAATTGACACCTTCCGCTGTGAAAGCCCTGGCACAAGAACATGGCATCGCAGTACAAACCCCACAAACGCTATCCGTAAAAAGAGGGGGAGAGGAGATCGAAAAACTACATGCCCTGCTTCGCGAAAAAAAGGCCGATTTAATGGTTGTCGCCGCGTATGGCATGTTGTTGCCGCAAGAAGTCTTAGACATCCCAGTCGGAATCGGTCCTCACAATGAGGTAAAGTGTGTCAACATTCATGCAAGTCTTTTACCTCGTTGGCGAGGCGCCGCGCCCATCTCGCGAGCAATTGAGGCTGGCGATAAAGACTTCGGTGTTACATTGATGAAAATGGATGCCGGGCTTGATACGGGTCCGATACTGATGCAAACATCCTTTCCAATTGCCGCAGATGAAACAACTAATTCATTGACTGAGAAAGTAGCCTCTTTGGGAGCTGATATGTTAGTCGAAATGCTTGCAAATCCGGCAAACATAACGATTACACCTCAGCCAACCGATGGAGTAACCTACGCTCACAAATTAATGAAGCTCGAGGGGAAACTTGATTTTTCTCAGCCAGCTGAGGTGCTAGAAAGGAAGATTAGAGCATTCTCCCCCTTCCCCTCTTCGTTCACTGAACACAATGGAACACAAATCAAAATCTGGCAAGCGACGGTAGTAGATCAAAAAGGAGTCCCTGGACAAATTCTTAAGTCAGATTCTCATGGTGTCGTCATTGCGTGCGGCCAAGGAGCGCTTTGCGCCACAATTCTCCAGCGACCGGGCAAACCTAAAATGCCTGTTCAGCAATTTTTACAAGGATATCCACTGAAAAAAGGAGAGCAGTTGCAATGAGTGTACAGTTATCCGTAGCATTGAACATTGCCGCTCCAATTTGGGAAAAAATGTACTTCAACGGCGTTTCCCTTGAACGTGCAATGCGTAATGACATCAAAGGGGAAATCAAAGGAGCTGTTCAAAGTCTTTTGTACTGCGCACTCAGGCAACGAGCTAAATGTGACATTATTTTGTCTAAGCTTGTCACTAAGAAACCCTCAGAAAACATCCAAGGTTTGCTCTGCATCGCCCTCGGGTTGCTCCTTAGTGGAGAAGAAAAAGATTTTGTTGTCGTTGACCAAACCGTACAAGCTGCAAAGTCTAATCCAAGAACGATTAAAGCTTCTGGGTTTATCAATGCGGTATTACGCAATTTTTTAAGAAACCGCTCTCAGTTAACACGGAGCTTTCAAACCAATCTATGTGCTCGATTTAATGCGCCGGCTTGGTGGATTCAAAAAGTTCGACAATCTTTTCCTTCACAGTGGGAATCGATTCTTCAAACACAAACGCTTCGTCCGCCTCTCACACTTCGAGTTAACATTCGAAAAATACGTGTTGATGATTATGTCAACATTTTGAGAAATGCCGGGATATCCGTACAAGTGGTTGGCCCCAAAGCATTAATCATTGACCCGCCATGTCCTGTTGAGGAAATTCCTGGATTTAATCAGGGATTGTGTTCCGTACAAGATGCCGGTAGCCAATTAATCAGTCAATTTCTTGCTTTAAAGAACAACGCTAAAATACTGGATGCTTGCGCGGCTCCCGGTGGAAAAACAGCCGAGTTGCTTGAAAGCGCAGATCTAGATGTCACTTCAATGGAAATTGACCCTCATAGAGCCGCGCGCATTAACGACACGTTGAACCGCCTTCAGCTTAAAGCGAAGGTCATTGTCGGTGATGGCGCTGATTGCCAACTATTAAGTACCTTGGGATCCTTTGATGCAATAGTCCTCGATGCTCCTTGTACGGCCTCTGGCATTGTTAGGCGCCATCCAGACATTGTTTGGTCCAGGCGTCCTGAAGATATCAAACAGCTGGCATCACAACAAGCTCGTTTGCTTAATGCGCTTTGGACCATTCTTCCTGAGGGCAAAATGCTGCTATACGTTGTTTGCTCAATTTTCCCAGAAGAAGGACCAGATCAAATTAAAAATTTTATGGACCGGCATCCCGATGCAAGACTAAAATGCCTACCAGGACTTAATGAATTAATGTTACGACTGGTTCCCACTGAGCATGAAACAACACCTAACCTACCCAAAGTTCACGATGGCTTTTTTTATGCCCTCCTAACTAAAGTAGAGGCAAAGTAGATGATGATACGATCTCAAACGCTTCGCCGTTGCGTAGCCCTTATTTTAGGGCTAGGGATCGCTTTGTCTGCCTATGCGGCCTCTGAAGTAGCCATTATGTCAGCAAACCTTGCTAAAGCAAGGGATGGAAATCCGCCGGGATTGTATCTTGATTTAAGCATTGAGTTTGATTTACCTCGCAGTGTCCATGATGCTCTTACTCGAGGAATTCCGCTTTACTTTGTAACGGAATTTGTATTAGAGCGTCAACGTTGGTATTGGGTTGATAAACCCGTTGTTGAATCAACTCTTGTCTCACGTTTATCGTACAGTCCCTTGACTCGTCAATACAGACTCTCACGTGGTGGTCTTTCCCAGTCGTTTGACTCTCTCAAAGACGCATTGGATGTCTTGAAAAATGTTCATCAATGGCGGGTTTCTTCCCGCCCAAGCATTGATACCCCGGATGACTATGAAGCTAATGTTCGCGTTAAGTTGGACACAACGCAACTTCCACTTCCTTTGCAGGTGACGATCGGAGACAATGATTGGGATATCTCCTCTGAGTGGTATGGCCTTACCTTAACCGAGCAAGCGCTTTCTGCCGACGATAGCAATTAGGACCAGCCATGATCATTATTCGACATCGGATGCGTTACGCGGCCTGTGTGGGCCTAGCCATCATTGTTGTCCTACTTTTTCTTTTGACCTCGGCTGGCACTGCCACCTATCAGCTAGAGAGATACTTCCCCTTACTTCTCGTGATTAATGCCTTGGTCGCTTTCGGCTTATTTATTGCCGTCATTTCACTTATCTCAAGGCTTGTGAAGCGCTACCGACAAAGACAGTTCGGCTCAAGAATGCTCGCATCACTTGTGTGTACTATCTCAATCGTTACGCTAGTACCTTCTGTATTAATCTACAGCATTTCAAAACACCTTATTTCCCAAGCCTTTAACGCCGGCATCGACTCTCGTGTTGAGCTAGCTTTGGATGCCGGAGTCTCGTTGTCACAAGACACCTTAACGCGCCTGCAGAATGATCAAATTGTTACAACTCGAACGATTGTTGATCGACTAGCCAATGTTCCTGCTTCACAAATCGTTGATGAACTACGTAACATGATAGATCTCACAAGCCACTCCGATATGCTGCTAGTGGACAGCCTGGGCAGCGTGGTGGCAAGTATTGCATCTGACTCGCGAAGTGTCGACTTGGTTGTGTCACGTGAGGATATACATACCGCTAAATTACAAGGGTTTTCAGTAACATTAGAGGGAGATCCACTCGACTCAGACCCAACTATCAACCGACTAAAGATTAAAACATTACTACCTGTCAACCACCGCTCTTCCAACACAGAGTTGTTTTTGCAGCTCAGGCAAGACATTCCCGATTCTGTAGCTGACAATATCAGTAGCGCTGTTAAAGGACTGCGTGATTATCAACAAATTATTGTTACAGGCGAGGGATTGAGGACCATTTATGACTGGTCCCTTGTTGTTACATTAACATTAGCGATGCTGTGCGCCATTTTAGCTGCATTCTCCTTCGCCAGTCGCATGACAGCCCCAATTAGACAATTGGCTGAGGGGACCCGAAGTATCAGCGGCGGGCACTTCCAAATGATTAAGGAATTTACTGGCTCTGACGAAATTAACGAGTTAACGCGCACATTCAATGTTATGGTCCGTCAAATCAATGACGCAATGGATACATTGGAGTCCAGACGAGAAAAACTCGAACAATCTAATATTTTCCGAGAGCGAATATTGGAAAATTTATCAACTGGGATCATTGTGCTGGATCACGACAAAAGGATTCGCTCCGCTAATATGGGGGCCGTTCACATTCTGGGAAACAATGTTCTCCAAGTCGGAGTGCCCATTGATAAGGCATATCCAGAGTTTGGGCAACTTGTTTTACCCATGCTCTCAGAAAATTCACGTTCAGTTAAGCAGGAAAACGCCTCCCTAAGTCTCGACTCAAAGAGAGAGCCCTTGTCATTGATGATCCGTTGTTCTTCTGTCCCTCTCAACGAGGGGCCTGGGTACCTTATTGTCATTGATGATATGTCTCAGGCCGTTGCTGCCCAACGAGTGATCGCATGGGGTGAGGTAGCAAGGCGTATGGCTCACGAAATTAAAAATCCATTAACCCCTATTCAGCTTGCAGCTGAACGGATGCAAATCAAGCTTTCAAAAAAATTACCCTCTGAGGATATTGAGTTATTAAATCGCTACACTCATACCATCGTGGAGCAAGTTTCTGCCATCAAGAAAATGGTGAATGACTTTCGCGATTATGCGAAACTTCCCAAACCAACCTTAAAACCCCTGGACATAAATAGCCTTATTGACGATGTTGCCTTACTCTACCGACAGGCTGGGATCTCAATCACTCTAAATTTGGGCAAGAACCTACCGCTAATCATGGCTGATAGGGCTCAATTGCTACAGGTCCTACACAACTTACTTTCCAACGCCAAAGAAGCTCAATCTGAAAACGCTGCCTGTCATATCAATATAAAAACGGCTTTAGAGCGCTCAGGAAAAGAAAAAACTCTTGTTATGACCATTGAAGATAACGGTACCGGCTTCCCTGAACATATTTTGGCTCATGCCTTTGAACCTTATATCACGACAAAAGAAACAGGAACGGGCTTGGGATTACCCATGGTAAAAAAAATAATAGAGGAGCACGATGGTTGGGTTCGCATTGCCAATCGCCAAGAATTGGTTGGACTTAAGAAAAATGGCGGTGCTATAGTTACAATTGGTTTTTTGTTAGCAGTTTAGTAAGCTGTTTGTACTTTCTCTTTTTAGCCTTAAGTTGTACTCATGGCAAATATTTTGGTTGTTGATGACGAAGTCGGTATTCGAGAACTCTTCAGCGAGATTCTCTCCGATGAGGGATACAATGTCACAGTGGCTGCCAATAGCCAAGAGGCTCGTATTGCTATTCATAGTTGCCACCCTGATGCTGTTCTTTTGGATATTTGGATGCCAGATACTGACGGCATGTCCTTGTTGAAGGAATGGGCATCTCAAGGTCCGCTACCGTGTCCCATTATTATGATGTCAGGACACGCCAACATTGATATGGCTGTGGAAGCAACGAAATTTGGTGCTTTTACTTTTTTGGAGAAACCAACGTCCATTAAAACACTAGTGGACACGCTACAAGCGGCATTGACTGCAAAGCCTTCGATAGAGCTTTCACCCTCCCGGCCCACTCAGAGTCCCACCCAACCGGTTTCTGGCGAAAATCAGGAAGAAAAGCTACTTGTCTCTTTACGTAACCGCATTGACTTTTCCTTACCTCTTCGTGAAGCGCGCGACCAATTTGAGCGAGCTTATTTTTCTTATTTGTTGGAAAAAGAAAATTACAGTATGACTAAGGTCGCCGCGCGTGCACAGCTAGAGCGCACTCACTTATATAGAAAATTGCGACAGTTGGGCATTGAGTGGTCAAAAGAGTAAGCAAGTTCGTATAAACTGGTGGAAGATAAAATTCCCCATTTTTGAAAAATGAAGATCCTAATTCTGGGAGCTGGCCGTGTGGGTCGCTCCGTTGCCGAAAGTTTGGTCAGTGACGCCAATGACATCACCATTGTTGATGAGTCATCGGAACGAGTCAACTTGATGCAAGAACGATTTGACCTTTTAGGTCTCGTCGGTAACGCCAGCTCTCCGTCCGTTCTCAGCAGTGCGGGCGCTATGGATACTGACTTGTTGATTGCAGTCACAGCAAGTGACGAGACCAACCTCGTTGCGTGTACGCTAGCAGCACAATTGTTCAATATCCCGATGCGTATTGCCCGAGTAAGAAACAGTGAACTTAGACACTATCCTCGTATTCTCGGCGAAGAAGGGTTTCGCGCCACCAGCATTATTTGGCCTGAACAAGCGATCGCCAGTCACTTGGCAAAGTTAATTACATTCCCAGCCGCTCAGCAGGTGCTTAGTTTTGCCGATGGGTTGCTCACCCTTTTTACTGTACGCGCTACAGCCGGTGCTTCTTTAGTTGGAAGACCACTTCGAGAAATCTTTATCCAATTACCAGATGCTCAGGTGCGTTTTGTCTCAATTTTTCGGCGAAACCATCGTCTGGAGTGTCGATCTGATACCGTTATTGAATCCGGTGACGAGGTCACAGTGCTGACGGCCAGCCATTGTGCAGATAGTGTAATCGGCACTTTACGACCATATGAAATGGCCCAAACGGTTGTTTTGATGAATGGGGGAAATTTATCTGGATTGGTCACTGATGAGCTAGAACCCAATCGATCCAAACGTCGAATCAAAATTCTTGAGGCTGACGAAGCAATCGCCACTGAGCTTTCTAAACGATATGCGGGCAATCGCGTATCCGTTTCGATGGTAAAGACTAACGATACAGTGGCCCTGTCCCAAGAAGGCATTGGAGAGGCTGACGTTGTCTTATCACTTTCCAGTCATGACGAAACCAACATTATGTCAGCCCTTTTAGCGAAACGCCTTGGTGCAAAGCGCTCCATTGTTTTACTGGAAACGCAAGCTTACGCCGCTCTTGTTCAAGGAACTGATATTGATGTTACCGTGTCTCCAACACAAGCATCTCTAGGCGAACTTCTCCGACATATCCGTTACGGTGATGTTGTTAATGCACAAGAACTGTATCGAGGCAGTTCTGAAGCATTGGAAATCATTGCTCACGGATCAAAGAAAAGTTCAAAAGTTGTCGGAAAGCAATTGCAGGAAATTGCCTTTCCTCAAGGGGTCTCGGTCGGTGCGATTGTCCGTGGTGAAGGAGAAGACGCTAAAATCCTTATGGCAGAACCAGACCTAACGGTAGTGGCAGAAGATCATCTGATTCTCTTCATTCCAAATAAAAAAATGATTCCTCGTATTGAACAGCTGTTTGCTGTTGATGTTGGTTTCTTCTAAAAAGGCGAACAATGCTCCGAACGCTACAACGTCTACTGTTTCCTGTTCTCAATGCGCTAGGACCTCTGTTGCTCATATTAGCCATCGCCATGATGGTCCCTTTGCTAATCGCTCTACGAAACCATGAAACCACTATTCCAGAATTTTTAATATCAATAGCCATTTGCATCTGTTCCGGCGTTTTGCTTTTTTTCTCAACAAAGCGTTATCGCAGTGAGTTGCACATTCGAAATGGCTTTTTACTTGTCACACTATCGTGGTTCTCTGCTGTCCTCTTCAGTTCAATTCCTTTTACCCTGTTGCTACCAGACGTTTCATATCACCGGATTTTTTTTGAAACCATGTCGTGTTTAACGACAACGGGAGCAACATCTCTCAATGGATTGGATGCATTGCCACTTTCTTTGAATTATTGGCGTTGTTTACTTTCATGGTTGGGAGGCATGGGAATCATCGTGCTTGCGGTTGCGGTCTTACCTCTATTAGGTGTAGGTGGTGCACAGTTGTTTAAAGCCGAAAATTCCAATCTATTTAAAGACACAAAACTAACGCCACGCATAGCTGATACAGCTAAAGCCCTTTATAGTATCTATATTTTATTTTCCGTCTGTTGCGCCGTTGCCTATCACTGGGCTGGTATGTCTTGGGACGACGCCGTCCTGTTTACTTTCACTACTGTCAGCTTAAGCGGCATTTCACCTTATGACCAGAGTATCGGTCATTTCAACTCAGTTGCCATTGAAATGGTGGCTGTGTTTTTTATTGTTTTCTCGGGCTTTAATTTTTCGCTGCACTTCACAGCTTGGCGCCAACGCTCAATTTGGGCCTATTTTTCAGATGTTGAAGCGAAAGCCTGGATTTTCATGATCATTTGTGGAACTGCTGTTGTTTTTGCAGGTTTGACATTCAACCAATTCTATCCTGATTGGCAAACGACGTTGCGCCACTCATTATTCACTGTAGCCTCTCTCTTTAGTACGACAGGTTATACCACCGTTGACTATTCACAATGGCCTATGTCTTTTGGTTATTTTCTCCTGTTCTGTAGCTTATTTGCTTCTTGTTCTGGATCTACAGGTGGTGGAGTAAAAATGATCAGAATGTTGATTGTTATTAAAAAGGGATTACTTTCTTTAGAGACATTATTGCGTCCGCGTGACTATTTGCCTCTGCGAGTCGGTCAAATAGAAATTTCGGACAAAATTACATCGACGGTATTCGCATTTTTCGCTTTGCATGTGCTTGTTGTGTTTATTTCTTCCTTCATTATTGCAATGACTGGAGTGGACTTTACATCAGCCTTTTCCACGGTTTTAGCTTGCATTGCAAACACTGGACCAGGCCTGGGCGAGGTGGGTCCGACAGCAAACTATGCATCATCCAATCCCGTTCAACTATGGATAGGATCATTTTGTATGTTTGTCGGCCGTCTAGAATTATTCAGTGTGTTCGTCCTTTTCACTAGAACTTTCTGGCGAAATTAGCCCTATCAAGGAGATTATTGTGTTTAAACCGCTAACTAACGCCGAACTAACAGAACTTGACGAGCTACTTGCTCAGATGGATGAAAAAAATATCGCCATGGACGCCTCTGAGGCTGACGGCTTCATGACAGCCATTTTGCTTTTACCAGAGGAAGTCCTCCCTAAAGAATGGATGCCCTATATCTTCAGCGCCGATCCTACCCATGCACACCTACTTTCCCCAAAGAAGCAAAATCGACTGGAAGAGTTGCTATATCGACGCTACCTAGACATTGACCGCGCGCTGAGCCAAGGGGAGCCCCTTGATCCAATTGTATTCGATCCAGAGGACGAAAATGGAAACCTGCTACAGGGAGAGGAGTCCATTGTGGCTTTACAACCCTTTGCCCTTGGTTTTTTAGCAGCGGCCCAAACTTGGGAAGGACTCATTGATATTGACAATGAAAAAGTCACCAGCGCTCTTGTTGGGATTTGGAGACATCTCCCCGAGGAGGCACTAGGTGACTTTAAAGATATTCAACAAACGTTATTATCTGAATCCCCGTTAGAAGATCTTGATGATGCAATAAAGGACGTAGCGTTAAGCGTTGCAGAGATCGCTTCCGTTACAAGGGGATTTAAATCTAAATTAGAAAAATCTCACACAAAGTCTACGACCACAAACCGTTCTAAGGCTTAGTTGTGCGGGAAATTGCGGCAATCAACAATAATACAGGTAACCCGATTGCCGCAGTCGCCACAAAAAAGGCACTATACCCAACAGACTCCACGATAAACCCAGAAAATCCCGCCAAAAACTTTGGCAGCAGCAACATGATGGAACTAAAAATTGCGTATTGTGTCGCGGTGTAAGCTTTATTGGTCAGACCGGCCAGATAGGCCAAAAAGGCGACAGAAGCAATGCCAGCAGCCAAATTATCCGCACTGACAGTGAGTACTAAATAAACAACGTTATGCCCCTGAGTCGCAAGCCAAGCAAACAAAAGATTGGTTAGCGCTGATAAGGCACCTCCCAAAAACAACGTTCGAAGCACTCCAATTCGGACACTAATCACGCCACCAATAAAGGCTCCAAATAAAGTCATAACGACTCCGAAAACCTTAGAGACAGCAGCGACTTCCTGTTTGCTAAACCCCAAATCCTGATAAAAAGGATTCGCCATGACTCCCATTACAACATCTGAAATTCTATAGCTTGCAATCAACATGAGGATTAGCAGAGCCTGCCATTGATAGCGGCTAAAAAAATCGATAAACGGCATGCACACAGCTTGTTGAAACCATCTAGACAGACGTTGAAAAAGAGGTAACCTAGCCCCCAACATCGAAACACTCTGCAACACTGGATTTTCAGGCTCTCGAGAAAAGAAAACCGTCACAAATCCCACCGAGACACTGCAAGCCATCACGGTATATGAAAATTGCCACGCCAAAGGGTCATACCCATGAGTCTTAGTTCCCCAAGCGGCCAATGCCAAAGCCCCAGCACCAGCCCAAATCATTCCTAAGCGGTATCCAGTCTGATAAGTTGCTGCTAAAGCCGCTTGCTCCTGCAATCGAGCACTTTCAATACGATAAGCGTCCAGTGCAATATCCTGCGTTGCCGAAGCCCACGCAGTCAAAAGGGATAGCCATACCATAAGTTGAAGCTCTTGAGCTGGATCAGTTCTTCCCATGGCAAACAAACTCAAAGCGATTATGACTTGGGTTGAAAGTAGCCATGAACGACGGCGTCCAAATTTCTTAAATAAAAAGGGAATCTGAAATCGGTCCACCAATGGAGCCCAAAGCCATTTAAACCCATAAACCAAACCTACCCAGCTCATCATGCCAATGGTTTGTAAATCAATGCCTGCCTCCCTAAGCCAAAAAGACAATGTTCCTAAAATCAACAAAAGAGGCAAACCGGAAGAAAAACCAAGAAAAAGCATCCGTATCACCTCAGGTTTCATATACACCTGAAATGCTGCTATCCAAGACTTTTTCCCCGTTGCCATCA
>DVNR01000049.1 GCA_018714205.1 Candidatus Aphodousia faecipullorum
GTATGGTTCCGCCGGGCGGTATCGAAGTATTCGGTTTACTCGTGACATGGTCGATGCTGATCGCCTCAATCGTACTGGTCACGGTTGGCATTTGCGCGGGCTTTTTCGTTGTCCCGATGAATGCGCTGCTACAACATCGCGGCTATGTTTTAATGAGCGCGGGCAAGTCAATTGCCGTTCAAAATTTCAATGAAAATCTTTCCATCCTGATCATGCTGGGAATTTATTCGTTGCTCATTCACTTTAACTTGAGCGCGCCTGCGACAATGGTGATTTTCGGTATTTTTGTAATCGTCTCAATGTTCCTTGTGATTTTGAAACATCACCTCAACCAAAAAGAATACGACTCAACCCACCTCATCGGCGAAGAAAAGCGTCATTAGGAAAGGAACAGCTCACAGTCCCAACAGCAGATGTTTCGCGGCCATGAAGTCTTTCCATGCCGCTGCTTTCTCAGTCGGAGAACGAAGTAGATATGAGGGATGATAGGTCACAATAACGGGCACGTCCCGGCCGTTAATTGACATGGCATGTGGTTTTTGTCGCAGCCTGCCCATGGATTCCATTGTGTTAAGCAATGTATGGGCGGCGATTCGACCTGAAAGAACCACTACTTTAGGATCAATCAATTGAAGTTGTCGATCAAGATAGGCTCGACAGGCGGCGATTTCATCTTCCATTGGGTCACGATTTTTAGGAGGACGGCACTTCAGCACATTGAGAATGGCCACATCCTTACCTCTAATCAATCCTAGGGCATGAAGTATGTTTTCCAAAAGCTCGCCACTTTTTCCCACAAAAGGCTTGCCCTGTAGATCTTCGTCACGTCCAGGTGCTTCTCCCACTATGACAAGTTTCGCCGTTGGCTCAGCAATACCAAAAACAGTTGAAAGACGTGATTCGCAGAGGATCTTGCATGCCTTGCAATGACTAACCATCTCCCGCAAATCATCCCAATTAGCCGTGGCGATCTTTTTACGATCTGAAAAATTAATCTCGACTGTCGGCTGAACAAGTGCCGGTTCCTTTTGAGGTAGGCGATTATCAACAATGCCCCCTACAGCGGGTTTCGCTTTATTGAGATCCTCTGTCACCGACACTGGCGTCTGCGGTGCAAAAGAAGACTCATTCTTTTTTTTCCGTTGCACTTCGTCGCGAGCAATCGCCCGCGGCGACAAAGGGTCATCTTCATCGCGCGCGATCCATAAAGGACCAATGTTCATCGCCAACCACAAGCGGGCGTCTTGCTCAGAATATGTCATCTCAGTAAATTTTTTTGCATCACGATCGCATCTTCGTGACCGTCTTTTGTAGGGTAATAGCCCTTGCGCCGGGAAATCGCTTTGAATCCCATTTTCTCATAAAGAGAAATTGCCGGCTGATTGCTCACCCGAACTTCAAGAAACAATTGCTCCGCTCCCCCACGCATGAGGTTTGCGCTCATTTGCTCAATGAGCATTTTCGCATAACCTTTACGGCGGTACCTCGGATCAATTGCGATCGAAAGCAATTCCGCCTGCTCAAAAATTTGCATATAAACGGCAAAACCAACGATGATCGCGTTTTCCTTAACTAAAACGAAGCGATGCCCGGCTTCAAACGAGGATTGAAATTGCTCCCTACTCCATGCGAATTCAAAGGCACTGGAATCAATTTCTGCAACTCGATCCAAGTCCGAGGCGCTTGCTTCGATCAACTCAACCGTCACAACTTTGCTCCCTGAGCACGCTCTTTTATGGTTAAGGCGACGCGATCCCTAACATAGAGCGGCGCGGCTAAGTCGCTTTTAATCCATAACGCCTTTGAATCCTCCTGAGTATCCAAGTACCACTGAATCATCGCCTGAGCGTCAGGATGGGCGTAATGAGAGGGGACCGTGAAAATCATTGGATAGACACCGATTGCCGTGCCAACAACCAAATCGGCCCCATTTTGCGCAATCCAATCAGGCGCTAACTCCGGCTTAACAATTTGCTCACGGCTAACACAATGAAAGCCCTTTTCGTCTCTTTGGTAGACAGCGCCATAACATTCGTTCATTCGAGCGTCGTTGAGAACCGCGATTCGTCGAGCTTGGTCTCGAAACGCGTAGCCCGTCGCTAGCAGCGTGCTTGTCGGCAAAACCATTTTATCCAGCCCGAATCCCAAACCTTGTGCCACCCCGCAAGCGATTCTTAACCCAGTAAATGAACCAGGACCGGCACCGAAAAGAATGCCGTCAATGGCCTTTAAGTTTGAAGACGAGTCGCTGACAAATTCATCAATCCAAGGTAAAAGGACATCCGAATGACCGTTCCCGAGTTTTTCAGTGCGACTGAAGCATTGTTTATTGACGTAAAGTGCAACGGTGCAATATTCGGTCGAAGTATCAAAAGCAAGAAGAGTTGGTGCTGGCATGGTTCATTCAACAGAAAAACATGACGCCATCTTAGCATGCAGCAAACAAAAAGGCTGGTTTAGCGGCTAACGCTTGACCAGCCCATTTCTATCACCCATCGGAAAACCGTTAGCGATTGGGCGTGTTCTCGATATCTGGCGCGCCATCGGGAGGCAAAGGCGTGACAACAACCGACGGCGCTCCGTGATGATAGTGATAAATTTGGACGTGCATCTCTCGGATTTGCTGGCGCATCAAGTCGCGCTCTTCTTGACTGAGAACATGCTCAGGTTTCGGTTCAGGTCCGCCCTGTCCGCGATAACGACTATTGTCGGGTGAAACAAAGCGCGAACGAAATTCCGCATTCTCTCTGGGAGAAAGCTCCGCGCGCATAGCCCGGCGATCACTATTGGTCATACTGCGCCAATAGCGCTTTTTCATGCCATTGGGTAAAAACGGCCAAATATCTGCCCTTTCTTTGGCGCTCATATCACGCCAAAGTTTGGGCTGATTCTCCGACTGAGGCAACGCAAATAACAGATCTTCCGGGGCAACGTACCGCTGCGCGGTCGTCGATCCCATGGTATCTGTCGTATGAACAAAGAGCGGATGGGCACTGGCCGCGCAACAACAACCGGCAGCTGCCAGCGTCAAAACCGTTTTTGTTAAATGCCTAAATTGCATGCATTCTTCCTCTGCCTCCTTTATTCATGAGGCATCTCAATCCGATACAGTTTGGATAGTAAGCAAGAATCGTCGCAAAAGGTGAAAATATTCTTTAATTCCCTCGCAATTTTGTAACCAAACTTTGTCAAAGACTTTACAAGCTCAAAAATTCCTTCAAAATAAATGTAACAGAACAGTCTTGAAATACTCTGTTCAAATTTAAAAATATATTTCTAAGAGGACTCATTATGGCAGAACGCACGCCCAAATTACTTGTCGTTGATGACGATCCCCGTTTACGCGATCTTTTGCGACGCTACCTTGGTGAAAATGGTTTCCAAGTCTATGTCGCAGACGGCGGCGTGACGATGAATCGCCTTTGGTTAAGGGAACGCTTTGATGCGCTCATTCTTGACTTGATGATGCCGGGCGAGGATGGTCTTCAAATTCTGCGTCGCTTGCGTGAACAAAAAGATACGACGCCAATCATCATGCTGACGGCTCGTGGCGAAGATGTTGATCGAATCGTCGGTCTTGAAATGGGTGCTGACGATTACATTCCGAAGCCCTTTAATCCACGAGAGTTGCTTGCGCGAATTCACGCGGTGTTGCGTCGCCGCCCCGTCGCGGATGCCCCGGGAGCGCCCTCAATGGAAAACGAGGTGGTTAAATTCGGTGAATTTGAATTGGATTTGGGCACTCGCGTGTTGCGCAAAAACGGAGAGCCCGTGCCGTTGACCACCGGTGAGTTCGCGGTTTTGAAGGCTTTCGCCCGCCATCCGAAACAACCCCTTTCGCGCGATAAGCTGATGGAGATCGCACGCGGTCGAGAATATGAGGCGTTTGACCGTTCATTGGACGTTCAGGTTTCCAGGCTTCGTAAAATGATCGAACCGGATCCCTCCAAGCCACGGTTCTTACAAACGGTTTGGGGCGTCGGCTATGTGTTCATCCCGGATGGGCAGAGTAATTAATCGCTAATTGGAGTATCAACATGGCTTTGAAGTCAACGAGCCTATTTTGGCGTACTTTCCTTCTGTTGATGTTGCTTTTGATCATCACGGCGCTCGGGTGGCTTCAAAGCTTTCGTGTTTTGTCCGAAGTGCCGTTTTCTCGCGGCGTTGCTCAGCAGATCGTGTCGACAGTCAATTTGACCCGCTACGCCCTCATCTCTGCCGATGCGGACTATCGACCGGATCTTTTGCACATTCTCGCTTATCAAGAAGGTGTCCGGATCATTCCCAGAGATGACAATGACCACTGGACGAAGCTAGTCTCCCAAGGCAACATCCCGGAACTGATTGAATCGCAGACGAAAGCGAGCCTTGGTGAAAACACAATTATTGCCGGCAGCGTCAATGACCAACCCGGACTCTGGGTTTCCACCACCATCGAAGGTGACAAATATTGGCTGATGATTCGAGACGACCTCTTAGATCCTCCATTTGGTACGGCTTGGGTTTGGTGGGCCTTTGTCGCGTTCTTAATGGGCACGCTAGGCGCGAGCGTCCTCACTCAACGAACCATACGACCCCTTGCGGAACTCAGTGCGGCGGCTAAAAAACTGGGACGCGGGGAAAAGCCCGATCCCCTGCCCGAGAATACCCGCACCGCGGAAATTGAGGCCGTCAACCGCAGTTTCAACCATATGGTTCAAGAGCTCGAGCGCATGGAAAGCGACAGAGAGTTGTTGCTTGCGGGGGTCTCTCATGACTTGCGAACGCCACTCACACGCATGCGATTGGAAATTGAACTGGCTGATTTGCCGCAAGAGACTCGGGACGCCATGGTCAGCGACCTCGAGCAGATGGAGAGTATCGTCAATCAATTCCTCGCCTATGCTCATCGCAGCAAACAGCCTCTTGAGCGAGTTGATTTGGGACTATGCGCTAATGACACGTTAAACGACACGCGCATGCGATCCAAAGGGGATGTGCGAATTGAAACCAGTATCATGGGCAACCTCTTTGTGATGGCTCACCCGACCGAGCTGGTTCGCGCTATTCAAAACATTATCGTCAACGCGGATCGCTATGGTCGAGACCCAGAAACAGGACGCCTTGACCTTAATATACAAGTGCTACGCCAAGGCAACGACGCCGTACTTCGCATCGGTGATAAAGGCAAGGGAGTGCCCGCTGAAGAAATGGCTCGCATTGTTCGTCCTTTTGAACGCGGTGACACGGCACGAGGCGGCGCTAAAGGAGCCGGGCTGGGACTGGCCATTGTAGGACGAGTCGTTAAACGTTCCGGCGGGAAGATTACCCTATCAGCCAACCACCCACATGGACTGATTGTCGAATTATCCATGCCGCTAGCCAATCTTCCGGATGAAAAGCCGGTTCTGGAAGAGCAAACCGCCCCGGCTGACGCGGTTTTACCCAAAGACAAAGAAAATTAATGGTCGACAGACTGCAACAGTGCGATGGCTTGGGTTTCGATAGCTTGACCTTCACCCACAGCGTCGCACTTTTCTTTTGTCTTCGCTTTGACGTTGACCTGCGAGACATCAACCCCAAGGCACTCTGCGACAGATTGCTGGATCAACGGCATGTAGGGGGCCAGTTTCGGCGCTTGAGCGACAATAGTCGCATCCACATTCTCAATTTGCCAGCCGGCTTCACGCACCAAGCGCACCGCTTCACGCAAAAGCGCTCGACTATCCGCTCCCTTAAACGCCGGATCGGTATCCGGGAAATGTCGGCCGATATCACCTAAGGCGGCCGCGCCGAACAATGCATCGGTGATCGCATGCAAGAGCGCATCCGCGTCCGAGTGACCTAAAAGACCTTTTGAATGTTCAATTTTGACGCCGCCTAATATGAGAGCTCGCCCTTCGACCAAACGATGAAGGTCGTATCCCTGTCCGATTCGAAAACCCACTTTCACGCTCCTCAAATGGATTGCAAGAAAAATTTCGCCAGCAACGCATCATCAGGATGCGTCACCTTGATGTTGCTCACCGGTGAGTCAATCACGGCAATTTTTGCGCCGACCGCTTCCATCGCGCTCGCTTCATCGGTGGCGGTCTGCAAACGATCCGCTAATGCGTGGATCAAGGCCTGAACATGAAAACCTTGTGGCGTTTGAGCCGATCGATAAAGTTCGCGATTGACCGTTTGCTCAATTAAGCCTGCTTCATTGACAATTTTGAGCGTGTCAACCACCGGAGAAGCTAAAATCGCCCCATCAACATCGCCAAGGTCCAAACGCTCAATCAAGCGGCAAATGGCTTGCTTGCTCACGCACGGCCTTGCCGCATCATGCACCAAAACCCATTCGTCCCCTTTTAGTTCAAGCGCCTTCAAGCCGTTATAAACGCTCTGAGCCCTTGTTTTTCCACCGCAGCGCAAGACCCTCACAGACTGTGGCAAATCACAATGATCGATATAAGCGTCATCGGTGCTCACCACAACCGCGATGCTAGCAAAGAGAGTCATCTCGGATAAACGCCAAACCGTGGTCTCCAACAGGTTGCGGTCGTCAACAAACGGCATGTATTGTTTCGGATAACCGATTTTCATCCGACTGCCCACTCCGGCCGCCGGGATTAACAAATGAGGTTTTAACATAAAATCGTTTTCAGTTAACGGCGTCCAAGCACAAAAATCGTTGCCAGAATGCAAGCGAAACCCAAATAGTCCATCAACACGAAATGCGCGTCAAACCACCACAAGGAAAAGACCGCCGCGGAAATGGGTTCGATGCAGGCGATCATGCTGGCTTTGACGCTACCCAAATCAGCCACTCCTTGCATATAAAGCAAGAAAGCAGCGATTGTTCCCAGCAAAATGATCATCGCCATGGCCAAATAACCATGGTAATCAAGTCGGTAAGGAATATTGACCACGTCGACCGCAACCGCCATGATCACCCCTCCGACAATCATCCCGATGGCCATCAAAGCTTGAGTCGGATAGCGTGACAGGCACTGTGCGGGCAAAATGGTGTAAACAGCGATTCCGATGGCGCTTGCAATTCCCCAAAACAAACCAATGGGCGAAATGGCCAGGTGGGAGATGTCGCCATGCGTTGCCATGAAAAAAGTCCCCGCCAAGGCAAATACAATCGCGATGAACTCTTTTTTAAGCGGCAGACGTTTTGTCAGAAAACAAACGCAAAGCAAAATAAAAATAGGATTTAGGTAAACCAACATGGTCGCAGTGCCGGAGTTGGTGTATCGCACCGCTGTTAAATAGCCGAATTGACTGATCATCAATCCGCCCAAGGCGTAAAAAATCAACCATAACCATTGGACACCGGGCTTGAAAAGCGGTTTGATCGCTCGAGCGTGGGGCGCAATGAAAAGAATAGCCAGTATCGTGCCAGCCACCAGCATGCGCACGACGGTCAGCCACATCGGGTCAACTTCTTGATACAAGAAAAGATATTGACCGCAGGCACCGGAGAATCCCCAACCGATGCCACCCAACAATGTACAGAAGAAACCGCGCCACAATTTTGCGTCGCCAGTCAATTGCGCCATGAGGCCCCCAAAATCGGAAGAAATCAGAATTGATCGCTATTGTGCTATATCCGAGAAAAATTGCAATATGAAGAATGGGAAAATCGCTGATCCGTTCCCTAGCAACCGATTAACTATAAAAAACGAGCGCCTGAAAAAATTGTCATAATTGCTCCCTGAGACAAATAGCGGGTATTTACTATGTTTGATGACCTTAAAGAACGACTTTCACGTGATCTTAATAGCCTTTCAAGCAAAGCCAAACGAAACATAACAGTCGGTTCGCCGACAACGGATTCATTGTGGCTCGCATTGGCGGCCGAGCAAGCCAGAACCAGTCACAGGCATTTAACGGTGATAACGGAAAACGCTGCCGAAGCGCTGCGTCTTCTCGATGAGATCCGCTACTTTGCCCCCACGCTCGACGTCGAGTACTTCCCCGATTGGGAGACTCTGCCCTATGATCTTGTCAGCCCTCATCAGGATCTGGTGAGCGAACGCTTGGAGATTCTTTATCGTCTAATGAGTGACAATCCGCCGGATGTTCTCCTGACAACCTCCACAACCGCATCTCAAACCATAGCGCCCAAGTCGTATCTAGAAGGCAGGGTTTTCTTTTTCAAAAAGGGTGAAGACATCAACGCTGAAGAGCTCAGAGAGCGCTTGGTGAGTGCCGGCTACTCCAATGTGAGCCAAGTGGTTGCACCGGGGGAATTTTCTGTCAGGGGCAGTCTCATTGATATTTTCCCAATGGGCGCGGATAGCCCCTTCCGCCTGGATTTATTTGACACGGAGATTGATTCAATCCGCTCATTTGACCCGGATACGCAACGATCCATTGACACGGTCAATGAAATCCGTATTTTGCCCGGCAGAGAGTATCCGGTGGATGCTCAAGCCCTAGTGAATTTTCGAGCGAAATGGCGAGAATCTTTCGCTGGCGATCCAACCAAATACACAATTTACAAAGATCTCAGCCATGGTGTCATCAATGCTGGCATTGAATACTACTTGCCGCTCTTTTTTGAAGAAAAAGCCACCTTATTCAGTTACTTAAATCCTGATCGAGACATTATTTGTCTTAGCGGCGACAACGACGCCGCATTGCGGCGCTTTATCGAGGAAACCCAGGGTCGATATCGCTTCCTTGCCGCAGACACTGAGCGACCGGTATTGCCGGTTGGTGCACTTTATCTCAATAGCGAACAATTTTTTATTGAACTGAAGCGTTTTGAGCGATTGGAGCTGAAAATCGATCGGACAAACGGCTTCAACCCGAACGCGGAAATTGAACGCAAGCTGGAAAATCCAACCGACAAATTAGAGCGTTTTCTTCAAGAAGAAAAGGTTCGACATCATCGTGTGCTCATTTTGGCCGCAAGCTCCGGGCGACGCGAAACCATGGGGCAGCTCTTTTCGCGCCAACGTCTTCGCTTGCCGTACGTTGAAACGTTCGAGGAGTTTTTAAGCTCTGATGAACCGGTTCTTTTAGGCGTTGGACCGCTCTATCAAGGATTCTCACTTGAAAATGTCACCCTTCTGACAGAAACGGAGCTCTACCGAAGCGCCCCCAGAAGAGTTAGAGGGCGACACGCACACGCGACCAACGTCGACACGATTATTCGCGACTTGGCCGAGTTGCAGGTTGGCGACCCGGTTGTGCACCTCACACATGGCATCGGCCGGTACGCGGGTTTAGCCACAATAGACACAAGCTACGGCAAAGAGGAGTTTTTGCGCATTGACTACGCCAATGACGCCAAGCTTTTCGTTCCTGTTTCACAATTACAACTGATTTCTCGCTATAGCGGCAGTGACGCAGAGCACGCTCCACTTCATCACCTGGGGAAAAATGATTGGGAAAAGGCCAAGAAGAAAGCGGCGGAAAAAGTCAGAGACACAGCCGCTGAGCTCCTTAACCTTTATGCCTTGCGAGAAAAAAGCCACGGGCACGCCTTTGAGTTTTCCCGTGCGGATTATGAGGCTTTCGCCGAAAGTTTCCCATTTGAAGAAACTCCCGACCAAGCCGCTGCCATTGAAGCCGTGCTTAATGATATGAAGCAAGACCGGCCAATGGATCGACTGGTTTGTGGTGACGTTGGCTTCGGGAAAACAGAAGTCGCGTTGCGCGCGGCATTTGCAGCGGTCATGGGTGGAAAACAAGTCGCCATCTTATGCCCGACAACGCTTTTGGCTGAGCAACATGCCCACACGTTCAAGGATCGTTTCGCTGCCTGGCCCGTCACCGTCACGGAATTGTCTCGGTTTCGAACTGCGAAACAAACGACTCTGGCTCTTGAAGGATTGAAAAACGGCTCGATCGATATTGTGGTCGGCACCCACAAATTGCTTTCTGAAAAAGTCCAATTTGCCAGGTTGGGTTTGGTGGTGATCGATGAGGAACACCGCTTTGGCGTTCGTCAAAAAGAAATGTTGAAAAAATTGCGAACTAACGTTGATGTTTTGACACTCACCGCCACACCGATTCCCAGAACACTCGCCATGAGTCTGGAAGGCATTCGTGACTTTTCGGTCATTGCCACAGCTCCCGAAAGACGCCTGTCAATCAAAACCATTGTTCAAAAAGAAACGCCGGATGTTATACGAGAGGCGGTCATGCGTGAATTAAAGCGTGGCGGTCAAGTGTATTTTTTGCATAACGATGTCTCCACGATCGAAAATCGCCGAGAGCAGCTGACGCAACTAATCCCGGAAGCACGAATCGTTGTCGGCCATGGTCAAATGAGCGAGCGCGAGTTGGAGTTGGTCATGAGGGACTTCTATCAGCAACGCTTTAATGTGCTGCTTTGCACAACAATTATTGAAACCGGCATCGACGTGCCGACAGCCAACACGATCATCATGCACCGGGCCGACAAATTTGGCCTTGCTCAGCTTCATCAATTAAGAGGGCGGGTTGGCAGAAGCCATCACCAAGCGTACGCCTATCTGTTAACGCCGGGAAAGGATGCGATAACAAAAAATGCCCAAAAACGTCTTGAAGCGATTCAAAATTCGGAAAGCTTGGGCAGCGGTTTTTACCTCTCTATGCATGACTTGGAAATCCGTGGAGCTGGCGAAGTGCTTGGCGAGCACCAATCCGGTGAAATTGCGGCCGTGGGCTATGACGTCTACAACCAGATGTTGAAACGCGCGGTGAGAAGTTTGCGCAACAACGAAGAATTTGATTTGGATGCGCCGTTTCAGGCCATGGCCGAAATTAACTTGCACTCACCTGCCCTTTTGCCATCCGATTATGTGGACGATGTGCACCAGCGTCTCTCTTTTTACAAAGAGCTCGCCAGTTGCGAATCGTTTAACGCCATTGAAACCGTTCGTGAAGCGCTGGGCGATCGTTACGGAAAGCTGCCGGCTGAAGCCAACACATTAATCGACACTCATCGATTGCGACTATATTGCGAACGCTTGGGCATTTCCCGCATTGAAGCGACAGATTCCGTGATTATCATCACGTTCATCGACAAGCCGCGTTTTGAACCGATGCGATTAATTGAATTATTGCAAAAGTCCAAAAACATGCGAATGATGACGCCCAAGAAACTGAAAATTGAAACGTCCACATCCAATATCGAGGCGAGAACCGCTTACCTTCGCGGGTTCATGCGCTCCTTGGGAGTCACTGACGAATCTTAAGCGCGCCCATCTTCGGGCCGGTTTGGGCTAGAATGATTGCTTTAATCAGCCGAACGGATTAACCCGAGATCGTGATGTTAAAACCTATTAATTGGGCTGCCCTCATTCTTTGCCTGCCGGCTGCCGCAACGGCCGCGGGGCTAAATTTCCAGGGAGCTCGGAATATCATGCAGGAGCGGGCGGACACCTTGAAGATGTCTGCCGCAGACATTGAGCAAAAACGCTTCAATGTCAAAGAAGCCCGCTCCTTGAGCGGTCCCAAAATCAGCTTAAACGCTCAACAAATAGAAGGGCGCAAGGATGTGCATTTGGGGTTTGACAACCCGCTGGCCGGCCTGCCCGGGTTACCACTGCCCGGGCGCTTCTCATTAGATTCTCATGAAGACATTTCCGGTCCTCGAGCTTCCATTGACATGATGTGGCCGATTTACACCGGCGGGGCAATTTCTGCAAAACAACAAGCCTCTGAAGCAGCCGTTCGCGAATCGCTCGCCGGTCAAGACAAAACTCGTGACGAGTTGGACACGCTGCTTGTGCAAAAATATTTCGGAGTGCAGCTGGCTCGCTCAATTGAAAAACTGCGCTCAGACATGCTCAGTCAAGAAGAGCGGGATCTCAATCGAGCGAAACGCTTTGAAAAGGCAGGACTGATCGCAAAGATTGAACGAATGGCAGCAGAAGTAAACCGCGATACGGCGAAACGGGATTTCTTATCAGCCCAATCTGACCGTGAGGTCGCGGAAAGCGAGCTCGGAGAACTTTTGCGCGAAAAAGAAATCGGTCAATTAGACACGCCACTCTTTGTGACCAGGAACATCCCTACGCTTGACTATTGGACAGATTTGGCCCTTAACCACAACCCCATTCTCAAAGCCATTGACGCTCAAAAGGAGCAGGCGCAGATGGGGGTGAAGGCCGCCAAGGGTTCCTTTATGCCTCAAGTGTATTTATTCGGTCACTACAACATGATTGATCACTATCTGACCCTGCCTGAACCCGACTGGATTGCCGGGATTGGCGTCAGTTTCACACTCTGGGACAATCGCGATCGTTCCGCGCGCGTGGGAAGCGCTAGAGCCTTGGCCGACAAAGCTCATGCTGCTAAAAATCAGGCTGAGTCGGAAATTCGCCGTGTCGTGGAAGTTGCCTGGTTGCGCTCCAAAGACGCTCTGGAACAATATGATTTGACCGGCAGCGCCATTGAACTTGCGCGTGAAAATTTACGGCTTCGTGACAAATCTTTCCGCGAGGGACTAAGCACTGTTGACGATGTCAACGACGCTAGAAACAAGCTTATCGCCGCCGAGGTGGCAAGACGTCTCGCCGCTTATCGCTTTGTGGTCTCTTATGCCATGCTTCATGCCGCAAGCGGTCGTATGAATGATTTTCTCAATGTCCTAACCCGACCGGATGTTGAGTTTGCTAGTTAGAGATGGTTATGAATGACAAAAAGATTTCCGCCAAAGTTTGGGTCGCACTGGGTGCAGGTGCCGTGGCTTTAGCGGCTTACGGATTGTGGCTTGGCACACACCCTGCCATTGAGCCGTTTTACGGTATGGTTCAAGCCAGAACCGTTGATGTCGCAGCCAAAGTCACCGGTCGAGTCGAGGCCCTCGTCGTCCGAGAGGGCGACTCGGTAAAAGAAGGGCAAACATTGATCAAACTTGACATTCCGGAGTTGGAGGCCAAGTGGCGAGAAGTCCAAGCCATGCAAACGGCTGCCGGAGCAAAAGAAAGCCTTGTTAACGAAGGCGCACGTCCTCAGGAAATTCGCGCTGCCCAAGCACAAAAAGAGCAAGCCCAAGCTGGCTTTGAATTAGCGCGAAAAACGTTCAACCGTATCCAGGCGCTTTATAAAGACGGATTGATATCCAAACAAAAATATGATGAAGCCCTTGCCCAATACCGAAGCGCTCAAGAAGTTTTGAAAATGGCTTCCGAGCAACTTGACATTGCAAAAACAGGCGCTCGCCGTCAGGAAAAAGAAGCCGCTGCCGCTTTGCTTAATCAAGCCGATGAAGGCGTGGCTCAAGTGGCTAGCCTAGTCAAAGAAAAAAATGTTCTGAGCCCACTCACGGCAGAGGTCTCACGCCTTTACATCGAGAAAGGTGAAATTGCCGCTGCCGGAGTACCGCTTGCGACATTGGTGGACCTCTCCGATCAGTGGGCAACGTTTAACATTCGTGAAGACGATATGCCGAACATTCATCAAGGCACTGTCCTTCGCGCGCAAATTCCCGCTCTTGGCGAAAAAAACTACAACTTCAAAGTGTATTTCATTAATCCGAGAGGAGACTATGCAACCTGGCGGGCGACACGGCAAAGTTCCGGCTACGATTTGAAAACCTTCGAAGTCAGGGCTCGCCCCGTTGAACCCATTGCCAACCTTCGCCCCGGGATGAGTGTCATTGTCAATCGCAACTAAATCGAGCTGACCGTGCAATACCTTGGAGCCATTTTCGAAACGGCGAGTCAAGAACTTCGCTCACTGAGGAATCGACCGGCTGACATCTTCATGTTGGCCATCATGCCTATTGTCTGGTGCGCACTCATCATCGGCCTGTTTGGTGAAGGCCTCATGCGTGACTTGCCAGTCGGCATGGTCAATCTTGATCATTCGGTTGAATCAATTGAGTTGGAATCCAAGATTGACGCCATCGCTTCGACGCGGCTCGTTTCGTATGCAAGCACACATGAAGCGCAAAATGCGCTTTTAGAGGGAAAGATTTATGCTTATATTCAAATCGACCGAGAATGGCAATCTCAAAAAGGTACTCCTCAAGCGCGAGCCATAGAACTGTATTTTCCCAAATCGCTTTACGCGATCGCGACAAGCCTGGAACTTGATATCAAGCAAGCTCTGCTAGCCATCCAGATCGAAGAGGCGCAAGCATTGGTACGACAGGCGGGGTTGACCAGTGATCAGGCCGAAAAATTGACTCACACAGTCAGTGTGAATACGGTGACGGTCGGGAACATGGCCTTTAACTTTCAAGCCTATATTCTGCCCACGTTGATTCCAGGAATCCTTCATTTGGCTTTGGTCATCGCCGTGTGCACTCGACTGATCACTCTTTGGCGAGAGCGTCAGGTCAAAGAATGGCTCGACAGCGCCAAAGGCAATATCATTTGCGCTTATTTGGGCAAGGTTCTGCCGTGGTGGGTTGTGTTCACATTCTATGGGCTGATCTACATTGCTCTTGTTACCGGCTACTACGGTTGGAGCATTCAAGGCTCAGCCCTTCTCTGGATGTTCGGCATCGGATTTTTCTTTTTTGTCATGACGCTGTTTCCCTTGCCGTTAATAGCCATTTTCATCAAGCTAGATTGGGTGTTTGTTTTAAGTTGCGCTGTCGGCTACATGGCGCCGATTTTCCCCTATATCGGCTTTTCCTACCCACTTGAATCCATGGCTAAATGGGTGCAATGGCTGGCGCAGCTGTTTCCGCTCACTCACTATTTCGCCTTCCAAGGCGAACAGTGGATTCTCAATTCCCATTGGGAAACGTCATTGCTCACCCTCTCGAAATTAGCTCTTTTCGGAATTTTCTGGGCTGCTACCGGCTACGCGCTCTTCTGCCGACGAGTCAAAGAGGCCTATGACGAGGAGACGAATCATGCTTAAACGGACAATATTTTTCGAAACCGTCAAGCGTTCGTTTTTTTCTCTTGATACGTTTCTGATTTTCGCCTTCGCTTCGTTTTTCTATCTGGTGTTTTACGCCTTGCCCTACGATAACCAAGTGATCACGAAGATTCCAACGGCCATCGTCGATATGGATCAAAGCGAGCACTCGCGCGAATTGGCGTTAAAGATTGAAAGCGTGCCGAGCGTTCAAACCGTCTTGAAGACGGCGAACCTTAATGAAGCCGTTGACGCTTTCAAGCAAAGATCCCTTGATGTGATTGTGGTCATTCCCACTGACTATAGTCGGGACCTGTCTCGAGCGGAACAGACAACGATTTCTATTTTCAGCAACGGAGCCATGCCTGTCAAAGGCCGCGCGGTCTCCGCGTCTGTTTTAGCCATTGCCGCGCAAGAAAATATAGGATCTGCGCTCAGCCACGCCGTCAAAGCCGGATTAAACCCCCTTGTTGTCAAACAAATGCAATTGCAGCCACCGTCGATGGTTTCGCAGGATTTATTTAATAACATTTCCGGATATGGTTATTACACCGTGCCGATGGTTGCTGTTGTGATTATCCAAGCAGTCATGCTTTACGGTGTAGGGATTGGGTTAGGTGGCTGGATCTCTCGTCCTAACCGATTACCCTTTGTCTCGGAGGCATTTCGGAGCCCAAACCACTTTTTATTCATTGCCGCCGGCTTTTTCGCCATTAGCTTATTTTGGGGCTTAATGATCGAAGGTTTGGGACTTTCCTTGCTGGGCATGCCGACATTGGAAAATGCCTCATCCACTTTGCTCGCCCTTATCTGTTTTTCATTGTCCGTTTCCTCATTGGCTGTTTTCATCACCTTGTTGATGGGTAATAATCGTTATGCTGTCTGTCTGACATTGGCTTCCGCTCCGAGCGTCTTTTTAAGCGGTATGATCTATCCGATGGAAAGTTTTGCCAACTGGGTTATCCCGATTGCTTGGATGATTCCCAGCACACCAGCTTGTAAAGCTATCGTCTTCGCTAGTCAAGAAGGAGCGACGGTGTCTGCCATCGCACCGTATCTTTCGGCTTCTTTATTGCAGTTTGCGTTCTTTAGTTTCGGTATCGTTTATCTTTTAAAAACAAAATATTGCAAATACCCAAATTCCCTGACTTAAGCCTATCATGGTTGATGAGGGGCGTAAATTGTCAACGCCAGAGGAGGTTTGTATGGGAATTTCGAGAAGATTGTTTTTAGTAGGATTGGCGGCAGCCGCATCCGTCGAAGCCTATGCGGCTGAAGGCGATTTTTTCAAAGAGCTCATCAACGGCATCTCCGATCGCTCTGAGCGAGATTTTTTTGAACGTCATCGCGATGACGGTCGATGGGACGGTCAATACTATTATGACCGTCATAACAATAAGCGTTACACGCGCGACGAATGGAGCCGTGAAATGCGTTGGCGCTACCAAGAGGAAAAGGCCGGTCGAGATTGGCGTCGCGAACGCTGGGGCAAAGACTGGGATAAAGATCGTTCCGATCGCGATGATGACAAACTGACTCGCAAAGAGGCTCGCGATCAACGAAATCGGAAAAAATCAAAAGAAAAGGACCAAAGAGATAATCGTAAAGAATCAAAAGATCGTGATCGCAGAGAAAAACGTCGCGACGATCGTCACTAAGCATTAGAAAAAGGCCCTTGTCGTTTTTTAAGCGACAAGGGATTTTTTGCGCCACAGCATTAAGTCAATTTCATCCAATAGTTTTTCAATTTGACACCACGACGACAAACCCATTGCTCAGCAATCACTTGATAGCCTCTTTTTTCAAAAAACGGTTTAGCGGTGATGCTGGCTTCGGTCAGAATGGGGCGGCGACATTTTGATTCAAGGGCATCGCATAAGAGAGAGCCTACTGATTGTCGCTGCCAACTTTCGTGAACAAAAAGGTGATCAAGGTAACTTTTTTGCAGATCAATACTGCCAAAGCCAACCAAACCATCGTGACTGTATGCGACAAGCGCATAAAGCGCACTCAACCGTTGATTCCACGCAATAAGATCCGCCTCGGCAGGTGCCCATGCGAAAAGAGCCTCTTGATCGTAGTCCCGGGCGCAAACGCCATGCACCGTCCGATAAAAAAGCGAGGCGATCGCTTCGCAATCCGAGGATTGATAAGGCCGCAGCAGAATCATTGCGCCTCTCCTGACACAGGAATGGGATCCAACCCCAAACGATGTTTATTGCGAGTAATGGTTTTTGTCCACCACTGAACAATTCCGGGATCAACCTCACCGCTTTTCACCCTCAGCACTAGGCGTTCAGGCACCAAACTGAAAGGGGCTTTGATCGTTACGACCGACGAGCCTAGACTGGAGCGACCGGTTAGCAAAAACCGCGGCAATATGGTCCAACCAACTCCTCTTGCCGCCAGCCCCAACGCCCAAAGACCACTATCAACCTCCCAATGATCGTCATTGATGATCTTCGGTCGAGGAGACTCTGAATCACTGGCGTTAATGATGATTTGTCGATATTGCCGCAGATCATCAACCGTCACCGAAGACTTTGTAGCCAATGGGTGCGTTTTGGCAACAGCGATGCAAACCGGCGAAAGCCCCAAAACACGCTCTTCACTTTCGAGTGAGGCCTCTGAGGAAAAAAGCAGTGCGATGTTCATCGCTGACTTTTTAAAAAACCACTGAGCTTCTGAGCTTGAAATATTTTCAATCTGCAATTTCACCGAAGGGTAATCTTTGGCAAAGAGCCTCAACAAATCCAAAATCACCGGTGCTTCCAATTCCAAATCGATCCCCATGTAGAGCGCGGGCGTCTCACTTTGCAAAAGCGATCGGGCTTTTAAATCCAGTCTGTCAGCCTCTACCAGCACACGTCTGGCAGACATCAAAAGCTCCCGCCCCCTCGCGGTCAACACGGGCTTGGGCGTCCGGTCGAACAACCGATACCCTAATTCAGCTTCCATACCGGCAATATGGATGGAAATAACCGATTGAGCACGACGCAATTGACGGGCGGCTTCAGAAAAGGAACCGCTTTGGGCGACAGCGACGAAAGATCGGATTTCATCAACTTTCAAAGGCATTGCTCTATCAATTTTTTGATGGAATCAAACTCGATATGTCAATATTTTGATGAAATAATATCAGTCATCATAACAACAAACAAATTTTATGACTGCAGAAAAACGCTTACTACGATCGCAATCGGCGCCATTGCCGAGTCAAACCGACCTATCCAATTTGCATCAACCTCAGAACAATCCTTTTGAAAAAATTACGGAAACGAACACAAACAAAGCTGTTTCGCCCGTGTCCAAAAAAGAGTTGTACGCTGCCCGTATCGGTTTTTTCACAGGAGGATTCACTGTCGCCTCTTGGGCTCCACTCATTCCCTTTGTTCAATCGGAATTAGCCCTGACGCCGATGGTTCTCGGCACCCTTCTTTTAGGACTCGGCGTCGGCTCTTTTGTTGGAATGCCACTGGCCGGAGGGCTATCTCGACGCATCGGCGCCAAAAATGCCATTTTGTTCTCAGGGCTTGCCTCGTGCCTGTTGCTTATCTTGTTGGCATGGATGCCATCGTTTGCCTTTGAATGCATGGCGCTCTTTCTCTACGGTATTACGCTGGGCTGTCTTGAAGTCAGCGTTAACATCTACGGAACATACCTGGAAAAACGCAACGGAGCCAGGCTCATGTCCGGACTGCATGCCGCCTATTCAATCGGCGAAGTCGTTTCTGCCGCGATGATTACCACTTTATTTATCCTTGGCGTCACGCCATTGGCCACAATTCTTGTTCTTATGGTGACATTGTCCTTGGCGCTGGGCTATTTAATGCACGGGATTGCCAATGTCAAAATCGGAAAAACGGACAAAAAAGAAAGGGGTTTTCGTTTCACGATCACCAAACCGATCGCGGTCATTGCTTTACTTTGTGCAATGATATTTCTCACCGAAGGGGCAATGCTTGACTGGAGCGCCATTTACTTGAGAGACAACGCGGGCGTTGCTCAAGAAGCCAGCGCATTGGGCTACACGCTCTTTGTCATCGCGATGGCACTCTCACGCTTAATTGGGGACCGCTTGACCACACGCTTTGGGCCGGTCACGATTCTCTCGCTGGGAATCTCGATCATATTGTTTTCTTTGATCGTTTTAATCATCGCGCCGATTCCAGTCGTTGCCTACGCAAGTCTTTTCATGATGGGCTTGGGCATTTCCAATCTGGCACCGATATTGATTTCCGCAGCTTCTCGGACCAATAGCATGGATGGCGTAAAAGCTATCACGGCAGTGACAACCGTGGGCTATGGCGGACTTTTATTAGGTCCCGCCCTGATTGGCTCCATCTCGTCAGTCATCTCCCTTCAAGGCGCCTTCGCTGGCATTTGTTTCCTGCTGATGCTCGCATTGGCCCTGGTTGCGAAAGATCGAAATATTTACCGATAATCACTTCAAACTAGGGAAAGTGTTCACAATGAAAGCTTTCCCCTTTTTTCAATGTGTCAAGAAGCGGACATTGTGCCAATGTCCATGTGGTCTTCGCGATATCCTTTTTCGATGATAAAAACCATCATGCTTATTGAATACGTTAATAACCAGAACACAAAAGTGGTTTCAAGTTGAGTCGGGAAGATGCTGCACAAACCGTCTAGGGCAGCCGATTGTTGAGCCTGCGAATTTCGTAATTTTTGACCGTTTTCATAATGATGGAAATGCGCTTGGCAAGCCACGGCGTGGTTCCACGCTTTTCGTAATATTTCGGATTGGTCAAAATGGCAGCCAACCACGCGCTCTCCCAAGGATTCAACAATGCCGCCGACTTTTGATAATAATGTCGGGCGGCGGCTTCAACGCCGAAAATCCCCTCGCCGAATTCAGCGATGTTCAGATACGTTTCAATAATGCGACCTTTACTCCAAGTGGTTTCCATCACTAGTGTGAGAAAAATTTCCTGTCCTTTCCTAAAGTAGCTTTTCTCGTGAGATAAAAAAAGATTTTTTACAGTCTGTTGGCTAATGGTGGAACCGCCGGGCGCGCTTTCCCCTTCAAGCACATTACTGATAAACGCCTGATAGGTGGCATCCCAATCAATGCCGTGATGCTTAGCAAAATCGAAATCCTCAGCGGCCACCGCGGCTTGGATCATCGAAGTGGAGATTCGATTTAAGGGAACCGGACGATAATCAACTCGTCCGAGACGCTCTGATTCGCTTTCAATATAAGCGGACGTTGTCACAGGATGATGGCCATACCAAATGACCTCGCCGACGCAATAAAACTCATAAAAAGCAAAAGCGGCAATCAAAAGAACAATAAGGCCTCGTAGCGTTTGCGATTTGTTCCTTAACCTGCCGCCAGCTCTTCTCATCGCCTAAACCTCAATATGGCGTCCAACCAGATCATATTCCTCATTGGCTGTGACTTTGACACGAACCATGTCGCCAGGCTTTAAATGAGCGTCAGTGGTGACGTAAATGATCCCGTCGATTTCAGGCGCATCGGCCATGGTGCGACCGATGGCCACGCCGTCCTCATCTTCCGGCTCGTCGATAATCACCGTCTGAATCGTCCCGATTTTTTTCGCCAGCCGAGCGGCGGAAATCTCTGACTGCACTTGCATGAAGCGATCTCGCCGCTCCTCACGCACCTCATCGGGCAATGCCCCTGGCAACTCGTTGGCCGCGGCTCCTTCGATCGGCGAATAGGCAAAGCACCCCACCCGATCAAGCTGGGCTTCTTTTAGAAAATCCAACAAGTATTGAAATTCGTCTTCTGTTTCGCCGGGGAAACCGGCGATAAAAGTCGACCGAATGGTTAATTCAGGGCAAATTTTTCGCCATGTTTGGATACGTTTCAGTGTCTCTTCAGCGGCCGCCGGACGTTTCATCGCCTTAAGCACTCTCGGGTGCGCGTGCTGGAAAGGAACATCCAGATAAGGCAGAATTTTCCCCTCAGCCATCAGTTCCACCACGCGATCGACGTGAGCGTAAGGGTACATGTAGTGCAACCGAACCCAGATGCCCAATTCACCTAATTCCTTGCACAAATCCAAAATGCGCATCTGAACGGCTCTGCCGTCTTCGGTGAAATCAATGCCGTAGCGTTTATCCATTCCATAGGCGGAGGTATCTTGACTGATGACCATCAACTCCTTGACGCCCGACTCCTTAAGTAAACGAGCCTCACGCATGATCTCGGCGACCGGTCGGCTTTCAAGTTTGCCGCGTAGCTGAGGAATAATGCAGAAAGTGCAATGGTGATTGCATCCCTCGCTGATCTTCAAGTACGCATAGTGCGAAGGGGTCAGTTTGAGCCCCGCCTTCGGAACCAAATCCAACCAAGGCGAATGAGGAGCCGGTAAGGCGCTGTGCACCAAGTCGTAAACCTTTTGAAATTCACCCGGACCGGTAATGCCGACAACGCCGGGACAAACGTCAGTTAAATAAGGCGTGCCATCCAAATGACGTTTCGCGCCAAGGCAGCCTGTCACGATGACCTTGCCGTTTTCGCGCATCGCTTCTTCTATGGCTTCAACGCTTTCGGCGACAGCCTCGTTTAAGAAACCACAGGTATTGACGATCACGAGATCGGCGTCATGGTAAGACCCAACCAAATCGTAACCTTCGCTGCGCAATTGCGTCATGATGCGTTCGGAATCCACCAGCGCTTTCGGGCAGCCCATGGAGACAAAACCGATTCGAGGAATTCTTTTCAATTACGGCTCCTTGATCCAAACCATGACGGCATGACGACCGGTCTTTCCGTCACGACGATAACTATAGAATTTTTCCGGATTGGCATAGGTGCTGTGTTTCGCGACAATGACCTGATCCACATTGACTTGAGCCAAGGCCAATTTCGCCAGCTGCACAAGGGATGCGGTGTAACGACCGTTTTCCTTAAGCTTGAAAGCTGTTTGAGCCTGCGGCAGAGTCTTTTGCATGGCCACAAGCACATCCTCGCCGACTTCAAAATCCTCTTCGCCAATCCGAGGACCGCACCACGCTATGAAATTCGCGGCTTCATCTCCGATACGCTCGCGCATGCGTTGGACTGTCTTTTGCAAAATGCCTCCTGCCAAGCTTCGCCACCCGCAATGAACAGCCGCGACGGCACGCCCTTGCGCATCAGCCAAAACCACTGGCAGACAGTCAGCCACTTGAACAACGCAAACAACGCCGGGCGTTACGGCAATTGAGGCGTCAGCCTCTGTCTCAAGGGCCGCAGTCTCCGCGTCAACCACTTCCGTGCTATGAACCTGTTTGAGCCACTTCGGGTTGGTCGGCACAAGCTGGGCGGCCAAATCTCGATTCATTTTGACACAAAAAGACACGTCGCCCGTGTAAAGACCGACATTAAAACCACCAACACCAGTCTGATCGCCGAAGGGGCCGGATGAGACGCCGCCACTTCTGAGCGTCATTAAAGCGTCCACATTAGCAGGTTTAACCTGATCCCAATCCGGCTGCAAAATTTCAAGAGCCGGCTTTGCAGTATCATCAATCATTTAAATAATCCGAGTAAAAACGTCTTCGCCTATTTTAAATCATAGGCATAAAGACTTAATTTTCAAAAACTGACACGGGTTGATCGGTGGGGCCGAAATCCAAGGCTTGCATAAGTGCAACCATGTCTGACGGAGGCTCGATAAACCACTGCATGGACTCGCCGCTGACCGGATGCACCAGCCCCAGCCGCGAAGCGTGTAGCGCTTGGCGTTTGATCATCGACAAAAGACAATCACTTGGCAACCGACCGATTTTTCCTTTGTATGTCGGGTCACCTACCAACGGCAATCCCGCCCATTGCATATGCACGCGGATTTGGTGGGTCCGACCGGTATCCAGTCGGCAGGCAACCCAGGAAACCGTCAACGGGACAAGCCCTGCCCCAGGAACAGTCGTCGTGTCAACAAGGCGTATATGCGTTTTCGCTTCTTTTGCGCGGGGACCTTGTCCAACACAAAAGCGCATCGGAGACTTTGGGTCTCTCATGATCGGCTCATCTACGAAACCGGCCAGAGGGGCTTGACCATGGACAATCGCCCAGTATTCGCGCTTAACGGTACGGGCTTGCAACTGACGAATCAAATCCGTTTGAGCTTCAAGCGTTTTAGCTACAACCATCAAACCGGATGTTTCTTTGTCAAGACGATGCACAATCCCTGCGCGAGGCAAAAGTTTCAGTTCGGGATTTCTGAATAAAAGGCCATTTAACAAGGTATCGTCCCAATGTCCCGCGGCCGGATGAACCACAAGACCGGCTGGCTTGTTGATCACCAAAATCGCCTCATCTTCGTAAATCACATCCAACGCGATATTGACCGGCTCAAAGGCCAGCTCTTCGGGGCTAGGTTGTTCAATGACTTCAATCTCATCACCGGCTCCCACCTTCATTCGCACTTTATCGGCAACCTGGCCATTGACAGAGACAGCCCCCTGCTCAATCCAGGTCTTCAACCTGGCTCGCGACACCTTGGGCATCAGCTGAGCGAGAACCTTGTCCAAACGTTCTCCCATCACCTCTTCTGGGACAACAAAATTCAAATTTTCCTCTAGCGCTTCACGCATAATGAATTACCATCGATAAAAGACGTTGAACTATATCAGTCTCAGCTTCAAGCTGCCTAAATTCGGCCATTATTTCCATAATGCCAATGCGAATCTCTTGAGGCAAAGCACTTAAGACCGCTATAATGCCCGAGTCAACAAGTTTTATTAAACGATAACAAATGGCACTTTCTTCAAAAATTTTACGTCATCGTGTCGCCAAAGCCACGGTGGCCATTGCTATGCTGGCAAGTTTGACTGCCTGCGGTGTACTTGACGAGGATATCACAGCCGATTGGAGCGCGGACCGACTCTACCAGGAAGCCCGTTCTGCGGCTGATGACAGCGACTGGACCCGCGCTCAGGATTACTACCTGAAGCTGGAAAGCCGTTATCCGTTCGGTCGTTACGCTCAACAAGCGCAAATTGAGAGCGCCTATGCTTATTGGCAAGATGGTGAAGCGCAACAGTGCATCCAAACTTGTGATCGTTTCCTTCGTCAATACCCCAATCATCAAAACAGTGACTACGTGCTCTATTTGAAGGCCTTAGCCACGTTGAATCAATCAACCAGCATTTTCACCAGTTGGTTCAAGCAAGATATTGCCGAACGCGATGCGCAGGCCGCCCGTGACGCCTTTGACACTCTCAAAGAATTGGTGCAGCGTTTCCCTGACTCCCGTTACGCTCACGATGCGCGACGTCGCATGCATGAGTTAGTTCTCGCGCAAGCCCGACACGAGCTTCGCGTTGCCAACTTCTATTACGAGCGTCATGCTTATGTCGCCGCCATTGAACGTGCCCAAAACGTGATTCGTGACTTCCAGCAAACACCTTATTCTGATGATGCCCTGCAAGTGATTCGTGATTGCTATCGCGAGTTGGGGATCACCGACCTCGAAGGCGACACGACCCGTATCATCGATTTGAATCAAAATCGAGAAAGAGCGCGTTAATTCGCTGGAAATTCAGCTTGACAGCCCTGAAGCCTGGTTTCAGGGCTTTTGTTTTGCCCAGCTCACTTTAGCTCAAATAAGCGTCTCAACTCGTCAGTTTTCATTTCGCCGATCCAAGACTCGCCAACAGCCACCGTCAATTCTGCCAGTTCCTTTTTCTGCTCAAGCATTCGGTTAATTTTTTCCTCAAACGTGCCTGATGTGATGAATCGATACACCAGCACATCTTTTGTTTGACCAATCCGATACGCCCGATCGGTTGCTTGAGCTTCAACGGCTGGGTTCCACCACAAGTCGTAGTGAATCACCACCGAGGCGGCCGTCAGGTTCAGCCCGGTCCCTCCGGCCTTAAGCGAGACAATAAGCGTTTTAACTGAAGGATCCGTCTGGAATGCGTCGACCATTTGCGCGCGTTTTTTAACCGGCACTCCACCATGTAAGAAAGGCGCTTCAACTCTCAGTTGCTCTCTGAGCCACTCTTGAAGTTTCTCACCCATCTCTCGATATTGAGTGAAAATCAAAACTTTTCGATCGGATGAAATTGCCCGACCGATGAGTTCAAATAGCATCATCGCCTTACCGGAATCCGGCGCTGTTGATGGTGATTTCAGGTATTGTGACGCTGAATTGCATATTTGTTTAAGAGCGGTAATGAGTTTTAACACCAATCCCCGACGGATCATCTTGGATTCGACAACGTCCGAAGCGTCCGCTTTCTCAATCCGGCGGATCATCTCATCTAAGGTTTTCCGATACAGGGCGGCTTGCTCGGGCAAAAGAGAGCAGTATTGATCGGATACTTCCCGATCCGGTAAATCAGCGATAACTGTCCTATCCGTTTTCAAGCGCCTTAGCATGAAAGGCGCTGTCAGTTTGCGAAACGATTCAATCACATCAGGATCCCGATCATTTTCGATCGGCGATGCAAAATGCCGCTGGAAATCTGAGGCAGAGCCTAAAAGCCCGGGCTGCACCAATGAAAAAATCGACCAATATTCCATCAATCGGTTCTCAACCGGCGTGCCCGATAACGCTATCACGTGTCTTGCGTTAATTGATCGCAAGGCCAATGCTTGTTCGGTTGACGCATTTTTAATCGCTTGCGCTTCATCAACAACTAACACATTTAGCGGTAACGACTCAATGACATGAAGATCTCGTTTCAAGGTCCCATAGCTTGTTAATAGCAAGTCCCACTCGGAGGGATTCCCTAATTGCCGTCCCTGACCATGGTAGCGATGCAATCGAAGCTGCGGTGAAAATTTGCTGATTTCGCGTTCCCAGTTGGTCAAAAGCGTCGCAGGAACAACAATGAGACCTTTTTCAGACTCAAACTGTCTTTCCTCTTTTAATAGAGTAAGGGCGGCAATCACCTGAAGGGTTTTCCCAAGACCCATATCGTCGGCAACGAGCGCTCCAAGACCTAATCGAATATTTTTCATTATCCAGGAGTAACCGCGCAGTTGATAAGGTCGCATATTCGCCCGAAGAGAAACGGGGGGATCTATGGTTTGAACATCATTGAGTTCTCTGAGTCGAGCTTGAAGAATCTGACTTTTTTCTATCTCAATGCCGTCTATCTCGCCGGAAAGGACAGCCTGAGTTTTTTGCATCCGAGACAGATTTTTTGCCCCGTCGATTTTCTCTTTTATTCGCGCAAGTTCCGTCGCATCCAAATAAACAAATTGATCCTCATACTGAATCACCTCCCCGGCCTGTCGGCAAAGTTCCTCAAATTGCTCGGGGCTGAGCGTTTTACCCCCAAGCGAAACCGACAGTTCGAAATCCGCCAGTTCAGCCAAACTCAGATGAGCTTGCTGAGAACCAGCCTCTGCCACGGCATGCGCGACAAGTTTAGGCGTTAAAAGTTTTTTCAATGATGCGGGCAACATCACTGAAACACCAAGCCAAGTCAAATACGGAGCAACATCAAACAAAAAGTCTTTCAGTTCTGCCCTCTCAACAATCAGCGATTTCCCCTTTTGCTCTCTGATCGGTTTTAATAAGGGGTACGCGTCATCAAGAGCAGAAAGAATATTTAAGGCGGCAAAACGATCTTCTTGATAACCGTCATCATTTAAGAGCGTCTTGAGGCTGACAGGCTTTGACTGGGACGGTTTTTTCAAGATGCCGAAATTAATCGACACGCGTCCTTTTGCCAAAGCCCTGGCGGTAATGACCGGCTGCCATGGATAAGTGTCCGCCAAATTGACATTGCGAAAATACAGCACTAAATGAGACGTGATTGTTTCCAGAATCTCGCCACTGAGATCGGATAAATCGACGCCGCTCACAAATAAGCCAAACGGATCACTTTGATCATCAATTACTTCTGATAAATCAGCATGCAGAGCACTGATCGCGGAGGTGACTAACAGATAGCTTTTTTCAATTGAAGACAGTTTTCTGAACGATTCGTCAAAACGAACCACCGTATCAATCAATGGGCGAATGCTCGCCTCAAATTCAGCCAAAAGGGTCGCGACCTCAGTCATTCGAACCGCCGGAGTCAACGCGAAACTCGGTTTTCCGCCGACCTCGACAACCCTCATCATGAAGTGATGCGTTGAATACAGTCGACTGGCCACTTCCAATAGTCGTCTGAGAACAAGTCGATCCGTTGGTAGATTCTCTAAAGCCAGCGATGGTAACGCAAAAAGCGTCTGCAATAGCCTAGAACGTTGCAGAATCCGAAGCGGTTTTCGCTTACCCGGAATTAAGATCTCAATTTGAAGACGACCATTCGCATCAACAAACAATCCGTATCGACCATGTTTAAAACCGTTTAATCTTTCAAATTGCTCAAAAGCAAAGGGGCTCTCAGACAACGTGGAATCGAAAAAGCGTTCTTTGGCCAAACGATCCAGAACCAGTTGCCCTTGACGAATCGAATGAAAAAGACGATCACGGAAATGAACAATCGAACTTGCCGCCAGTTCTCGAGGCAAAAGCCGTGACAACGACATGCCCAAGTCACTCATCTTTGGTATGGCTAAAGACTTCAAACCAATTGAGGAATCCGTGCTAGCGAGCGGCTTAATGAACTCGCACTCCTTTAATACCCTTTCCCAAGTAAGTGCTTTATCTTTGACTGACGCATTAAGATCAATCCCAAGTTTTTTCAGTCGTTCGACAAGCGGCAATCCTCGCAAAGAGAAAATAATGAAAGGATCCGTGTCGATCAAATCAGCCAAAGCGTATATCACACAAGCAACATGCTTACAAAGATGTGCCGAATCGGGGCAGGTGCAATCAATTGACAGCGAATGCATGTTCGTTGGGAAAAGCTCAATTGAAAGCTTTTCACATACTTTCGCGATTTCAGGCGGCAAACGGTGATCAAGCAAAGCGGCCACCCATTCGGAATTTTCGGCAATGACGTTTATTAACTCATTTGCCTTCTCCGAGTCGATGGGCTTCAATCCGAGCGTCACTTCGTACGGATAGTATTGAGACCCCTCGACAAGCGCTTCGATTCGACATGCTTTCGCATTGAATTCAATCTCGATAATACGCCCTTGGGCATAGTAGGACTTGCCTCTGGGCAATCGGTTCTCAAAATCGCATCCCTGAAGCGAGTCCAACCAGCGCTGCGCCCACCATGTTTTGCCAATCACACGCCTTTTAGACATCAATAAGCCTCATCGGGATTGTCAAGGAAAGAATAAACACGACCGAAATCTTGCGTGCGAATCATAGGAGGAAGGCTGTTGAGAACAAGCTTTCCATAGCGTTTTTCAATCACGCGATTATCCCCGAAAACAATGACGCCAAAGTCATTTTCACTGCGAATCAGCCGCCCGACGCCTTGACGAAGCGTGGTGATCATCTCTGGTAACTGGTAGCACACAAAAGCGTTCTTTCCTTGGGCGGTCATCCACTCCTTGCGAGCTCTGGCAACCGGCGTGTCAAATTGAGCGAAAGGCATTTTGTCAATGACAACAAGCTGAAGTAGCTCCCCTTTCATATCAACGCCTTCCCAAAAACTCATCGAACCTACCAAAATAGCATTCGCACTGGATTTAAATCGTTCCAAAAGTTCAGTTTTTGGGCTTTCGCCTTGAACACAAAGCGTGAAATTGGCGCCAATGCGACGGCGCAAAGCATCAGAGATAGCTTCCATTGAACGAAAGCTCGTGCATAAAAAGAATGCATGCCCCTGCGTTTTTTGAAGCAAGGGCCATGTGGCCTCGACCAAAGCATCCGAAAAATTATCATCAAAAACCCCTGGTAAATCTTTCGGCAAATAAAAACGCGCCTGATAGGGATAGTCAAAAGGGCTATCCCAACTTTGCGTGGGAGTGTCTGACTTCAAGCCGAGCTCACTAAGAAAATAACTGAAATCGGCTTCCCCACTTTCCCGGCGGGTCGAAATGGTCGCACTTGTATACACCCAGGCATTCTTCATAGACGCTCGAGCCTTGGAAAAACTGGCGGCAAGCGATAAGGGCGTGTTAGAAAACACTGCGTTTTGCTCCGTCAGGCGCATCCATAAGACCGAGGGCGTGTCCCCAAGTGTTTTGCGTGTATCCGGGTTCGCGAGCGTATCTTTCCATTGCTTGGCCCGCAAACAAAGCTCCACGCTTCGCTGCGCCATTAATTCCATTTCGTCATTGGCATCTTTTAATTGGCTAAACACCGTGGAGATCGCGTCTAATTCGCCAACAAGGTCCGAAAAGGGCTCTTTAATCACCTCCGCGAAATCGGCAATCCCGGCAATTTCTTTTTCGGTATCGTATTCAATATCCAACCGGTGATGAAGGGTTTGATGCAGCCGCAAAAGGGACTGACGAATCGACATGAAACGATCATCCCAATTCACCGAACCGGGCGCGTGTGCTTTGCCAACAAGCCGACCTTCCTCTATAAAGCTTTGAATTTCCCAAAGGCTGAAGGAATCGGAAAAATAATCAATCCCAATGTCATGCAATTTATGCGCTTCATCAAAAATCACCAACTCCGCCTGAGGTAAAAGCGAAGCCATCGTGTCGTCTTTAAGGCTTAAATCGGCTAAAAACAGATGATGATTGACGATCACGAAATCCGCTTCTTGCGCCCTGCGACGCGCTCGAGTTAAAAAACAATCGTCAAAGTGGGGACATTTCCCCGCCAAACAATTTTCTTTTGTGCTTGTCACCCACGGCCAGAGCGGATCGTTTTCCGGCACGCCGGAGACTTCGTTGCGATCCCCGATTTGACTGATTCGTGAATAATCAATAATTTTCTTCAAGCGCTGAAAACTGTCCCTTTCGGGCAAAAGGCCTTGAGCCAATAACTTCTCTAGCCGATATTTGCAAATGTAATTGCTTCGGCCCTTTAAAACCGCCACATCGGCGCTCATCCCCAAAGCCGAGCAAAGCTTGGCGAGATCTTTAGTGAAAAGTTGATCCTGAAGCGTTTTACTGGCTGTCGAAATAATTGTCTTTGAACCCGAAACAAGAGCTGGAACCAAGTAAGCAAAGGTTTTACCCGTGCCAGTGCCCGCTTCCACAACCACGGTGGAATGAGAGTCAATAGCCTCTGATACCGCCAAAGCGAACGCTTCTTGACTATCACGGCGCTTGAAATCAGGGATCCGGCTACAAAGCGCACCATTCGGGGCAAAAATGCGGCGAACAGAATCTTTAAGCGATTCGGACATCATCTTTAGAAAAACGGAAGAAAAGAGCCCTCGTCCTTGCCCTGGCGCTCTTGGGCCGCTTCACGTTTTTTACGATCGGCTTCATAACGAGCTTGACGGGCCTCTCGACGCTCTTGGCGAGCCTTGGCCTCTCGCTGCAACTGCTCTTTTCGTAGTTCTTGCTCGGACTGTTTATTGGCAAACGCTTCAACGTTGGCGGCCTCCTGATCTTGACGAGTCACATTCGGCTCGCTCACAACCCCTCGCTTCGTCGGCATTGAAGCCTCCTTCACAGTTTTCACCTCGCCACGACGAGTGGGTTGAGGGGGTTCTGGATCCGCTTTTTTCTGCTGATTATTGATCTTAATTTGACGGATTTGATGGTCCGCTGTGCGCTTTAACTGTTCAGCAAACCGCTCGCGATCCTTTAACACCTTCTCTGCCTTGTTAATGCAGCTGTTTACCAAAATCTTTTGATTGCAAAGATAATGCTGACCCTCACGCAATTTTTTCACACGATCAAGTTCTTCGTCTGCAAGCGCTTTAGCTTGTTCGGCTTCTTCAATTGTTTGGAAAAGAGGTGTCGCGTATTTTGACTTTAAAGGACTAGGCGCAACAACTCCCGCCTCCCACCCGAGATCTTCCGGAGTTGAAGCACCCATGGCCAACATCGACACAGGTAGCAACATTCCTAGCAAAAACAGTTTCTTGAAATTCTTCATACACGACTCACTCACAATTTTTGATGATTTTAAACGAAAGGCCTCGTTTGTTTTGAGAAATGCGTATCAGAATCTTTCCTTAGGCCAAATCAAAGTCAATTCAACCTTTAATCGATTAGTTTTTATAATGAGGTCAATTCGCGTTGAGGTAGAGGTATCTTATGAATCGTCCCATTCGTGTTGCAGTTACCGGTCCAAGCGGCGCAATCGGTTACTCTATTTTGTTTCGTATTGCTGCCGGTGACTTGTTCGGACCCAACCAGCCGGTTGAACTCAGGCTTTTAAGCCGAGACACTGATCAAAGTCGTCTCAGGCTCAAAGGCGTCATGATGGAACTTGCCGATTGCGCTTTCCCGCTATTGGCGGACATGTCGGCGCATACTGATGAAAAAGATCTTTTTGATGGAGCGCAATGCGTTTTTTTAATCGGAGCGCAACCACGCAAGGAAGGGATGGATCGAGCCGACTTGCTCCGAGCGAACGGCGAAATTTTTCGTCGTCAAGGTCGCGCACTCAATGAGCGTGCCTCACGCGATGCGCGAATTTTGGTCGTCGGCAATCCATGCAACACCAATGCATTCATTGCCATGCGTAACGCCCCAGACCTAGCCCCGGAATGTTTCTCCGCCATGATGAGGCTCGACCAAAACCGGGCGACAGCGAGACTCGCCGAGCACTTGGGTTTGCCTGTGAGCGGCATTGAACAAGTGATTGTTTGGGGCAACCACAGCAATAGCATGTATCCCGACATTCGTTTTGCCCGGTATCGTGGAAAACGGGTCGACAATCAATTAGACCCTCAATGGCAAAACGAATTTATACAAAATGTGGCGACTCGCGGCGGTCAAATCATTAAAGCGCGAGGCGCGTCGTCAGCCGCTTCGGCAGCAAGCGCTGCGCTTGACCATATGCGCGATTGGATTTTGGGAAGTGAAGGACGCTGTTGCACCATGGCGGTCCCTTCCGACGGCAGCTACGGCATTCCGCGCGGCCTCATGTTCGGCTTCCCCTGTTTCTGCCCAGGCGAAGGGCGCTATCAGATCATTTCAAATATGCCGCTCACGCCTGAAGTCAAAGCTCATATCGATAAAAACCGCGACGAGCTCCTCAAAGAGGCCCAGGCTGTTTCAGACCTGATCTTTTAATGCGAAACGCCATCTCTTCTCTTTGTGATCAATTGCTGCAAAGCGCCCCGCCGCGGGCGCTTTCAACACTTAAGCGCACCATTCTCTTTGACACCAACATAGTGTTGGATCGTTGGGTCTTTAATGATCCCTCAGTGGTTTTTTTTGATGAACTGCTCAATACCGGTGCTTGGCAATCCATCGGTCATCGAGAAACACTCAAAGAGTTAGTGGATGTTATTTCCAGAGCGCAATTCAATCTCAGCACCGAAAAACAGTCCGCGATTATCAAAAACTGGATCGAAGAAACGGTGATCGTCAATGGTGACCTGCCGACTCGGCGTTATTGCAAAGATCAAGACGATGATAAATTTTTTGCCTTAGCCACGCTCGCCTCCCCCTGCCTTTTGCTTAGCAAAGATAAAAAAGTATTAAAAGTCAAAACAAAAGCCGCCAAACTGGGAATTACGGTTCTCTCAATTGATGAATTTAGGAAAAAATACGGACATTAACTGATTGCCTCTTTGTAACTAAGATGCGAAACTGAGAGCATCTTTGCCAGGAGAGGTTTGCAATGGATAAGCGTTACAGAGGACCAAAACTTACTGCTCACTTAATCAATGAACGCATCAGAGAACTCAATTACCAACTTCATGCAATCAGTCAATGGCGGGAATTTGCCTCAAATACTCAATGGGCGGTGCTCGTTAAGGATAACATCTGCGTTGACGGACTGAGGACAACCGCCGGCAGCTATGCTCTCAAGGCTCTTAAAGCCAAGGACGCGACCTGTATCAGAAACTTGCGAATCGCCGGCGCAACGCCGTTCGGTAAAACGACAATGAGTGAACTTGCCGGCTTTGTGAGTACTCAATTGCCTCCTGGTTATTCTGAATTAGGCGGACAAGGGGTCAATCCCATAGATCCTTGTTTAAGTCCGGGTGGCTCAAGCTCTGGCTCGGCGATTGCAGTCGCGGCGGGGCTTTGTCATGCCGCTGTTGGAACAGAAACTCATGGCAGCATTATGATTCCGGCGATGGCCTGCGGCGTTGTCGGAATCAAACCATCCGTCGGATTAATCTCTCGACACGGGATCATTCCGATTTCTCACTCACTAGACACGCCGGGCGCACTAGCCTGCAATCTTAAAGAGGCAGCCCGATTGATTGAGGCCATGAGAGGTGAAGACCTGAACGATGAAGCAACACTTGAGTGCCCGATTGAACATCTTGACTCTATCCAAAGTCAAGACAGCGTTCCACTGAGAATCGCTCTGCTAACCGGCACCCCTTACGGACTTGACAGCCAAGCTAAAGCCGTTCTTCAACACTTTATCGATAAATCCAAATCAAAGCGCATTGAATTCGTTGAGGTACCCTACAGTGAAGTTAAAACCCATTACAAAATGATCAGCTCAGTGGAAATTCAAAACGACTTCGATCGCTTTTTATCTCAATTTGGAAACGGAAACACTCCGAGTACTTTCAAAGAGTTGGTTCGCTTTTACGAAATGCGCCTTCCTCAACATCCTTTTGGTATCGATCGATTGGTGGATGCCCTTAAGTTTAATTCTGATATAAACAATTCCGACTATCGACAAGCTCTTCAGGAAAGCACAACCAATTGCACAGAGGCCATAAGAAAAGTTTTAAATGAACAACATGTCGACGCGATTGCAACAACAAGCTTCGTTCCTTGGTGGGCAATAGGTCGTGCCCCCAGCATCGCGCTGCCGATCGGAGAAACAGACAACCACAGACCGGTCAGTCTGATGATTGGACAAGAGCGACATCAAGATGCCCATCTCCTTGAAATTGCTTTGAGACTGGAAAAAGCAGCTAATTATGAATTACGCTAAACGATTGGCTTAAGGCAATGGAAGTCTTAAGCCAATGTCTGGAGAACTAAAGTTTCAAAAGAGCCACAACAAACTGCACAACAAAGCAGATAATCATGATGCCCAAGGCGATCATGATGCCGATTTGCATAATTTTTTTCACTACGAATCCTCCCGAACTGAAGCTTGATTAGCATTGCTTTCGGCAAAATCCGATCCTGGCAACGCTTCTACGTCCTTCAATTTCTTGCCCATCTGGGTTGTTCTGGTTTTAACGCTCTGAATAGCCGATTTTACAGTATCCACACGCTTATCCATCTCCTCCAATGCTTCGGTGAATCGTGCGAATTCCATTTTGACATTACCCAAAACAGACCAAACTTCGGCGCTTCGCTCCTGAATCGCCAGTGTTCTAAAACCCATTTGCAGACTGTTTAAGAGCGCGGCCAACACTGTTGGTCCCGCCACTGTGATTCGATATTTGTTCTGCAGCTCCTCAATCACGCCTGCACGTCGGATACATTCCGCATACAACGATTCGCTTGGTAAAAACAAAATAGCGAATTCGGTGGTGTAAGGCACCTCAATATATTTATCGTGTATTTTTTTAGCTTCCAACTTTAATCGCGCTTCGAGCGCCTTCGCTGCCTTTTCCGCCTCTGCCACATCGCCTTTTTCCTGCGCTTGCTGCAACTTCAAAAAGTCCTCTACAGGAAATTTTGCATCAATCGGCATCAGCACTTTCTGATTTTTACCCTCTCCCGGCAAACGAATTGCAAATTCAACACGTTCGTTGGAATGAGGACGCGTGACCACATTGCTCTCATAATGCCCTGGTAAGATGTCTTCGAGAATGGCCCCCAGCTGAACTTCTCCAAACGTGCCGCGACTTTTGACATTGGAGAGGACTCGCTTTAATTCTCCAACCTCACCGGCTAAAGCGCGCATTTCACCCAACCCAGCTTCAACTTCCTTAAGTTGACTGGCAACTTGTTTGAAGCTTTCAGTCAAACGAGTCTCCAGCGTTGTTTCTAATTTAGACTCGACGGTTTGACGCATGAGTTCAAGTTTTCGATCGTTATTGCTTTGAAGCGTTTGTAGCTGGCGGTTTAATGTGTCACGAATGCCAGAAAGTTCCGTGTTAATCGCCTGGCTCATTTGAATCATCGTAGCGGTTGCTTCGGAGCGAGTTTGCGCAGCGCTATCGGTTGCTTGAGCATTCATTTGGCGGACTATTTCCGCAAAGCGTGCCATTTGGTTCGACTGAGTTTCAGACCACTTTGAAAGCCCATCGGTTAGTTCCATTCGCAACTGGACATTGGCTTTATGAATTTCCTCCCCGACACTTTGACGAAGTTCCGCCACAGATTCACTACCCTGCTGCAACTTTAAGTTGTTCACAAAATCTTCTGCTTTTCTTTTTTCAGATAACGCGCGAAATAGTAAAACACAAATCAATAAACAAAACAGAACCAAAGCGCAAAGAAAGCCAAAAATTTCAGGAGTTAGTCCCCAAGCGGATAATTGCGAATGAATGAAACGCATATCAAGTCCTATTCGATGAAATGATCATTCACAACATCCCCTAAATAGCACATAACAACAACTGAACATATGTACATTAATAACTAAAAACTAGAGATACAAAAAATCCCAAGAGCTAAATACTCTTGGGACTGGAATCTTGGCGGAAGGGGAGGGATTCGAACCCTCGATACGGATAACCGTATGCCGCCTTTCCAGGGCGGTACATTCAACCACTCTGCCACCCTTCCTAGGTGATGTTGACGAAGGTGAAATTATACTGCTCAAAAAAGCTTTTTCAAGCTTTTTTTAATTTTTTTTTTCGCCAGGTTTTACGCTTTGCACTTTTCAATGAAAGCTTTCAGTTCGCTGGGGGTTTGAACCTCAACAATGCGATCCACTTCCTGACCGTTTTTATAGAAAATCATCGTGGGAATATGACCGAATTGATACTGCTCACGCAATTGCTGGCGCAACTCTCCATCACGATCCCCGACATTCACCTTGGCAAAGAAAACGTCGGAATACTCTTCGGAGAACTTCTTATAAAAAGGCTCCGCACGACGGCAATCAATGCACCACTCTGCACCAAAGCTAACAAGGAAAAGCGGATTGTTGGCAATCGCTTGCTGAACATCTTTACTATCGATTTCATGAACCATGGTTTGATCTCCATAAAAGAAACACGTCAATCATACCGTAGTTTCAAACGGGAAAATGCAAAAAAATGTCAAAAACAAATTAGTGGCAATGTTCGAGCCGGTGCACTGGCATTGCCACTATCGGTCTAAGTTAGAAGAAACCCCGTTTCGATTCTGACAAAGAAATATAAATATTCTTCGTTTGGCTATAGTGAGCAAGCATCATTTTGTGCGTCTCGCGCCCGATTCCCGACTTCTTATAGCCACCAAAGGGGGTGTGCGCGGGCAGTTCGTTATATGTGTTGACCCACATCCGACCTGTGCGAATGGCTCTGGCAACTCTCAACGCCCGGTTGATATCGCGTGTCCAAACCGCACCGCCCAAACCATACTCGCTGGCATTTGCCATTTCAATAACGTCTTGCTCAGTCTTAAATTTGATAACAACTGCCACCGGTCCAAAAATCTCTTCTTGAGCAACTCGCATGTCGTTTGTAACATCAACCAACAAAGTGGGTTGCATAAAAGCTCCGCCCTCGAAACCGGGAACCACAGCAGCCCTCCCACCTGTCAGAACACGAGCGCCTTCTGCCTGTCCGATTGAAACATAATCCAAGATTTTATCAAGCTGCTTTCGATTAATTTGCGAACCCATTTGAGTTTGCATGTCCATCGGATCCCCAACTCGAACCGCCTCGAAAGCTCGGGCGAGTTTTTCAACAAACTCATCGTAAATGCCTTCTTGAACAAAAATTCGAGAGCCTGCACAACAGACTTGCCCTTGGTTGAAGAGAATGCCAATTTGAGCGCCTTCCAACGCTTTGTCCATCTGACAATCATTGAAATAAATATTGGCTGATTTGCCACCCAATTCAAGTGTTGCCGGGATCAAGCGGTTAGCAGCCGCCTTGGCCACACTGTAGCCAACTTCGGTGGAACCGGTAAACGCTAATTTTGCAAACCCCGGGTGATCAAGCATTGCCTGTCCGCTTTGAGCTCCTCGACCGGTAACGATATTGATAACACCAGCAGGGAAAATCTCATTGAGCAATTGACCAAGGTACAAAATGGAAAGCGGCGTCGTTGAAGACGGCTTGATCACTAGTGTATTTCCTGCCGCCAATGCGGGTGCGATTTTCCAAGCAGCCATCAAAAGCGGGAAGTTCCAAGGAATGATTTGACCAACCACGCCAATTGGCTCATGCAAAACGAGCGAGAGCGTGTTGTCGTCAATCATCACCGCCGCCCCCTCGTCAGAACGCAAGCAGCCTGCAAAATAACGGAAATGATCTGCCGAAAGCGGAACGTCAACCAGCGTTGTCTCACGCAGAGGCTTACCATTATCGCGCGTTTCAATCTCGGCTAATTGAGCGGCATGAGCTTCGATAACATCAGCAGCTTTCAACAAAAGCGAGGCACGCTCTTGCGGGCTAGTGCGTGACCAACTGTCAAAAGCTTCCTGAGCGGCACGAACTGCCTTATCAACATCGGCTGCCGACGCATTCGCGCATGTGCTCAACAACTCATTCGTGGCCGGGTTATATGTTGCAAAGGTCTCCCCATTTTCAGCTTTTACCCATTCTCCACCAATCAATAAGCCGTATTCCTTCTCAAATGTGAAGCTCATAACGTCCTCCTATCCTATTGATAAATCAATCACTCCCAATATAAAAGTTAACAAGCGATAAATTAAGTATCCGAAAGTCGATTTTTTTTGGCCTTATGGTTATTGATCCCTTTACAACTTTCAGCTAAAATAGCGACTCCCTCGCGGAAAGGTGGCAGAGTGGTTGAATGCAGCAGTCTTGAAAACTGCCGACGCGCAAGCGTTCGTGGGTTCGAATCCCACCCTTTCCGCCATACCAAACTCGACAAATTCACGACAAACCCCGTCAAAACCACGACAATTCATTGAAAAATAAAAAGAAATTTTTTGCCATTGGAAACGCCAACGACAAAACGATGACAAAACCTGTCAAATTACGCCATCATTTTTATACCAATTTATATACCAAAGTCTTTTGAGGGTTTAAAAATGCTGCACGTAAACAAAAAATTTCTTGATAGCCTTCAAAATGAATTCCAAATAATTGATAACTGCCTCTATATAAGAAGAAGAAAAACTAAACAAACCTGCGTTTTTGTTTACATGATTGCCAGGAAACGCCGTGTCATATCAATCGGCGATGTTAACTTGATCCCTCTGAATGTAGCGAAAACGAAAGCTGCCGAATGTCGGACAATGATTGAAAACGGTATTGATCCGCTTGATGTGCGTAAAGAAAACTAGACGAAAGACGAAAAGCCGTTCACAATGGGAAAACACATTTAAGACCTATGTCATTCCGGTGATCGGCATCATATTCTGACCGATATTACACGAGACGATATTATTAGTGTTTTAGAACCAATTTGGAAAGAAAATCAGAAACCGCGCCTCGGTTAAGTGGACGGATTGAGCCGTTTTCAATCTCGCTATCGTTATGGGCTTATACAAACAACCGAACCCAGCAATCTGGCGAGGCAATCTAGTTTTTTCCTCGCTCTAACCTCAAAAGTCAAACGAGTCAGGCATCACGACGCCCAGAGTTTTAGCGAGCTGAGAAAATTATTTAAAGAGCGATACGACGCCCTTGTTTCGAGCGTTTCAACTCAGGCAATTCTTTTCGGCGCATTGACTGCGACTCGCGTCAATGAATTTGCTAAATGACATGGAATGAAGTTGATTTTAGGACAAAAGTTTGGGTAATACCGCCAGAGAGACGAAAAGAAGGCAAGGATTATCCTCACCGTGTCCCCCTGTCTAGACAAGCCATGACCATTTTGCGAAAAAGAGACAGATCAAAGATGCTTGTATTCCTTGGTGAATCTGGCGTAGGCCATATTTCAAAAGAAAACCCTCGTATATTTATTAAGCGATACTGCGGACACGGAACAATGCACGGCTGCCGATCAACTTTTTCGGAATGGTGTGCGGAAAATGGGAAAGACCCTGTTCTTAGAGAGAAAAGCTTGATTATTGACACTTACTTTGAGCAAAGCGACTTCTGACCGTAAACAATAACATCATTGGCATTACATTTATTTACAAACTTAGCAGGCGCTAAGTTTGTCCTATTTTTCAACTAAGTTTTAGGGCTTAAACTGCAAGTCAAAGATAATTCAATGACTTCATTAAGGAGATTTAACATGTTGAAGAAAGTTTCGATTGCTGCCGCTTTATGTGCCCTCGCATTACCGCTTTCTGCCATTGCTGCCGGTCCAAGCGGTTTTGGTCAGCCGACTAACCCAGGGGCTCCCCAAGGATTCGACCTGCAAAAAATGCAATCTGTTGCAGACTTGAAGAAAAATGCGAAAGATGATCAAGTCATTCGATTAGACGGCCGTTTCACTGCGCAGTTGAGCAAAGAAAAATTTGAATTTACGGACACAAAGGGAGAAAAAGTCGTTGTCGAACTGGATGATGATCAAAACTGGTCTCATGTCCAAAAGGACGCCTTGATGGAAATTACCGCTGAAGTTGACAAAGACTTTACTTCACTTAAATTGGATGTAATGGAAGCAAAATTAATTAAGTAAATGCTAGTTTTCTAAAAACAACGGCTTATAGTCAAACGGGTCACAATCATCGTGACCCGTTTTGCTTACCAATGCGCCAGAGGACTAAAATCGCATTGAGGAAAATTAATGACAGAGAAACACACCAAATCCAAAGACAAAAAAGACAGCGCCAGCCCCGAAACATTGATGGAAGGCATTGGAAAGATGTTCGCAATCATCATGTTGTTGCTTAGGGGCTTGGCTATTCTTGTTATCTGCTATTTTTTACACTATTTTATAAGCACTTACGTCCTTACCTGAAAAAACGTAACCTTAACGCGTTTAAAACGACAGATGTAGACGAAAGCGCCATAGCGGTGCCGCCGATCATCGGCGAAAGCATTGGTCCACCAAATAGGATGTATAAAGCCCCCATCGCAACTGGAATGCCAAGAATGTTATAGCCGAAAGCCCATCCCAGATTTTCGAAAATATTTCGCATAGTGGCCTTCGACAAGCGCAAGGCTGTCAAAACGGACTCCAACCCATGCTTCATCAAAATGATATCTCCCGCTTGAGCGCTGACATCAACCCCCTCGGCAACAGCAAACCCCACATCAGCTTGAGCTAAGGCAGGCGCATCGTTAAGTCCGTCACCGACCATAGCCACTTTTAACCCCTCAGACTGTAATTGCGAAATAATTCGAGCTTTATCTTGAGGAAGGACTTCACCGTAAACCTCGTCAATTCCTAACTCTGTCGCAATAGTTTGCGCCGTTTTCTTATTGTCACCGCTAATCATTAAGGTGCGGATACCCATGCTGCGAAGCGTTTTTAAGACGCGAGAGGATTCCGGACGAACCGTATCGGCGATCGCGATCACTGCGGCAAGATGCCCACCGACAGCAAGCATCAAAGGAGTCTTTGCTGAATTACTTAATCTTTCCAAAACCGGGAGCGCCTCTTGAATATCGATTGCCTTTTGAAGCATCAAGGCACTGTTACCCAAATAAATTGGCTGACCATTTAATTCACCCCCCAGTCCCAGGCCGGGCATCACTGTCGGCTGAATCTCATAAAGATCCGAAGGGGCTTTCTTTAACAGAGCTTTTGCAATCGGATGTTCACTGCGAACCTCCAAGCTTGCCGCTAAACGGTGAACCTCGTCTTGCGTATACTCGTTAAAGCAAACCGTTTCAAGAACTTTGGGCTCACCTATCGTTAGCGTGCCGGTCTTATCAAACGCGATTACATCGACTTTTCCTGCCATTTCCAACGCGACGGCATCTTTAATCAAAACGCCAAGTTGTGCTCCCCTAGCTGTCGCCACCATAATCGAAGTCGGAGTAGCTAACCCCATCGCGCAAGGGCATGCAATCACCAAAACAGAAATCATGGCTTTAAACGCGAGCGACAAGGGTTCATCGGAAAAAAGTGCCCATGCGACAAACGTTAAAACAGCTAACATCATGACGGTCGGCACAAAATAAAAACTGACTCGGTCCGCTAAGGAGGCCACGGGCGCCTTAGAACTTTGAGCAGAACGAACCAAACGGATGATTTGAGCTAAAACGGTGTCATTGCCAAGATGAGTCACTTGTACTAGAAGCGGGTGCGTGCCATTAAGACTGCCAGCAATCACTAGCTCACCCACTGTGACCGCGCGAGGAATTGACTCACCAGTCAAAAGCGATGTGTCCACTTCACTTGTGCCTTCTACCACCTTACCGTCTGCAGAAATTCTTTCTCCCGGTTGAACCAAAATAGTTTCACCTTCTGCCAAATAATGAATTGGAACCACTTCACTTTTTCCATCACGATAGCGTCTAGCCGTTTGTGGAACAACACGCATCAAGGAACCGATGGCATCGCCGGCTTTGCGTTTAGATTTCGCTTCCATATATTGACCAATGGAAATCATCGCGACCAAAACACCACAGGACTCGAAGTACAAATTCATTGCATACGAGGGGTCTCCAAGCAGAATCTGAAGTGTAGAAAACAATGAATAAAGAAAAGCAGCGCCTGTGCCGACCGCCACTAAGCTATCCATATTAGGAGAGCCATTGAAAAGATTGCTCAGACCATCCCTATAAAAGTGAGATCCTAGATACATGATCGGCAAGACAATCAGCAGCTGAATTAAAGCGAATGCCACTGACGACTGTTCGGGCGAAAGGAAATCTGGCAAAGGCAGCCCAATCATATGACCCATGGAAACATATAAGAGCACCAAAGCCAAAATAACCATCGGTGTCAGTTTCCGATATTGATTCGCTAATGCTTGACGAGATTCTTCGTTTTCTTTTTGCCAACTCTCGACGAGATCTTCGTTTTCCACCAATTTCGCACCGAAATGAAGTTTTTCAATACGCGCAATGACGGCCTTGACACCATTGTCACGCCCCACGCCGTCGTTTAACTTCACTTGAGCACGGTTAGTCGGCAAGCTAACGCTCACAGAGGCCACTTCGGGCATTTTAGAAACGACCCGCTCAATGCGTGATGAGCATGCCGCACAGTGCATTCCGGTAATTTTTAATTCGAATTGGCAAACTGACATCTTTTTCTCCGAATTTAATTGCCATTCAATCTATACCCTCTAGTTACTATAGGGTGTAAATTTCTTTTGTAACCGATCATTTATAATGAGAATGGTTCTCAGCTTAGTCGATTTTTAATACTCATGCAAAGGAGAGTCAAATGCCAATCATGAAAGTCGAAGGCATGCATTGCCAAAATTGTGTGAAAGCGGTCACTGAAGCGGTCAGCGCTTTGCCTGGCGCCAAAGGGGTTGAAGTCAGCCTTGAAAAAGGTCAGGTTAAGTGGGATGAAATGGGAGTTTCTGAAGAAAAAGTCAAAGAAGCCATTGAAGACATTGGATTTGAGGCTCATTGCTGCCACTGCGCATGTGACAAATAACTTAGACTAAAGCCGCAAAGAGCCCGCAAAACGGGCTCTTTGCTTATAAAGCTAAAAACTGCTGACTAAACAACGATTAGTAGTTTTCTGCCTTGCGTTGGAAGTAAGCTTTAGCATGGCTGCAAACCGGGCAGATTTCCGGAGCTTGCTTGCCGAAAACGATATGACCGCAGTTGGAGCATTGCCACATCGTGTCACCTTCGGAGGTGAAGACCATGCCGCCCTTGACGCGTTCAAGCAACTTCAGATAGCGGGCTTCGTGTTCCTTTTCAATGGCGCCGACGCCTTCAAAGAGGAAAGCGATTTCTTCGAAACCTTCTTCACGAGCTTCCTTGGCCATGCGATCGTACATGTTCGTCCATTCGAAGTTTTCACCTGCGGCTGCGTCAGCAAGATTCACTTCCGTGGTGGGAACGGCACCGCCGTGCAAAAGCTTAAACCACAACTTTGCGTGTTCTTGCTCATTCTTAGCGGTTTCTTCAAAAATAGCGGCGATCTGAACATAGCCATCCTTCTTGGCTTGACTTGCATAGTACGTATACTTATTACGAGCTTGCGATTCACCAGCAAAAGCTTCCATCAAATTCTTTTCAGTTTTAGTTCCTTTTAAATCCATTTCTCTCTCCTAAAAAATGAGGATATCCCCCGTCGCTAATACTAACGGGTTTTCTACAAAAGTGTAATGATTATTTAACGGATCTATTGGTGAAATAGAAAGAGAAAACAGGCAGAGCAAATGGATGCAAAAAGAGCCTTGAGATAACTCAAGGCTCCAAAATTCTGGTGCGCCGGGTAGGATTCGAACCCGCGACCCCCTGGTTCGTAGCCAGGTACTCTATCCAACTGAGCTACCGGCGCAACTGAGAGGAGCAT